>SHVY01000028.1 GCA_009694045.1 Alphaproteobacteria bacterium | reverse complement strand
CCATCAACCGTGATCTTCGAGGAGCGAGAGCTGGCGCGCCGCCGTGCCGCCATCGTGGTCGATCAGCGGGATCGGGTATTCGCCCGTCAGGCAGGCGTCGCAGAACTGCGCCGCGGACGAATCCCTGGCCTCCCCGTGCGCGGCGCGATAGAGGCCATCGAGGGAGAGGAACGCGAGGCTATCGACGCCGATGTAGCGCGCCATGCCAGGCACGTCCATGCGCGAGGCCAACAGTTCCTTCCGACGCGGCGTGTCGACCCCATAGAAGCAGGAGTGCGTGGTCGGCGGGCTGGCGATGCGCATGTGGACCTCGGTGGCACCGGCGTTCCGGACCATCTCGACGATCTTGATCGAGGTCGTGCCACGCACGATCGAATCGTCGATCAGGACGACCCGCTTGCCCTCGAGTCCCGCGCGGTTGGCGTTGTGCTTCAGCTTGACGCCGAGATGGCGGATGCTGTCGGTCGGTTCGATGAACGTACGGCCGACGTAGTGGTTGCGGATGATGCCGAGGTCGAACGGAAGCCCCGTCTCGGCGGCATAGCCGAGGGCCGCGGGCACTCCCGAATCGGGCACAGGCACCACCACGTCGGCCGGGACCCCGTTCTCGCGGGCGAGCTCGACCCCCATGCGCTTGCGCAGCTCGTAGACGCTGCGGCCTTCGACCCGGCTGTCGGGTCGCGCGAAGTAGATGTACTCGAACACGCAGAACTTGTGCGCCTGCTTGCGAAACGGCCGCATGCTGTGGGTCCCGGCCGCGTCGATCACCACCAGCTCCCCCGGCGCCACGTCGCGCACGAAGGTGGCGCCAAGGATGTCGAGCGCGCAGGTCTCCGACGCGAGGATCGTGGCTCCGTCCATCTGGCCGATGACCAGAGGCCGGACCCCCAGGGGGTCGCGCACGCCGATCAGCCCGTCGTTGGTCAAGGCCACCAGGGCGTAGGCTCCGATCACCCGGTTCAGCGCGTCCACCAGGCGGTCCACCATGTGGCTGAACCGGCTGACGGCGGCCAGATGCACGATCACCTCGGTGTCCAGGGTCGATTGGAACAGGCTGCCGCGCTCGGCCAGTTGGTCGCGCAGGTCCACGGCGTTGGTCAGGTTGCCGTTGTGGGCGATGGCCAGGCCGCCGCCGGCGATATCGACGAACAACGGCTGCACGTTGCGCAGGATGGTTTCGCCGGTCGTGGCGTAGCGGACGTGGCCGATAGCGGCGGAACCCCGCAGTTGGGTCATGACGTGCGGAGCGTTGAAGTTGTCGCTGACCAGCCCTAGGCCGCGATGGGTGTGGAAATGTTCGCCATCGAAGGAAACCACGCCGCAGGCTTCCTGCCCGCGGTGCTGCAGGGCATGGAGTCCAAGCGCGGTGTGCGCGGACGCCTCGTCGTGCCCGAAGATGCCGAAGATGCCGCACTCGTCGCGGAACTTGTCGAGGGGTAGATTCGGCAGCGCGTTCATGGCGTGACCTCGAACAGGCGCTCAAGTTCCTTACGGTCGGCGTTCTTATAGCCGACATCGCCCTCGGCGCCAGCATCCCCTTGCGTTGCCGGCGGCGGCGACGCCAGCTCGTCGAACAGCTTCTTCGCCTCGGCGGCCTTGCGGGCCTCCTCGGCGGCGCTATCGACGCCCTCCACCGCCTGTTCGCGGAACTCCTCGGGCGCGAAGCCCAGCAACCAGGACGATCCCTTGGTCAGCAGGGGTGTGGACTTGGCCGTGGCGATCCAGGGCGGGCGTTCCTCGGCCGGCATCAGGTGTTCCATCACCAGGTACGCGAGGCAGGCGATGAAGGCGCCCCGTGCCAGCCCGAACACGAACCCGAGCGAGCGGTCCAGCGGTCCAAGCGCCGATCTCGCGATCGCATGGGCGATCGTCCTGGCGATCAGGGTGGCGATCACCAGGACGATCAGGAACACCACCAGCCCAGCGATGGCGTCCGCCAGGTCGTCGGGTTGTACCCAGGCCCGCCAGAATGGCTCGACCGGATTCAACTGGAACAAGGCCCACGTCGCCCCACCGGCGGCGGCCCAGGAGGCGACGGCGAACACCTCGCGGGTGAAGCCGCGGGCGAAGGCGAGCACGGCCGACAGCACCAGGACGCCAAGGACGATCAGGTCCAGCAGATTGATCGGCAGGTCAGCCATGACCCGAACCCTTGCGTCGTGGTCCGCGAATGCGATCGACCAGGTCCGAAAGCGCGCCGATCTCGAACCGTTCGATGCCGGCCAGGGCCGGACCCGGTGGGGTGATGGCCCGACGAAAGCCCAGCTTTCCGGCCTCCTTCAGCCGTGCGTCCATCTGCGATACCGGGCGGACTTCCCCCGACAAACCGACTTCGCCGAACACCACGGTCGTTGCCGGCACGGGCACGGCGGCGAGGGAGGAAACCAGGGCGGCCGCCACCGCTAGATCCGCCGCCGGCTCGGAGATCCGCAGGCCGCCGGCAACGTTGAGATAGACATCGCTGGTCCCCAGCGCAAGCCCGCAGCGGGCGTCCAGCACCGCCAACAACATGGCGAGCCGACCGGAATCCCAACCCACCACGGCGCGGCGCGGCGTGCCCGGCGGCGCCGGCGCCACCAGGGCCTGAATCTCCACCAGGATCGGCCGCGTCCCCTCGATGCCGGCGAAGACGGCCGACCCGGTCACGTCCTCGCGGCGCTGGCCGAGGAACAGGGACGATGGGTTGGCGACCTCCTCCAGGCCGCGGTCCGACATGGCGAACACGCCGATCTCATCGGTCGCCCCGAACCGGTTCTTGACCGCGCGCAGGATGCGGAACTGGTGGCCGCGTTCGCCCTCGAAGTAGAGCACCGTATCGACCATGTGCTCGAGAACCCGGGGTCCGGCGATCAGCCCCTCCTTGGTCACGTGCCCGATCAACAAGACGACCGCGCCCTGCCGCTTGGCCCAACGGATCAGCTCGTGGGCCGCGGCCCGCACTTGGCCCACGGTCC
This sequence comes from Alphaproteobacteria bacterium, assembly GCA_009694045.1. Taxonomy (GTDB): domain Bacteria; phylum Pseudomonadota; class Alphaproteobacteria; order SP197; family SP197; genus SHVY01. The sequence continues at coordinate 38,958 of SHVY01000028.1, read as the reverse complement.
CCGGCGCCGCATCGATCTGCTCCAGATACATCGTCTGAATCGAATCGACGACCACAAAATCCACGCGTTTCCCGCCTTCGAGGGTGGTGATGATGTCGCCGACGTTGGTTGCGGCGGCCAGGGCCATGGTCGCGCCGGCGAGTCCCAACCGGCCGGCCCGGAGCCGCACCTGATCGACCGCCTCTTCGCCGGACAGATAGACGCAGGCGGCCCCGCGACCGGCGAGGGCCGCCGCGGCCTGCAGCGCGAGCGTCGACTTGCCGATACCCGGATCGCCACCCAGCAGCAGCGCCGATCCGGGCACCAGCCCGCCGCCGAACACACGGTCGAGCTCGGGCATGCCGGTCGGCAACCGCGGCGGCGGGGGCGCGGCGCTCGCCAGGGTCTGCAGGTCCAGCGCGCGCCCGCGCTTGGCCCCGAGCCCCTTCGGCGCGCGCTCCCTGGGCGCCTCCTCGGTCACCGAGTTCCAGGCGCCGCAGGCTTCGCATTGGCCGGCCCACTTCCGGTGCCCGGCGCCGCACGCCTGGCAGACGAAGGTGCGATGCGCCACCGCCACTACGGGGTCCCGCGCTCGATCACGGGTGCAGCACGGCCATCTGGATGGGGCCCTCGGCGCGGCCGTGGATGAACTGGTCGACGTGGGCATTGCCGTTGGCGTCGATCGTCGCCACCGGCCCATGCCAGATGATCCGGCCGTCATGCAGCATGGCGACCCGGTTCGCGATCTTGCGCGCACTCGCCATGTCATGGGTGATCGACAACGCCGTCACCCCCATCTCGCGCGTGCACTTGAGGATCAGATCGTTGATCACGTCCGCCATGATCGGATCGAGCCCGGTGGTCGGCTCGTCGAAGAAGATGATTTCGGGTTCGCAGGCGATGGCACGGGCCAGGCCGACGCGCTTGCGCATGCCGCCCGACAGCTCGGCGGGGTTGAGAGCACCGACGTCGGCTCCGAGCCCGACCGCGCCAAGCTTGGCAAGGGCCACGTCCCGCGCCGCCCGGCGTTCCATGCGGCGGCCTTGGATCAGGGGAAACGCCACGTTTTCCCACACCGCCAAGCTGTCGAACAGGGCGGCGCTCTGGAACAGCATGCCGAATTTGCGCAGCAGCGCGTCGCGCTGGGATCCGCGCAACCGGGTCACGTCGATGCCATCGACCTCGACCGTCCCGGCGTCGACCTCGAGGAGGCCGAGGATGCACTTCAGCAAGACCGACTTGCCGGACCCGGACCCGCCGATCACCACCAGAGATTCGCCCGACGTGACGTCCAGATCCAGGTTCTGGAGGACCACCTTCGGGCCGAACGACTTGGCCAGGCCGCGGATTCGAATCTTGGGGATCGCGGCATTCATCGCGAGAAGAACGCCTCGGTGATCAGGTAATTCGAGGTGAGGATCAGGATCGAGGCCGACACCACCGCGTTGGTCGTCGCGTTGCCGACCCCTTGGGCTCCGCCGCGGCTGTGGTAGCCGTGGTAGCAGCCCATCAGGGCGATGAGAAACCCGAACGCCGCCGCCTTCACCAGCCCCGAGACCACGTCCTGGGTCTCCAGATGCTCCCAGGTGTTCTCCAGATAGGCGATCGGCCCGAAGTCCAGTTTGTGGACGGCGACCAGGTAGCCGCCCATGACCCCGATGACGTCGGCGACCATCACCAGCAGCGGCAGCATGATCGTCCCGGCGATCAGGCGCGGCGCGACCAGGTACTTGAACGGGTTGGTCGACAACGTCGTCAGGGCGTCGATCTGTTCGGTCACCCGCATGGTGCCGATCTCGGCGGCCATGGCGGCGCCCACGCGACCCGCCACCATCAGCCCCGCCAGCACGGGCCCGAGCTCGCGGGTCATGGATAGGACCACGACCGTGGCAATGGCGCTTTCCGCCTCGAACCGCTGGAACCCGGTGTAGCTTTGCAGCGCCAGAACCATGCCGCTGAAGATCGCGGTAAGGCCAACGACCGGCAGCGAGAAGTAGCCGATCTCCACCATCTGCCGCCCGATCAGGCGGGGATAGATCGGCGGCTTGACCGCATGGAAAACGGCGCTGCCCGCGAACAGGGCGAGCCGTCCCGTGGCCGCGAGGAAGAACAGAAAGACGCGGCCGATGGCGGCGATCGGGTTCATGGCTCCGCCCCGACGTAGCTCCGGGGTACTCGTCGACCGAGACCCGTGAGAATCTCGAAGCCGATGGTTCCGGCCGCGTCCGCGATCCGATCGATGGTGTTGTGCGCGCCGATCAGCTCGACCTCGGTTCCGACCGACACCTCCATCGGGGGCAGCGTCGATACATCAAGGGTGACGAGATCCATGGACACCCGGCCGACGATGGGTACCGCCCGATCTCCGACGTAGGCCACGCCACGACCCCCCAAGCTCCGGCGAACTCCGTCTGCGTACCCGACCACCAGAGTGGCGATCAAAGCGGGGCCGGATGGACGATGGGCCGCACCGTAACCAACCGACTCACCCCTGTCAACGCTACGAACCTGAATGATTTTCGCTTTTAATTCAATAACATGATGCATCGGAGATGGCCGCGGGTGAAGCGGGTTTCCGCCGAAGATGGCATAGCCCGGGCGGGCGAGATCATGGTGGTATTGCGCACCCAGGAAGATGCCGGCCGAGTTGGCGAAGCTCGCCGGTACGCCCGGCAGGTGGCGGCGCACGCCGGCGAACAGCCGCCGTTGCGCCTCGTTCATGGCCTCTCCGGGTTCATCGGCCCGGGCCAGATGACTCATCACCAAGCAGGGCGGCGACCGGGTGAACGTCCCGTCGGCGGCCAGGCGATCGAAGTCGCGAAGCGGCATCCCGAGGCGGTTCATGCCGGTATCGACGTGCAGGGCCGCCGGCCCGCGATCACGCCATGCCGTGACCTGAGCGATGGTGTTGAGAACCGGGGTCAGTCCCGCCGCGACGAACTGCGCTTCGCTCCCGGGCATTGGGCCGAGCAGGACATAGATGGTCGCCGCCGGCAGCACGCGGCGCACGGCCAGGCCCTCGTCCAGGGTGGCGACGACGAAGTCCCTGCAGCCGGCCCGTGCGAGCGCCTGGCCGATCGCCTCGGCGCCCAACCCATAGGCGTCGGCCTTGATCGTCGCGGCACAGCGCACGCCAACATCGAGGCGCGCCACCAGTATCCGCCAATTGGCGACGATGGCGCCCAGGTCGATGACCAGCAGGGCGCCGGCCCGGTCAAGCAGGGACGTTGCCTGAACCGTAGCGGGTCTCCAGGTTGCCGAATCGGGTCGTGCGGCTCTCGAAATGGAGCTTGACCCCGCCGGTCGGGCCGTGCCGGTTCTTCGCCACCAGGATCTCGGTGGTACCTTTCACCTGCTCCAGGCGCTGCTGCCACTTGTGGTAGCGATCCTGGTGCAGGGTCGTCGATTCGTCCTCGCCGGGCTTGGGCTGCGGCGCCGCACGTTCCAGGTAATAATCCTCGCGGTAGATGAACAGCACCAGGTCGGCGTCCTGCTCGATGGTGCCCGATTCCCGCAGGTCCGAGAGCTGAGGCCGCTTGTCCTCGCGGCTTTCCACGGCGCGGGAGAGCTGCGACAGCGCGATCACCGGCACGTCCAGCTCCTTGGCCATCGCCTTCAACCCTTGCGTGATCTCGGCCACCTCCTGCACCCGGCCGTCGTTGTTGCGGGTGCCGCTCGGCCGCACCAGCTGCAGATAATCGACCACGATCAGCGACATGTTGTGCACCCGCTTCAGCCGCCGCGCGCGGGTCCGCAGCGCCGCCACCGACAGGGCTGGCGTGTCGTCGATGAAGAACGGTACTCGGCTCAGGCTTTGGCTCGCGGCCACCAGGTTCTCCCATTCTTCCGGGCGAAGCTGGCCCCGACGCAGGTGGTCCGACGATACCTGGGATTCCTCGGACAGCATGCGGGCGGCGAGCTGCTCGGCCGACATCTCAAGGGAAAAGAATCCGATCACGGCCCCGTCCGCCGTCTGCGGCCGGCCGTCGTCGCCGGTCTCCGTGCGGTACGCCCTGGCGGCGTTGAAGGCGATGTTGGTGGCGAGCGATGATTTCCCCATGCCCGGCCGGCCGGCGATGATGATCAGATCGGAGGGATGGAAGCCGCCCAGCAGGTTGTCGAGGTCGATGAGACCCGACCCCACCCCGGTGATCCGGCTCTCGCGCTTGTACGCCCGTTCGGCGACCCTCACCGCTTCGGTGAGGGACTTCGACAGCGGCACGAACCCGCCCTCGATCTCGCCACGCTCCGCCAAGTCGAACAGCCGCTGCTCGGCGGCCTCGATCTGCATGGTCGCCGGCGCGTCGACCTGGAAATCGAAGGCGGTGGTGACGATGTCCTCGCCGACGATGATCAGCGAGCGACGCAGGAAGAGGTCGTGGATCTGCCGCCCGTAATCGCCGGTATTGATGATGTTGATGGCCGATCCGGCCAGCCGCGCCAGATAATCGGTGCCGCCGATGTCGGCCAGCGCGGCGTCCTGCTCGAAGTAGCTCTTGAGGGTGATGGGATCGGCGATCTGGCCGCGCTCCACCAGACGCTGGATCGCCTCGAAGATGCGGCCATGAACGGGGTGGTAGAAGTTCTCGGGCGTAAGGAAGCCGCTGACCCGCTCCACCGCTCCATTGTTGACCAGCAGCGCGCCGAGAAGCGCCTGTTCCAGCTCCAGGTTGTGGGGTTGCGCGCGCACCTGCGGCCGCGCCTCGCCGCCGGCGAGGGCGGCGAGGGCGGCCACCTGACGAATGGGATCCATCGCCGAACGTTAATCCGATCCGCCCCCGCATAGAAGCGTGACGGCCGGTTCGGTCCTGTGCAAGGCGGTGGAGGAATCCATCCCCAGGCTGTGAACTGCGTGGAAAAGCGGCGTTCCCCGGGGCTGCGGGCCAGCGGCGCCGGCGCCCATGGTCGGCACCCCAACCCGCCGTTTCTAGTCATCGCGGCTATCCCCGGCGCCGCCATTCCACCGCCGAGTCGCGATGCCTCGGGGCTTACCCCGCGAAGCTTGCCACGGGCAGGCCGGGGATCGCCGGCTCCCAGGCGAAGATCGATCCCGAGAGGGGCGCCTTGCCCGACTGGCCATCGCTCGACGACGTGACGTAGAGAGTCGCCAGACCGCGACCACCAAAAATCGGGCAGGTCGGGCGCGGCACGGGAAGCGTGACCTTCTTGGTGCGCTGTCCGCTCGGGGGTCGTAGCGGGTCACGCATCCGCCGTCCCAGTGGGCCACCCAGACCCCGCCCGCGGCATCGCAGCAGATGCCGTCCGGCTCGCCTTCCTTGGGATCGATGCTGACGAAGATGCGGCGCTTGCCCAGGCTGCCGGCCTGGCCATCGAATTCATAGGCCAGGATGGTGCCCGGCATCATGTCGACGAAATAGAAGGTGCGACCGTCAGGGTTCCAGGCCATGCCGTTCGAGCAAGCGAAACCGCCGTCGTGGCGATGCAGCCCGTGGCTGCGATCGTAGCTGTAGAGATTGCCCGTCGGCTGGCTCACCGACCCGTGCATGGTGCCGAACCAGAAGCGCCCTTGCGGGTCAACCTTGCCGTCGTTCGGCAGATTGTCCGGCAGGTTGGCCTCCACATCGGCGATTGGCTCGGCCGCGCTTCCCGAGACTCGCAACAGTCGCTTGCCGCAGAGGGCCAGCAGGCCACCGCCCGAGATCAATGCCATGGCGCCGAGGTAGCCGGTGAGCGTCACCGGCAGGGTTTCGTCGCGGCCCGTGGCGGGGTCGAATCGATGGATCGTCGCCGCCGTCGAATCGATCCAGTAGAGCCTCTGTTCGCCTTCGCTCCATACGGGTGTCTCGCCCAGGAGGGCCGAACTCTTCAGGGCGACACGCGGAGCGACAGACGGCATGGCTGAAACCGGCTCTGGTGTTGGTGGAGCTACTCCGCCGCCTGGGCGTAGACGTGTTCCCAGGAGCCGATGTAGTCGCGGGTGAGCGGCACGGCGCCGAGCGAGCGGGCGATCTGGATTTGGAACACCATCTGCCCGCCATGGCGGAACGACATCTCGCAGCCGGCCAGGTAGAACTCCCACATCCGACAGAAGCGCTCATCGTACATGGACTTCACACGGTCCCGGTGCCTGGCGAACCGCCGCGACCATTCCTTGATAGTCTCGGCGTAGTGCAGCCGCAGAATCTCCACATCGGTGAGCAGCAGCCGTGATCGCTCGATCGCGGCCGTCACCTCGGACAGTGCCGGGGCGTAGCCGCCGGGGAAGATGTACTTGCGCAGCCAGGGGTTGGTCGCGCCGGGGCCGTCGAACCGCCCGATCGCGTGCAGCAGGGCGATGCCGTCTTCGGCCAGGAGCCCACGCAACTTGGCGAAAAATTCACTGAAATGCTTGACGCCCACGTGTTCGAACATCCCGACCGAGACGATGCGGTCGAATTGGCCACTCTCCTCGCGATAGTCGCGCAGGTGGAATTGCACCCGATCGGAGAGTCCCGCGGCCTTGGCGCGTGCCGTCGCCGCCTGTTGCTGCTCGATCGACAGTGTCACCCCGGTCACGTGCACCTGCGCCGCGCGCGCGAGGTAGAGCGCGAGTCCGCCCCACCCCGAGCCGATGTCCAGGACCCGCATCCCGGGCTTCAGCAAGAGCTTGGCGGCGATGTGGCGCTTCTTCGCGTCCTGAGCCTGTTCTAGCGACGTGCCTGGCGTCGGGAAATAGGCGCAGGAGTACTGGCGGTCGGTGTCGAGGATAAGATCGAACAGCTCGCCGGACAGATCGTAGTGGTGGGCGACATGCTTGCGCGCCAGCCCCACGGGGTTGTGCTGGGTGACGAACCGAAAGGCGCGCCCCACGGCATTGCGTACCCGCAGCGATTGGCGCCGCTGGCTCGCCAACTCGAAGTTCTCGTAGCACAGCGCCATCCATTCCCGCAGGCTGCCTTGCAGGATCTCGATGCCGCCGTCCATGTAGGCCTCGCCGGCGTTGACCAGCGGATTGAGAAGCAAGCGAAGTTCCGTCCACCGATCGCGAACCCGCATCACCACCGGGGTCGAGCCGTCATCCGGCCCGTACCGGTGGGTTCGTCCATTCGAGTCGACGACGTGGAGACTACCCTTGCGTACGACATCGCGCAGCAGATGCTCGATCAGCATCGCGATTTCCTCCCCAATTTCGCGGTTTCATTGATGGATTCGAGCGTCCTAGACCGAAACCACGTCCACGATATTCGGCAAACTTTACAGTCTGATCGGGGGTCACGCAATGTGCTAGAGCGTGGCGGGAGCAGGGGATGATCGGGTCATGAAAGCGCTGAAATGGGTGGGAATGGGGCTGGCGGCCCTGGTCATCGGCACAGCGGCCATCGGCTACGTCCTGCTCGCGCGATTCGACGTGGAACAGATGCGTGCCCTGATCCAAGACGGCGCCAAGGACGCGACCGGGCGCGACTTGGTGCTTGCCGGGGATATCGACCTGGCGATTTCGCTCCATCCCTCGATCGAGGTCACCGACGTTCGGTTCGGCAACGCGTCCTGGGGCAGCCGGCCCGACATGGCGACTCTCGCGGGTTTTGCCCTCGAAGTGAGCGCGATTCCGCTGCTATCGGGAGAGATCAAGGTCAATCGCCTGGTTCTGGACGGCGCCGACGTATTGCTCGAAACCGATGCGGAGGGCATCGGCAACTGGTCCTTTGCCCCGTCCGATTCCGCAGCGACAGGCGCGAGCGAGGGTGGCGCGGGAACGATTCCGCGGATCGATGAGCTCATGCTGCGCGACAGCAAGCTCACCTACCGCGACGGCCGCACCGGTCACGTCATGGAACTTTGGCTCAACGAGGCATCGATCCGCCAGATCGACGGCTTCCTCACCATCGCCGGCGACGGTGCGTACGGCGGGACGCCGTTCACGATCAGCGGCAAGGTCGGCGATCTCGCCGCCCTCCTGTCCGGCGCACCCATTCCTCTCGAGATCGAGCTCGGGGTGGCGGGCGCGGTCTTCAAGGCCAGCGGCCGGATCGTGGACGCGAAGCCCGATCTCGACATCGCCGCGACGGGCGCCAGCCTGGCCGACCTTTCCGCTCTGTCGGGGTCGCCCCTGCCGATGATCGGGCCCTACGACGTGAAGGGACACCTCGGCGCCGACGGGGACGCCTTCACGGTGGCGGGTTTCGCCGCCAGGTTCGGTGGTTCCGATCTGGCCGGCGACCTCGGGATCGCCTTGGGTGGTGAACGCCCGCGCTTCACGGCCTCCCTTACGGCGACCACGATCGACCTTGCCGATCTTGGCACCGCGGGCGGTGACCAGGCCGCGCCGGACGTGACTTCGCCCTACGTCATCCTGGACACGCCCCTGCCGCTGGACGCGCTGGCGGCGTTCGACGCTGACCTCACCGTCGCGGTTGGGGCACTCGAGATCGACGACAAGACCACCGTCAACGATCTGGCGATGACGCTGACCGTGGCGGGCGGAAGCCTTTCCGTCGATCCGTTCACGGCAAGGTACGGCGGGGGCACGATTGCCGGTTCCCTGGCCCTCGACGTCGGCGCGGAGGCGACCAGACTGACGTTCAAGACCACCGTCGACGACCTCGACTATGGTCAGCTCGCCAAGACCTATGGCGTCACCGACAAGGTGGCGGGAACCGTCGACATCGCCATCGACCTTGCGGGGGCGGGGACCACGCCCCGGGCGATCGCCCGCACCCTCGATGGCCGCACCGAGATCACTGGCGACAAGGGGACGATCGACAACCAACTGCTTGCCGTCGTTGCCGTCGGCCTCGGGGACGTCATGGGGCCGCTGTTCGGCGGAAAGGACGAGACCCCCCTCAACTGCATCGTCAGCCGCTTCGCGATCGCGGGCGGCGTCGCCACCAGCGATGCCCAGGTGATCGATGCTCGGACCTTTGCCGTGGCCGGGACGGGTACCATCGACCTGCGCGATGAGACGCTGAACATGCAGTTCGACACAAGCTCAAGCCAGACCGCGCTCGTGAGTCTGGCGATCCCGTTCAACGTCGGGGGCACGTTGAAGAACCCGTCGGTGACGCCGGATCCGGCCGGCGCCGCCCTGGCGGCGGCGAAGATCGCGGGTACCGCATTCAATCCCTTGGCCGCGTTGGGGGCCATGGCCGCGCTGGGCGGGGGCGGCGAGAGTGGCGGCAACGCCTGCGCCGCCGCGATCGAAAGCCAACCTGCCGCGGTCAAATCCTCCGTCATCCCGAGTGTCGAGGAGGCCGAGGCCGTGATCGAGGACGTGGGCGGCGAGGTTGGCGAGGCAGTCGAAGGCGTGGCCGGCGGGGTGGCGGAAGGCCTCAACAACCTCTTTGGTTCGGATTAGGGTCGGCTTATGAGCTCGAGCCGTGTCAACGCGATTCGAGCCATGACGCCGCTCTAACTCGCGGCGGGCTCGCTCGATGCGTCATCATCCTCGCCCTCATCCTCGGTGGTGGTTCCGGCCGTTTCCTCGGGAACCTGGGGACCACCGCCGGCCAAACCGGTCCTCGTCTGGGTCGCCGCTTCGTCAACCGACCGGGCGACGTTGACCGTCACCTGGATGATGACCTCGGGGTGCAGGGCGACGCGCACCCGGTGCAGACCCAGGGTCTTGATCGCCCGATCGAGGATGACCTGGTGACGACTTACGTTGGCGCCGCCTTCGGTCAACGCCACGGCGACATCGCGCGCCGTCACCGAGCCGTAGAGCTGAAGGCTCTCGCTCGCCTGGCGGATGACGATGCAGCTTGCATCCGCGACCTTCGTCGCGGCGCCCTGGGCGCCCGTCCGGCGCTGGGCGTTGGCATTCTCGCGTTCGCCCCGCTCCGTCTCGAAGCGCTTGCGGTTGGACTCGGTTGCCCGCAGGGCCTTGCCCTTCGGCAACAGGAAGTTCCGCGCATAGCCCGGCTTGACCTTGACGACGTCGCCGAGGTTGCCGAGCTTCTCGACCCGCTCCAACAGGATGATATCCATCGTTCCTCCTTACCCGGGCTTTACGCCGGGAACTGAACCGAACCGTTCACGCAGCCGCGCCCAGGGCTCGACGAGGCCGAGCAGCACGACGACGGGTGCCAGGAATTGGCTAAGAATTAGCAGAGCCAGGTAGAATCCCGCCAGCCCCAATCCACGCCAGGGGCGCGATCGCAACACGCCATGCACGACGGCCAGCCCCTGCAGCAGCAGGGTCGTCGTCGCCACCGCCGCGATCAAGGCGCTCAGATAGCCGATCACGCCGTCCGCCAGCCACAAGGCCGCTCCGCTTGCCGCCAGGACAAGGCCAAACGCCGAGGGCAGCGTCACGTCGGACAACGGCGCGCTGGGACGCCGGTTTCGCCCGAGGCGGCCGGCGATGAGTTGGGCCAGCGCGCCGTTGATGATCACCATGATCATCCAGGACGCACCCATGAGGGGCACGAACAAGGCGACGGTCCGCAACGACTCGTCTGTCGCGGCGGGCGCACTGGCCGGATCGAGGCGTTCAACGGTCGCCCGGACCGTCGCCGAGAGTCCCCCGAGAGCGTCGCTGTCGGTCAGGAGGTAGAGTTCCGCCGCGCCGAACACGACGATCGCGATCCCGCCGAGCCAGGTGAGAATCAGACCCGATGGGTACCATTCCTGGCTTCCCGCCGCGTTCGGTCGATTGAGCAAGGCCTGTCGGATCAGCGCCGTGGCGGGAAGGAAGAACACCACGGCAAAGGAAATCGCCAACGGCAACTCGCCGAATACGGCCAGCGCCGCGGTCCCGGCCAAGCCGGCGACGCCGACGGCAACGGTACCGTGGGTCAGGCCGATGAGGAGCAGCGGCAACATCGCGACATAGGCGAGAATCATGGCGAGAACGGAGCCGGTGATCAGCGAGGCGTACAAGACCCCGCTGACACCGCCGGCGAAGACGGCCAAGGCAAGATTCTGCATCATGGGCCGGACCCCGACCCGAAGAACGAGCTAACGAAGAATATAGGGGATCAGAGCGAGGTTCCGGGCCCGCTTGATCGCCTGAGCCAGCTCACGCTGCTTCTTGGCGGAGACCGCGGTGATGCGGCTGGGGACGATCTTCCCGCGCTCCGAGAGGAAACGCTGCAGCAGCTTCACGTCCTTGTAGTCGATCTTCGGCGCGCCCGCGCCCGAGAACGGGCAGGTCTTGCGCCGACGCCAGAAGGGTCGCCGCGCCGGGCTGGTCGGCGCCGAACGGTCGCCACCGGTTGAACGGTCGTCCATGCTCATACCACGTCTCCTGGCGGTACGACTTCGACCACGTCCGCGCCCTCTGCGCCGCGATCGCGCGCCCTGTAGCCGCCTTCACGATAGCGGTCGTCACGGAACCGGTCGTCGCGCCGCCGATCGTCCTTGCCCTGCTTCGCCTGCATCATGACCGTCGGATTGGCGTCCATCTCCGCGACCCGCACCGTCATGTAGCGCAGCACGTCCTCGTTGATGCCGAGGTTCCGCTCCATCTCCTTGACGGCCGCCGCGGGGGCGTCCAGGCCGAACATGACGTAGTGGCCCTTGCGGTTCTTCTTGACCCGGTAGGCGAGGGACTTGAGGCCCCAGTGCTCCGTCTTGACAACCGTGCCGCCATTGTCCTGAACCAACTGCGTCAGGGTCGCGGCAAGGGCCTCGACCTGCTGGCTCGCGACGTCCTGGCGCACGATGAACGTGCTCTCGTAGAAGGGCATGACCCTCGCTCTCCGCAACCGTTACCGGGCGACAAGTAAATACGACGACGACCCTGGAGGCCAAGGTCCGCCGTCGAAGCCGCGAACTATAGCGAAATCGCTGGACGGCGCAAGCCCGCTTGACAGGGCCGGGTCCAATCCGTTCACTGCCGCGTTTTCCCCGCCGGAGCGATACCTTATCAATGATCCGCGCCTTCGTCTTCCCAGGCCAGGGGTCCCAGACGGTCGGCATGGGACGCGATTTGGCCGCGGCCTTCCCGGCGGCGCGCCAAGTCTTCGAGGAGGTCGATGACGCCCTTGGGCAGAAGCTCGCCAAGCTGATGTTCGAGGGTCTCGAATCCGATCTGACCCTGACCGAGAACGCTCAGCCGGCGTTGATGGCGTCCTCGATCGCCGTCGTCCGGGTCATCGAAGCCGAGGTTGGCGCGCCGTTGGCACGCTTCGGGGCCTTGGCCGCCGGCCACTCGTTGGGCGAATACAGCGCCCTGGTGGCCGTGGGCGCGCTGTCGCTCGCCGCGACCGCGCGTCTGTTGCGCCGCCGCGGTCAAGCCATGCAGGCTGCGGTCGGAGTGGGCGAGGGCGCGATGACGGCGTTGCTGGGCGCCGAGATCGACGTGGCCAAGACGATCGCCGCCGAAGCGGCGGCCGGTGAGGTCTGCGACGTCGCCAACGACAATGGCCCCGGGCAAATCGTGCTGAGCGGATCCGTCCATGCGATCGAGCGGGCGGAGTCCATCGCCGCCAAGCATGGCGTCAAGCGGGCGATCCGACTGGTGGTCAGCGCCCCCTTCCATTGCGCCCTGATGCGGCCCGCGGCCGATGCCATGGCCGAGGCGTTGGCGACCACGACGATCGCGACGCCAGCGCTACCCATCGTCGCCAACGTCACCGCCCAGCCGGAAACGATCCCGGAACGACTGCGGACGCTGCTGGTGCAGCAGGTCACGGGGACGGTGCGCTGGCGTGAAAGCGTGCTCGCCATGAAGTCGGCCGGGGTCGACACCATCGTCGAGCTTGGCACCGGCAATATCCTTTCGGGCTTGGTCAGGCGGATCGACCGCGACTTCGCGGCGATGTCGGCGGCGCTACCGGCGGATATCGAAGCACTGATGAAGACGTTCTAGTGTCGTGGTTTCGAAGTTCGCTTTGAGCGTTGCAGCGTGATAGGGCGAATTTCAGAATCGGGACACTAGTACCCGATCTCGGAGTTTCGCGCCACGGGCGCGAAGCCCGTGTTCGGGTACAGGATCAAGAGTCTGTACCGATTTCGCGGCTCCGGTGTCACCTGCGGTGACACCGGAACTCGCGAAAGTCGGTACTAGGGGGGGAGGCGACGATGTTCGATCTGACGGGGCGGGTCGCGCTCGTGACCGGAGCATCCGGAGGACTTGGCGGTGCCATCGCGCGAACCCTCCACCGACAGGGTGCCACGGTCGTCCTGACCGGCCGCAAGCGGGCGGCACTCGACGCCCTGGCCGCGGAACTTGGCGGCAAGTCGACGGTGTTCGCGGGCGATCTCGCCGATCCGGCGATGGGCGATGCCCTCGTGAAGGGCGCCGAAGCGGCGTTTGGCTCGCTTGATATCCTGGTCAACAATGCCGGTCTCACCCGCGACACGCTGCTGCTGCGGATGAAGGACGAGGATTGGCAGACGGTGATCGACGTGGACCTGACAGCCGCGTTTCGGCTCACGCGGACGGCCTTGCGCGGCATGCTCAAGCGGCGTTGGGGACGGGTGGTCACCATCACCTCGGTCGTCGGCGCCACCGGCAATCCCGGCCAGGCCAACTACGCCGCCGCCAAGGCGGGCCTGGTCGGCATGTCGAAGGCCGTGGCGGCGGAGGTGGCCGAGCGCGGCGTCACGGTCAACTGCGTGGCCCCCGGCTTCATCGCCACGGCCATGACCGACGCGCTCAACGAGGCGCAGCGGTCGGCCATTCAGGCGCGCATTCCGGCGGGGCGCCTGGGGACGCCCACCGACGTGGCCGCATGCGTCCTCTTTCTCGCCAGCCAGGAAGCCGCCTATGTGACCGGTCAAACGGTCCACGTAAACGGCGGCATGGCGATGATTTGATTGATGGAACCGCGCCTCCGGCGTGGCGCTCGCCAAGCCCGGCGAACTATGTTACATGACCCGTCAACCCGGCAACCGCTGGGCGGGGGGTTCCTGAAACAAGGGACGGACGAAAAAGAGGGTTCGCCTCATGAGTGATGTTGCTGCGCGCGTGAAGAAGATCGTCATCGACCATCTCGGGGTCGACGAGGCCAAGGTTACCGAATCGGCCAACATCATCGACGATCTGGGCGCCGATAGCCTTGATACCGTCGAACTGGTGATGGCCTTCGAGGAAGAATTCGGCTGTGAGATTCCGGACGATGTGGCGGAGAAGATCGTGACCATCAAGGACGCGATCAGCTACATCGAGGAGAACGCGAAGTAGTCGCGGTCTCGGAGTCCGGACGACACCATGTCCGATCACCGTAGTTCCCCACGATCCTCGAACGGTTGCCGGAATCGTGAAATCCGGCGGGTTGTCGTCACGGGACTCGGTGCGGTCACGCCACTCGGTTGCGGCGTGCGCCCGACATGGGAACGGTTGCTCAACGGTGACTCCGGCATTCACCGCATCGAGAACTTCGAGATCGGCGATCTGCCATGCAAGGTCGCGGCCCAGGTGCCGCGCGGCAACGCCCCGCACGCCCTGATTCCGGACGACTGGGTGCCGCCGAAGGAACAGCGGAAGATGGATGATTTCATCCTCTACGCCATGGCGGCGGCCGGGCAGGCGATCGAGGATTCCGGCTGGAAGCCCACCGCCGACAAGGATCGCGAGCGGACCGGCGTCATCATCGGCTCGGGCATCGGCGGGCTGAAGACGATCGCCGAAGGCGCCGTGCTCCTGCACGAGAAGGGTCCGCGACGGCTGAGCCCGTTCTTCATTCCGTCGGCGCTCATCAACCTGGCATCGGGCCACGTCTCGATCAGGCATGGCTTCAAGGGCCCTAACCACGCCGTCGTCACGGCGTGCTCCACGGGTGCCCACGCGCTTGGCGATGCGAGCCGGATCATCGGCTACGGCGACGCCGACGTGATGGTGGCCGGCGGGGCGGAAGCGACCGTGTGCCGGATCGGCATCGCCGGGTTTGCCGCGGCCAGGGCCCTGTCGACCAATTTCAACGATACCCCGCCGCGCGCATCGCGGCCGTGGGACAAGGATCGCGACGGCTTCGTCATGGGCGAGGGTGCCGGGATCGTCGTGCTCGAGGAGCTGGAGCACGCCAAGGCACGGGGCGCCACCATCTATGCCGAAGTGATCGGCTACGGCATGTCCGGCGATGCCCATCACATCACCGCGCCATCCGACGACGGCGACGGCGGTTTTCGCTCGATGGCGGCGGCGCTCGCCGACGCGGGCATGACCCCGGGCGACATCGACTACATCAATGCCCACGGCACCTCGACGCCGTTGGGGGACGAGATCGAGCTTGGCGCCGTCAAGCGCCTGTTCGGCGACAAGGTGTACGCCCTGTCGATGTCATCGACCAAGTCGTCGATCGGGCATCTGCTTGGCGCCGCCGGCAGCGTCGAGGCGATCTTCACCATCCTGGCGGTGAAGAACAACGTGGTGCCGCCGACGCTCAACCTCGACAATCCATCGCCGGGCTGCGATATCGACCTGGTGCCGCACAAGGCCAAGGCGCGGACCGTCGATATCGCCCTCACCAACTCCTTCGGTTTCGGCGGCACCAACGCCAGCCTGATCTTCTCCAAGGCTCCCTGACCGTCCCATGGGTCGGGCCGTCGGCCGCACGCTGGCGCTCCTCGCCGTGCTCGTGGCGCTCGCGGCCGTGGGCTATCGCTGGACCCTCGACTCGTTCGGGGCGCCGGGGCCATCGCCCGCGGCGGCGACCGTCGTGCTGCCCAAGGGGGCTGGCCTCAAGGCGATCGCCGCCCAGCTCGCGGTGGCCGGCGTGATCGAGCAGCCGATGCTGTTCATCGCCGGTGTGCGCCTCCACCGGTCCCAGGCTCGGTTGCGCGCCGGGGAGTATCTGTTTCCCCCCCGGGTCAGCGGATTCGAGATCATGGCGATGCTGGTCGAGGGTCGCACCGTGGTGCGTCGGCTGACCGTGCCCGAGGGCCTGACCAGCCGGGAGATCATGGCGATCGTCGCGGCCGCCGACGGGCTGACCGGCGAGGTGGGGGAGGCCCCGCCCGAAGGGAGCCTGCTGCCGGAGACCTACCACTTCGCCTTGGGTGACGAGCGGGCCGGTCTGATCGGACGCATGCGCGCGGCCATGGCGGACAAGCTCGCCGCGATCTGGGCCGCTCGCGATGCCACCGTCGCCTTGCCGGGGCCCGAGGCAGCCCTCGTCCTCGCCTCGATCGTGGAGAAGGAGACCGGGGTCGCGGCGGAGCGGGCGCGCATCGCCGGGGTGTTCCTCAATCGGCTGCGGCAGGGCATGCCGTTGCAGTCGGACCCCACCGTCGCCTATGCCCTGACCCAGGGTGCCGGCCCCCTTAGCCGCGCCCTTACCCGCGCCGACCTGGAGGTCGCCAGTCCGTACAACACGTATCAGGTGCGGGGACTGCCCCCTGGTCCGATCGCCAATCCGGGCGCCGATGCCCTGATGGCGGTGGCCCACCCCTTGGTCACCGACGAGCTCTACTTCGTGGCCGATGGCACCGGTGGCCACGCCTTCGCCACGACCCTGGCCGAACACAATCGCAATGTCGCCAGATGGCGCAAGCTGCAGGAGGCGGCGGACCCCTGAGGCATTTCCAGGCGAACCAGTGCCCAGTTCTCTGGAAAAGGCTCTAAGCGCGGGACACGTGCAGGGGCGGGATGCGGTTCCGCCACGGCATGGCCGCCTCGAGCACCGCCGCGAGCTGAAGCACGACGTGGTCCTCGGATGGCCGGCCGCCGAGTTGAACGCCGATCGGCAAGCCCGTCGAATGCATGGCGAGCGGCAGCGAGATCGCCGGCGTACCCATGATGTTGTGCGGGAAGCAGAACTGCAGCGGCTTGTCGGCGTTGACGATCCAGTCCTTCACGTCGACGCCCTGGAGCGACTGGTTGTAGAGGCCGTGGCGTTCCGCGACCAATGCGGTCGTCGGCGTCAACCAGACGTCATGCTCGGCGAAGACGCGGCCCAACCGCCGCCGCGCCGTGTTCATGAACGCGATGCCGTCGAGGAAGGCCTTCGCGCCCACGGACTTCGATCGCTCGTAGATCTGGAGCGTGATCGGTTCGAGGGTGTCGGGCCCGATGGTCCGGCCCATGCGGCGCGCGTAGTCCTCGAGCGTCAGGTCGAAGCCGAAGAACCAGACGTCCAGCATGCGCCGGGCCGCCTCCTCGCCGTCGAAGTCCGGTTTGATCTCCTCGACCCGATGGCCCATGGCGCTGAGGGTCTGGGCCGCCACGTTGACCGCCGCCGCGACCTCGGGATCGACCGGGGCGTCCATCACCGGCGTCGTGGTCAGCGCGATGGTCAGGGGCTTGGGCGTCTCGCCGATCAACTTGGCGTAGGGCTTCTTCGGCTTCGGGATCGCGAAGGGATCGCCGACCTGGGGGATCGCCAGGCAATCGAGCATGGCGGCCGCGTCGCGCACGGTCATGGTCTGCACGAAGTTCATGGCGAGGCCCCAGCCGCCCTCGTCCCTGAGCGGGCCGGCCGAGACGCGGCCGCGCGACGGCTTCAGCCCCACCCCGCCGCACCAGCTCGCCGGGACGCGAATCGAGCCGCCGATGTCGGAGCCATGGGCGATCGGCACCATGCCGGCGACCACCGCGGCCATGCCGCCGCCGGTGGAGCCGCCGGCCGAGTATCCCTGCCGCCACGGCGTCGAGGTGTTGCCGTAGAGCGCGTTCTCGGTCGATCCGCCGATGGAGTATTCCGGCGCGTTGCTGCGGCCGAGGATGTTGAGCCCGGCGGCACGGAACAGCTCGGCCACGTGGGTGTCCGCCTGCGCCACCATGCCCTGGCACAGGCGGCTGCCGAATTCGATCCGGCGCCCGGCCTCGTGGCCGCCGACGTCCTTGATCAGGAAGGGGACACCGCGGAAGGGGCCGCGGCGCAGCTTCTTCTCGTCGAGGTCCTCGATCCGATCGCCATAGGTCTCGACCACGGCATTCACGGTCCCGTTGCGGGCCTCGATCGCGCGGGCCGCCGTCTCGGCCAGCTCCTTCGCCGATACCCGCTTCTTCTTCACCAACCCCGCGAGCCCCAGCGCGTCGTAGCGGGCGTATTCGGTGAGATTCATCGGATCGTCTCCTGGCTCATGCAGGGTCTTGTTGGTCGGGACCCACTTGGATTGTCATTCCCGCGGCGGCGGGAATCCACAGCAACCGCTCCGTCGCGTGGCCCATGGACCCCCGCTTTCGCGGGGGTGACAAGCGGGAAAAGAGCACCACTCAAGGAACCCTACCAATTACGCAATTACCGCTGTCGAGATTCGATTCGGCGACATCCACGGAGAGGCAGCCCTCTTCGGCTTCGTGCACAATGACCTTGATCTTCATGGATGACCTCCTCTCAACCCGCGTTACGCGAACGCGTCGGGGAAGCTCGCCTTCTTGGCGCGGATGAAGGCGAGCAGGGCCTCGTCGATGGCGGGGTCGATGGCGGGGGCCTCGTAGTCCTTCAGCATCTGCTTCCAGATCTTGTTGGCCCGCTGGGACGCGTCTTGCGCGCCCTCGGCCTCCCACTGCTCGAACGAGTTGTTGTCGGCGATGGTCGAGCGGTAGAAGGCGGTTTCGAAGTTGCCGAGGGTGTGCTCGCAGCCGAGGTAATGCTTGCCGGGACCGACCTCGCGGATCGCCCCCATAGCCTGGCCGTTCTCGGACAGGTCGATGCCGGCGGCCAGGCGCTGCATCATGCCGCACTGGTCGGCGTCCATGATGAATTTCTCGTAACCCGACGACAGTCCGCCTTCCAGCCAGCCGGCCGCGTGCAGGACGAAGTTCACGCCGCCGAGCAGGGTGGGAAGGAGCGTCTGGGCGCTCTCGTAGGCGGCCTGGGCATCGGCTACCTTGGAGGCGCAGAGCGAGCCGCCGGAGCGGAACGGCACGCCCAAGCGCCGTGCCAACTGGGCGGCGGCGAACAGCACCAGCGTCGGCTCCGGCGTGCCGAAGGTGGGGGCCCCCGACTGCATCGAGATCGACGAGGCGAAGGTGCCGAACACCACCGGGCAGCCGGGACGGCAGAGCTGGGCGAAGGCCATGCCCGACATCGCCTCGGCGAGAAGCTGGGCCAGGGTGCCGGCGACCGTCACCGGGCTCATGGCGCCCGACAGGATGAACGGCGAGATCACGGTGCCCTGGTTCGCCAGCGCGTAGTTGCGAAGCGCGCCCAGCATCGTCGCGTCCCACACCATCGGCGAGTTGGCGTTGATCAGGGAGAGGATCACGCAGTTGCGGTCGACGAAATCGGCCCCGAACAGGATCTGGGACATCGAAACCGTGTCGGCCGCGCGCAAGGGGTGCGTCACCGAGCCCATGTAGGGTTTGTCGGACAGGCGCATGTGCGCGTAGACCATGTCGTAGTGGCGCTTGTTCACCGGAATGTCCACGGGCTCGCATACGGTGCCG
Source organism: Alphaproteobacteria bacterium (assembly GCA_009694045.1). Taxonomy (GTDB): domain Bacteria; phylum Pseudomonadota; class Alphaproteobacteria; order SP197; family SP197; genus SHVY01. The sequence goes on along the minus strand of SHVY01000028.1, from coordinate 19,763 downwards.
CCGGAGTGGTGCATCGAGGGCGTCATGTAGGCGAGCTTCACGAAATTGCGGAAATCCTCGATGTTCGCGTAGCGGCGGCCTTCGTCCAGGTTGCGGATGAAGGGCGGGCCGTACACGGGGGCGAACACCGTGTGCTTGCCGCCGATCGTCACGGTGCGCTCCGGGTTGCGGGCGTGCTGCACGAAGGTGCGGGGTGCCTTGGCGATCAGCGACCGGCACAGCCCCCGGGGGAAGTGGACGCGGGTGCCCTTCACGTCGGCCCCGGCGCCCCGCCAGCGGGTGAGCGAGTCCTCGTCGCCGCGGAACTCGATGCCGACCTCCTCCAGGATCGTCTCCGCGTTCCCTTCGATGATTTCGAGGCCCTCGTCGGACAGCACCTCGGTCACGGGAATGTTGCGGGTGATCGCCGGCCAGAACGTCAGGGGCCGGGCTTCGCGCACGGCGCGGCGGGCACCGCTGCCGCCACGGTCGCGCCGGCGTCCGGCGCCTTCGGGCGCCGCTCCGGCCTGGGTCTCGGTGGTCATGGGTGGTTTCCCCGATGGATCGCTGCCGCCCAAGCTAACCCGTCGCGCGGGGCATGGGGAGGGGGATTCGGGCAACCTTGCCCCGCCCTGGGGAATCCGCCATGAATACCGCCCTTGCATACCAAGGAGCGGGTCGTGGGGATCTTCGCCGAGGGCTTCAAGACCTCGCCGTACTGGTGGGAAGCGGCGCCCCGCCCGGCGTTGCCCGAGGCGCCGCTGCCGTCGGCCGCCGATGTCGCCATCGTCGGCTCCGGCTTCACCGGTCTTTCGGCGGCGCTCGACCTTGCCCGGGCCGGGCGGTCGGTCCTGGTGCTCGACGCGAGCGACGCCGGCCACGGCGCCTCCAGCCGCAACGGCGGCATGCTGGGGAGTGGCCTCAAGCTCGGCTACGGCGACTTGAAGGCGACGCACGGCCAAGCCAAGGCCGTGGCCCTGGTCCGGGAAGGAATCGCGGCCTACGACTACGCGACCGACCTGATCGAACGCGAACAGATCACCTGCCACCTGCAGAAGGTTGGCATGTTCGTCGGCGCCCACCGGCCGAGCCACTACGAGGAGATGGCGCGGGGGCTCGATCTCGTGAAGCGCGAGGCCGGGCTGGACGGCGAGATGGTTCCGGCTTCGGCGACCGCGACCGAGGTCGCGACCCGCATCTACCACGGTGGACGGATCATCCCGAAGAACGCCGGCGTTCACCCGGCGCTCTACCACCAGGGCCTGCTGGACCGGGCGCGTGGCGCCGGAGTCACGGTCGCGCCCCGCTCGCCCGTCACCGACATCGCCCGCGGGCTCGACGGATTCACCGTCACGACGCCGCGCGGGCGGGTGCGGGCGCGCGACGTGATCGTCGCCTCGAACGGCTACACCGGCCCGGTCACCCAGGACTTCCGCCGCCGCCTGATCCCGATCGGCAGCTACATGATCGCGACCGAGCCCCTGCCGCCCGAGACCATGCGCCGGCTGTTCCCGAACAACCGGATGATCGCCGACACCAAGAAGGTCCTTTACTACTACCGGCCCTCGCCGGACCGCACGCGGGTCCTGTTCGGGGGGCGCGCGGCGGTGTGGGAGACCGACACCAAGGTGAGCGGCCGGACCCTGCACCGCTATTTGACCGGGGTCTTCCCCGACCTCGCCGACGTGAAGATCACCCATAGCTGGACCGGCAACGTCGCCTTCACCTTCGACCGTCTGCCGCACGCCGGCGTGCGCGACGGCATCCACTTCGCCATGGGCTACAACGGCTCCGGCGTCGCCATGGCGACGTACCTCGGCCACAAGACGGCCCAGCGCATCCTCGGCAAGCCGGAGGGACGGACCGCGTTCGACGACCTCGAATTCCCGGCCCCCGCCTGGTATTCGGGCACGCCCTGGTTCCTGCCGCTGGTCGCCGCCTGGTACCGCCTTCAGGACCGCATCGCGGCGTAAGGGCAAGCCCCATGGCCGCCCACGACGCCCTGCTGCAGCCGTTCAAGCTCAAGACCCTCACGCTCCGCAACCGGATCATGTCGACGGCACACGCGCCGGGCTATCCGGAAGACGGCATGCCGACCGAGCGCTACCAGCTCTATCACGAGGAAAAAGCGCGAGGAGGCATCGGCCTTACGGTGTTCGGGGGGTCGTCCTCGGTGGCGTTGGAATCGCCGACCTCGTTCGGTCAGATCGACGTGAGCGGCGATCGCGTGGTCCCCTACTTGAAGGAGCTCGGCGACCGCGTTCACCGCCACGGCGGCCATGTGTTCTGCCAGATCTCGCACCTGGGGCGGCGCGGGCACTTCGACGAGCGGCACTGGCTGCCGCTGATCTCGCCTTCCCCGGGCCGCGAGACCGTGCACCGCGCCTTCGCCAAGGAGATGGAGGACTGGGACTTCCGCCGGGTGATCAAGGCGTACGGCGAGGCCGCGCGGCGCTGCCGCGAAAGCGGGCTCGACGGGGTCGAGGTGATCGGCGCGGCCCAGCATCTGTTGGATTCGTTCTGGACGCCCTGGATCAACCAGCGCACCGACGGCTATGGCGGCAGCCTGGAGAACCGCATGCGGTTCGGGCTCGAGGTGTTCGCCGAAATCCGCCGGCAAGTGGGGCCGGACTATGTGGTGGGGCTGAGGCTCGCGGGCGACGAGTTGCTCGATGGCGGGCTCACGGCCGAGGATTGCATGACGATCGCCGAGACCTACGCGGCGTCGGGGTCGATCGACTACCTGAACGTCTACCAGTCGCACGGCGATACCTTCGCCGGGCTCGCGGTCATGATCCCGAACATGGGGTTCCCGACCGCGCCGTTCCTGTACCTCGCCAGCGCGGTGAAGGCGAAGGTGGGGCTGCCGGTGGTGCACGCCTCGGCGATCCGCGACCTGACGACGGCCGCCCGCGCGGTCGCGGACGGCCATGTGGATCTGGTGGCGATGACCCGCGCCCACATCGCCGATCCGCACATCGTCAGGAAGCTGATGGAGGGCCGGGCCGACGACATCCGCCAGTGCGTCGGCGCCAACTACTGCCTCGATCGCGGTGGTGCTGGCGGCGGTGCCCTGTGCATCCAGAACGCCGCCACCAGCCGCGAGAAGACCATGCCGCACGTCGTTCCCCGGGCCGCGACCCAGCGGCGGGCCGTGGTCGTGGGCGGCGGGCCGGGCGGCCTGGAAGCCGCGCGGGTGCTGGCCTCGCGGGGCCATCGGGTGACCCTGTTCGAGGCGGCGGAGAGGCTCGGCGGCCAGATCAACCTGGCGGCCAAGGCGACCTGGCGCGAGAACCTCTCCGGCATCGTCCGCTGGCTCGAGGGGCAGGTGCGGAAGTCCGGGGTCGAGGTGAGGCTGGGGGCGCGGGCGACGGCGGCGGACGTGGCGGGACTAGCACCCGACGTGGTCGTGATCGCGACCGGGGGCAAGCCGATGCCCGGATACTTCCCCGGCGCCGAGCTGTGCGTCACCACCTGGGACATCCTCTCGCACCGGATCGCGCCGGCCGCGTCGGCCCTTCTCTATGATGACGAGGGCGGGCATCAGGGTCCCAGCGCGGCGGATTTCCTGGCCCAGCGCGGCGGCGCGGTCGAACTCGTCACCTACGACCGGGCGCCGATGCTGGAGATGGGCGGAACCAACTTCTCCGTCCACTACCGCGAGCTGTACAAGCGCGGCGTGGTGCTGACGCCCGATGCCCGCCTCGTCGCGGTGCGCAGGGACGGGGATAGGCTCGCGGCAACCCTCAGCAACGAATACACCCGCGCCGAGGAGGAGCGTAGCGTCGACCAGGTCGTCATCTGCTTCGGCAACCTGCCCGAGGACGGGCTGTACCAGGAGCTGCGCCCCGCCTCGCGCAACCGGGGCGAGGTTGATTACGACGCGCTGCGCACCGGCCGGCCGCAGACCCTGGCTTCCAACCCCGCCGGCCGCTTCCAGCTCTTCCGCGTCGGCGACGCCGTCGTCAGCCGCAACATCCACGCCGCGATCTACGACTCGCTCCGGCTGTGCAAGGACCTGTGACTCCCGACGCGGAACTTTCCCCTCGCCCCTTGTGGGAGAGGGAGGGGCCCATCGCCTTAGGCGATGGGAAGGTGAGGGGACTCTTCAGGGGGTTCCATGGCTAGCGGACGTGCCCGCGGCCTTCGTGCCCGGAGCACCGACGCCGAGCGTCGGATGTGGAACGCGCTGCGCAATCGCGTGCTTGCCGGGGGCGAAGTTCCGGCGCCAGGTACTATCGGTCCCTACTATGCGGATTTTCTTTGCCATGAAGCGCGCCTCGTGGTGGAGATCGATGGCGGACAACATATCGGCCGGGATGAGACCACCAGGGACGCGCGGTTCGCCCAGGCTGGTTTCCGGATCGTTCGCTTCTGGAGCAACGACGTGATGCGCAATCTCGAAGGGGTGCTCACCGCCCTTCGCCGGACATTGTTGGAGACCCCTCACCCTCCCGGCCCTGTCGGGCCGGGCCCCTCCCTCTCCCACAAGGGGCGAGGGGACGCTCAATGAAGGCGCTCCTCACCCCCTTCCAACTGAAGCACCTCACGCTGCGCAATCGGGTGATAAGCACGGCGCATGCGCCGGCGCTGGCGGAAGCGGGGATGCCGGGGGAGCGCTACCAGCTCTATCACGCGGAGAAGGCGAAGGGCGGCATCGCCCTCACCATGTTCGGCGGCTCGGCGTCGGTCGCCCACGATTCGCCGGCGACCGACTTCGCCCAGGTGTCGCTGGCCGACGACGCGGTGATCCCCTTCCTGAAGCAGTTCTCCGATCGCGTCCACGCCCATGGCGCCGCGTTGATGACCCAGATCACCCACATGGGCCGGCGCAACCGCTGGGACACCGCCGACTGGTTGCCGCTGATCGCGCCCTCGCCGATCCGCGAGCCGCAGCACCGGGCGATGGCCAAGGAGATCGAGGACTTCGACATCGCCCGGGTGATCGCGGCGTTCGCAGCGGCGGCGCGGCGGTGCAGGGACGGCGGGCTGGACGGGCTCGAGGTGTTCCTAGGCGGCGGTCACCTGATCAACCAGTTCCTCTCGCCGGCCATGAACCGGCGTATCGACAAATACGGCGGCAACCTGGACAACCGGCTGCGCTTTGCCTTCGAGGTCTTGGAGGCGGTGCGCAAGGCGGTGGGCGGCGCCTACATCGTCGGCGTGCGCTATTCCGCCGACGAGCTGCTGGCCGGTGGGCTCGACCAGAAGGAGATGCTGGAGGTCGCCCGCCGGCTCGCGAAATCCGGGCTGATCGACTTCCTCGACGTCAACCATGGCCACCCGATCGACCACGCCGGCATGGCGACCATCATTCCCGGCATGCCGTTCGGGTCGGCGCCGTTCCTGTATCTCGCGAGCGCGGTGAAGGCCGAGATCGACCTGCCGGTGTTCCACGCCGGGCGGATCAACGATCTGGCGACGGCGGCGCGCGCCATCGCCGAGGGCCACGTCGACATGGTCGGCATGACCCGCGCCCACATCGCCGATCCGCACATCGTAAAGAAGCTGATGGAGGGTCGCCCCGACGACATCCGCCAGTGCGTCGGCGCCAACTACTGCGTCGACCGCATCTTCCTGGGTGGCGAGGCCCTGTGCCTGCAGAACCCGGCGACGACGCGGGAGCAGACCATGCCGCACGTGATCCCCAGGGCCGCCGCGCGCCGCCGCGTCGTCGTGGCCGGGGCGGGGCCGGCGGGATTGGAGGCCGCCCGGGTCTCGGCCGAACGCGGCCACGAGGTGATCCTGTTCGAGCGGGCGCCGCACACCGGCGGCCAGATCGCGATCGCCGCCAAGGCCACCTGGCGCGAGAACCTGTCGGGAATCGCGCGCTGGCTGGACGGCCAGGTGCGCCGCCTGCCCGTCGACGTGCGCCTCGGCGCCCCGGCGACCGCCGAGGGAATCGCGGCGCTCGCTCCCGACGTGGTGATTGTGGCGACCGGGGGGCGCCCGAACCGCGGCCGCATGCAGGGCGTGGACCACGCCGTCAGCACCTGGGACATCCTGACCGGCGCCGTGCCGCCGGGCGAGAACGTGCTGGTCTATGACGAGAACGGCCAGCATCAGGGCGCCTCGGTGGCCGAGGTGCTGGCAGCCCGGGGTGCCACGGTCGAACTCGTCACCCCCGATCGGATGGCGGCCGAGCAGATGGGCGGCGCCAACTTCGCCCAGCACATGAAGGAGCTCTATCGACTGAACGTGCTGATCACCCCGAACCAGCGGCTGACCCAGATCTACGAGGAGGGCAACCAGCTCGTGGCCGTGCTCAAGAACATCTACACGGGCGCGGAGGAGGAGCGGACGGTCGACCAGATCGTCGCCGAGCACGGCACACTGCCCGAGGACGGGCTGTACTTCGCGCTCAAGCCGGGTTCGTCGAATCATGGCGAGGTCGATTACGAGGCCCTGGTCGCCGGCCGGCCCCAGGGGATCGTCAGCAACCCGACCGGCCGCTACCAGCTCTTCCGCGTCGGCGACGCCATCGCCAGCCGCAACATCCACGCGGCGCTCTACGACTCGCTGCGGTTGTGCAAGGAGTTGTAGTCGGCCATGAACCTCCTCGTCGTCTTCTGCCAAGCGAGGCGCGATGCGTTCGGTGGGGCGCTGTTGGATGCGTTCGTCGCAGGCGCGGCACCGGCTATGGCGCTGGTGGGCCGTCGCTGTTGAAGATGTCGGCGCCGACCAGCCATTAGCCGGCCACCTTCTTCCACGCCACCACGTACTTGTCCTGGTCCTCGATCCGGCCGCCTTCACCATCGAAGCCGAGCGCATAGGTGCCGACGTCGTAGGCGATGTCGCCGGACTCGGCGACCACGATCAGGGTCGGCGCGAACGTGAGGGCGAAGCCAGGAAGCCCCATGAGCCCGGCCCAGGCCGCGGCGACCGCCTCGCGGCCGACGGCGGCGGGGGCCCCGGCCGGCGTGATCATCCCGTCCTCGGCGTAGAGGTCGGCGGTGGCGGCGGCGTCCTTGGTCGCGACGACCGCGACCCATTGGGCGTCGATCGCCGCGATCGCGGCCTCGTCGGCCGCCTGGTCGGCGAAGGACCGGTTGCCTACCAGCAGCAGGCACGCCAGGATCAAAGGCCCCATGAACCGTTTCATCATCGCGAACCCTCCGCCATGAATAGATCGACGAGAAAGTCTACACCGCGCCTGGGCGCTTGTCTCGCGGCGGCCCTCGCCTTGGCCGCCCTGCCGGCGCGGGCCGACATCTGCCAGGCGATCGACAAGGCGACGGCCGAGGCGGGGGCCAAGCTGATCCGCGCGGCGGGGGTGATCGTCTACGACGATTGGTTCGTGCCCACCCCGGTCCGCCACGTCGAGGTGCGGCCGTGGGAAAACCTCTACGAGGTGGTGGTCAACGGCGCGATTTCGGTCGACCTGGCCCACGCCTATCTGCCGGGTGACGGCGAGACCTATGCCAGTTTGGGCTGGCAGGTGGGCTGCGGTGATCCGATCATCGCCAAGGCGGTTCCGACCCACCCGTTCGTCGCGACCCTGGACCCGCCGCCCCCCTGGGCACCGGATGGTGCGCGCATCATCGGGGTGGTCGAGGCGCCGCGCCTGTACGACGCGTACCTGGCCATGGGGGAATTGCAGCAGCCGGCGATCCTGCGGGCCGGACCGGCGGCGGATGCGGCCGTCGTGCGCGAGGTCTTCTCCTTCGACGATGTGCCACAGACCGAGGTGGACTACGAACACATCGGGCTGGCGGTCTACGAACGCCGGGACGGCTGGTTCCGCGTCATCGTCGATGGCGCGCCCGCGTGGCTCGCGCCGGAGGAGGCAGGGCCGTTCCACGACCTCGCCACGCTGCTCACCACGAACCTCAGCTACCTCGACTATGGCTGGGACGGCCTGTTGTTCGACGCACCCGACCGCGGGGCCACCAAGGCGCGGATCGACCCTGACTGGCGCGTGGCCATGGGCGAGCAGATCGAGGTGGACGTACGCGCATCGCGCCTGGTCGGCGACGCGCTGTGGCTTCGGGTCGACGTGATCTGGCCAAGCCCCTGTTCCGGCGAAGACCCGGTCGCGGTCGCGTCGGGCTGGGTGCCGGCCTACGGCGCGAAGGGCGGCAGCAACGCCTGGTACTACTCGCGCGGTTGCTGAGCCCCGAGCAGAAGGTCGATATCGACCTGGCGCGAGGTGACGGTGTGGCCGTGGATGATTCCGCTGGCCTGATCGATCAGTGTCCGGGCCTGGGTCGCCGTCTCGCTCGCGGCGTCCTCGAAGGCAACCTCGTCGGCTTCGACCAGCGCGGCGTCCAGCCGCGCTGGTCCGCCGAGGATGATCGTGTCGATCGTTCGCACCAGATCATCGAACGGAATGCGATAGGCGAGAGGCGCCTGCTCGTAGGCGAAGCTCGCCAGTTCCTTGTTGGCGAACACGCTGCCCTGAAAGTGCTCGACGTAACTCCTCGGCTTCCACGTCCGCACGTCGTCCATGAACTCCGGCGCCGCGCCGACCATCTCCAGCAACATCACGACCTCGTTGAAATGATTGAGATAGTCGGTGGCGAGCAGGGACTCCTCGCTGATGTTCTTGCCACGCACCAGCAGCCGATAGGTCCTGGTGAAAGGCGGATCAGGCGCCTTGGCGTTCGGTTCCGGGCTTGCGGCGCATTCGGGCATGGGTCGCGAGGCTCGTTGTTCGACGGGCACGACAGGGGCGCATTGAACGCTGGCATGGCTAATTAGCCGTTAAGAGACGCCCGGCGGTCGGCGAGTGCCGGTCGCCGCGAACCCTGTTGGACGCTTTCCGAGCCGATGCTACAACCCGACCAACGATCGGAGGCAGGGCATGAAATCGCACGCGCGCGTGGTGATCGTCGGCGGCGGGGTGGTCGGCGTCAGCATCCTCTACCACTTCGTCAAGAAGGGCTGGCGGGATGTCGTGCTGGTCGAGAAGGCCGATCTGACCCACGGGTCCACCTGGCACGCGGCCGGGCTGCTGCCGCTGTTCAACATGAGCTATTGCGTCGGCCAGATGCACAAGTACTCGGTCGATCTCTACAATTCCCTGCCCGCCGAAACCGGGCAGGACGTGAGCTTCCACGTCACCGGCAACCTGCGTCTGGCCCGCAACAAGGAGCGGATGGACGAGTACAAGAAGTACTGCGGCACCGCCAACACCATCGGCGTGCCCTTCCGCATGGTGGGCGTGGGCGAGATCAAGAAGCTTTGGCCGCTGTGCAACACCCGGGGCCTGGTCGGCGCGCTCTACCACCCCCATGACGGGCACATCGCCCCCGCCGATCTGACCCAGGCGCTGGCCATCGGCGCCCGCAACGGCGGGGCTGAGATCTACCGCCAGACCGAGGTGACGGCGATCGCGCAGGCGCCGAATGGCGCATGGACGGTCACCACCGACAAGGGCGCGATCACCTGCGAGATCGTGGTCACCGCCACCGGCTCCTGGGCGCGGCAGACGGCGGCGATGGTCGGATTGGACATCCCGGTGATCCCCGTCGAGCACCAGTACCTGGTGACCGAGGAGATCCCCGAGCTGGTCGCGCGCAAGAAGGCGGGCCTGCCCGAGATGGCGGTCCTGCGCGAGAGCGACGCGAGCTACTACATGCGCGAGGAGCGCCAGGGCCTGATCCTCGGTCCCTACGAGAAGGGCGCCCCGTCCTGGGCCGTGGACGGCGTGCCCAAGGGCTTCGGCCAGGAGCTGCTGCCGCCCGACATCGACCGCCTGCAGCCGCACATCGAGGCGGCGATGCACCGCGTGCCGGTGTTCGCGAAGGCCGGCATCAAGGACTGCATCAACGGCCCGATCCCCTACACCCCCGACGGCAGCCCCCTGATCGGGCCGGCCTGGGGCCTCCGGAACTTCTGGCTGGCGGAAGGCTTCAGCTTCGGCATCACCGCCGCCGGCGGCGCCGGACGCTTCCTGGTCGATTGGGTGGTCGACGGCGATCCCGGCACCGACCCCTACGACGTGGACCCGCGCCGCTTCGGCGAATACGCCAACAAGACCTACACCCGGATCAAGAACGAGGAGGCGTACGAGCACATCTTCGTCATCCACTACCCGCTGGAGGAACGGCCCGGCGCGCGCCCTGCCAAGACCAGCCCGTCCTACGACCGGCAGAAAGCGTTGGGGGCCGTGTTCGGCCAGAAGTACGGCTGGGAGCGGGCCAACTGGTTCGCGCCGAAGGGTGTGAAGTCCAAGGACAAATACAGCTTCCGCCGCGCCAACTTCTTCGAGCCGGTGCGCGAGGAATGCCGGGCCGTGCGCGAACGGGTGGGGCTGCTCGACCTCACCGGCTTCTCCAAGTTCGAGGTCGCCGGGCCCGGCGCGGAGGCGTTCCTCGACGGCATGGTGGCGAACAAGCTGCCGCGGACGATCGGCCGCATCGGCCTCGCGCACTTGCTTACGGACAGGGGCGGGGTGGTGAGCGAGTTCACCATCACCCGCCTCGCCCAGGACCGCTTCTACGTGGTCTGCGCCGCCGCCGCCGAGCGCCACGATTTCGACGAGATGTGGCGGCGCGCGCCCACCGACGGCTCCGTCCGCCTCACCAACCTGACCCAGGGCATGGGCGTGCTGGTGCTGTGCGGCCCGCGCTCCCGCGAGGTGCTGCGGAAGGTCACCCGCGACGACGTCTCCAACGGGGCATTCCCCTGGCTCACTGCCAAGGACATCGCGGTGGGCGTGGCCCAGGCCCGAGCCATGCGGGTGAACTTCATCGGCGAGTTGGGCTGGGAGCTGCACCACGCGCTCGCCTACCACAACGCGATCTGGGATGCGCTGATGGCGGCCGGCGCCGAATTCGACATCCGCCCCTTCGGCATCCGCGCCATGGATAGCTTGCGCATCGAGAAGAGCTACAAGTACTGGCGCGTCGACCTGACCACCGAGTACTCGGCGTGGCAGGCCGGCCTCGATCGCTTCATCCAGCTCAACAAGGGCGAATTCCCCGGCCGCGCCGCTCTCGTCCGCGAACAGCAGCAGGGGATTCCGCGCAAGCTGGTGACGCTTGCCTGCGACGTCGAGGACGCCGATCCGTTCGGCAACGAGCCGATCTGGTCCGGCACCAGCATGGTCGGCCGCGCGACCTCCGGCGCCTATGCCTACACGGTCGGCCGCAGCCTGGCGCTCGCCTATGTCGCCACGGCGCAAGCCGCCCTCGGCACGAACCTGGAGATCGAGATCCTCGGCCGCCGCTTCCCCGCCACCGTGATCCCCGACTCCCCCTGGGACCCGGAGAACACACGGCTCAGGGGGTAGCGCGTCCGCGTCCTGTTGGGGTGCCTCCCTGGGTGGGCGACGGGTCAACCTCGAAACCGTCTCCATCCGCGTGCTATGATCCGCCGTCGCCGAGGCAAGAAACTCGGCCGCGGCCGCGGTGTCGATCACCCTCCGTAAGGCCAAGCCAACCACCACATGCGGTGGTTCGCAGAACGGATCGGCTGCGGCGTTCGAGAGGCGAGCGAGGTCTAGGATCACCCGGTGGAAAGCAACTTCCTCGCGCGTTTCTTCGCTCGGCTTCGGCGCCCAGTAGGATCGGGATTTCGCTCAAGCGACCGACCGGAAAAATCGGTGCCGATGCATGGGTTGGTCCTTTGGAGCTTCGCTACATATTTTGCTGCGAAGCTGCTCGTTGATCTTGAGATTGTACCCACCGCCTTGGTGACATCGGTCGGCCTGACGATTGTGTTTGGACTGTTCGCGGCAAACCGTGTGCGCATTTGGCGGCTCGGCGGACCGGCGCGCGTCGAACTCTTGCAGGGCCTGCTGGCAGTGCCTGCAAGGTATCTGATCGACGTCCATGACGTCGTCGCGCGCGATCGATACACGACTTGGATGCATGTCCCGACGGCCGCCGGTTTCATTGTCGTTTGTGTCCTGCTCGTTGTGATTTTCGTTCTTGGCCTGGACGCCGTGGCGCTTCGCTACGCTGCCGTGCTTGCCTCGGCAACGATGTTGGTGGGTGTCGCCTTAGTCATAGGGCGTCGCATCCGTCATCCGGCTCGGCTGTCTTGGGGTCAATTTGGATGGTTTCCCCTCCTATTGCTCGGGTTCGCGACTTTCGCCATGCACCTCGCTCTGCACCCCGTTCCGAAATTACTTCGTACCATGGGGTGGCTTGAGGGAATCCTTACGGGGTTTGGGGTCCTTGCTGTGGTCCTACTCATTGTCACGGCCCCCTTCGGCCCCATGCGCCATGCCTTCGCCGGCGCGCTGCATCTGGCATTTCATCCCCGCCCCAAACGCTTCGGCGCGGATCGGCCGGATGTCGGGCTCGCGCCGCTCGATCTCGACGCGCCGAAGCTGGGGGTGGAGACGCCGCGGGATTTTCCGTGGAACCGGCTGCTGGGGTTCGATGCCTGCGTCCAGTGCGGGCGGTGCGAGGTGGCGTGCCCGGCGTTCGCGGCCGGCCAACCCTTGAATCCGAAGAAGCTGATCCAGGACTTCGTCCTCGGCATGGAGTGGCGGGACAATACCGACCAGGGCTACAGCGGCAGCCCGCACCCCGGCCGGCCCATCGGCCTGGCGCGGGGCGGTATCGACCGGCCGATCATCGGCGACTTGGTGCATCCCGACACCCTGTGGGCGTGCACCACCTGCCGCGCCTGCGTCCACGAGTGTCCGATGATGATCGAGCACGTGGACGCGGTAATCGACCTGCGCCGATTCCAGACCCTGGAGAAGGGCGCCACCCCCGCCAAGGCCGCCGCCATGCTCGAGGAGCTGCGGGCGACCGACACCGCGAGCGGCCGCGATCCCGCGACCCGGCTCGACTGGGCGGTGGACCTGCGCCTGCCCATCCTGGCCGCGGGCGGGTCCGCCGACGTGCTGTTGTGGCTGGGCGATGCCGCCTTCGACCTCCGGGGCCAGCGCACCCTGCGCGCTTTGGTCGGTCTCCTGCGACGGGCGGGGGTGGACTTCGCCGTGCTCGGCGCGGACGAGCTCGATTGCGGCGACGCGGCCCGCCGGCTCGGCGACGAAGCGACGTTCCAGGCGCTCGCCAAGCAGGTCATCGCGACCCTCGCCGCCCGCCGGTTCGATCGCATCGTGACCGCCGATCCCCACGCCCTGAACAGCTTGCGCAACGACTATCCGGCGCAGGGCGGCCACTACCGGGTCGAGCACCACACCGCCCTGCTGGCCGATTTGGTGGCCGGTGGGCGCATCACGGTGACGAAGCCCCTGGCCGAGGCGATCACCTACCACGACCCCTGCTACCTCGGCCGCTACAACGGCGAGATCGCGGCGCCCCGTCGCCTGCTGGCGGCCATCGCGCCCCATGCGCGCGAGATGGAACGGCACGGCCTGCGCTCGTTCTGCTGCGGCGGGGGCGGGGGCGCGCCCTTGACCGACGTTCCCGGCACGCGCCGGATTCCCGATCTGCGCATGGACCAGGCGCGGGCGACCGGTGCGGCCACGGTCGCCGTCGCCTGTCCGAACTGCGCCGTCATGCTCGAAGGTGTCGTGGCCCCGCGCCCCCGGGTGGCCGACATTGCCGAGCTCCTGGCCGAGGCCGTGGCATGAACGATCCGCCGAAGCGCGTCCGTCGCGACCCTCGCGCCGAACGTCAGGGGCGCGCCGTCGCGGCACCGGCACCCGTTGCGGCGGAAGCGCCAACCCGCGTCATCGCCGAGCCCGCGTACCTGATCCTCGCCGTCCCCGACATGCTTCATGGTCGCCTCTCGCCGCACGATCGAGACGTGCTGGGCGCGGCGCGCGCGCTGGCGGACGAAGGCGGCGGGGCCGTCGCCGTCCTCGCCTGGGCGGCGGCGGATTTCGCCGGGGCCGGCGCGGATCGGCTGGCCCTGGTCGCCGTGACCGACTGCGAAGCCCGGGCGGCGACCCTCGCGGCGACGATCCGGCACCTGGCGCCGCGTCACGTCCTGCTGCCCGACACCCTGACCGGCGGAGGCGACCTGGGGCGCCGGGTCGGCGCCCGGCTTGGCCTGCGCGCCGCCGGCGACGTGCGTCAAGCCGGGCTCGCGCGGGTCGTGCGCCGGGCCCATGGCGGGGCCGAGGACTGGGCCGGCGCGCCGCCCCCGATCCTGCTGTTGGCACCGGAAGCGGCGGCGCCGCACGCCGGCCCCCGGCACGAGGCGCGGCCGATCGAGCTGGACCCCGTCGCGGTGACGCCGCGGGTCCGGGACGACGGGCCGGTGGCGGTCGACGCGGTCGCCCTGCCGCTCGGGGAGGCGGACTTCATCGTCGCCGCCGGCAACGGGGTCACCGATTGGGAGGCATTCCACCAGGTGGCCGCCGCGCTGGGGGCCACGGTGGGCGGCAGCCGCGTCGTGTGCGATGCCGGCCACCTGCCGCGCCACCGACAGGTGGGGGCTTCCGGCACCCTGGTCGCGCCGCGCTGCTACCTGGCGTTCGGCATCGCCGGGGCGAGCCAGCACCTGCAAGGTATCGCCCGCTGCGAGGCCGTGATCGCCGTCAACAGCGATTTGCACGCGGACATGATCAAGCGCGCCGACCTCGCCATCGTCGCTGATGCGCAGAGCGTGATGCCGGCCCTGGCCGCCCGGGTCCGCCGCGGCGATGCTTAGCGTCACGGTTCTCGTCTCGATCGGGCGCCACCCGGGCTCGGGGCGCGCCCGGCGGGCCGTGCGGGACGCCCAGGCCGTGGAGCTGGCGCTGCGCCTTCCCAACGCCATCGTCGAGGTCGTCCATGCCGGCAACCCCGACAGGTCCGACGTGCGCGACTACCTGGGCATGGGCATCGGCTGGCTGCGGGTCCTGTCCCTGCCGGCCGGCGCGGATGCGGTGCCGCCCCTGGTTTCATGGCTTCGAGCCAGACGGCCCGACCTCGTGCTCGCCGGCACCCTGGCCGAGGCGGGCGAGGGCAGCGGGATGGTCCCGTACCTCGTGGCCGAGGCGCTTGGTTATCCCATCGTCGCGGCGACCACCGCTTGCGAACTCGACCAGGGCCGTGCCCGGCTGCTGCAGGCCCTGCCGCGTGGCCAGCGCCGGGCTTACTCGGTGGCCTTGCCGCTGGTCGCCACCGTCGATGCCGCCGCGCCTCCGGCCCGCGCCGTCGCGTTCAGCGAGGCCCGTCGCGGCCGGATCGAGGCCGCCGCGATGCCGTCCGCTGCCGCTGAAGCGGCGCTCGCCTGGGAGCGCGGCCCCGCACGGCCGCGGCCGAAACGGCTGCGGGCGGCGACCGGCGGCAGCGCCCTGGAGCGCTTGCGGGCGGCGACCAATCTGACCGGCGGCGGTGGCACGACCCTGGTGCATCCCGATGCCGCAACGGCGTCCGCGGCGATCTGGGATTTCCTGGTGCGGGAAGGTATGGTCGCGCCCGCCAATCGCGACGAGGGAGGGGCGGATGGACGCGGGTGATCGCCAGGCCCTGGCGCGACGGACGCCGGGGGCGGGGCTCAAGGACTTCGCCACCGACATCGACATGAAGCGCATGCGCGCCTATCGCCTTGGGCGCGTCCAGGCGGAGCTCACGGCCCGGGGTTATGGCGCCGCCGTGCTGTACGATCCGATCAACATCCGCTACGCGACCGGCTCCTCGAACATGCAGGTCTGGGTCCTGCACAACGCCGCCCGCTATGCCTTCGTGCCGGCGGAGGGCCGCGTCACCCTGTTCGACTTCCACAACTGCGAATTTCTGTCGCGCGATCTCGAAACCATCGCCGAGACCCGGCCGGCCACGAGCTGGTTCTACTTTCCGGCGGCGCAGAACACCGAAAAGCGCGTCCGCAAGTGGGCGGCGGAGATTCACGAGCTCATCGTGAAGCATTGCGACAAGACCAAACGGGTGGCCTTCGACCATCTGGAGCCGGAGGGTCTACGCGCCCTGGAAGCGATGGGCGTCGTCATCGGCAACGGCCAGGAGGTGATGGAACACGCCCGCTGCATCAAATCGGCCGACGAAATCGCCTGCATGCGGATCTCGATCAGCGTTTGCGAGGCCGGGATGGCGCGCATGCGCGAGAGTTTGCGGCCCGGCATCAGCGAGAACGAGCTGTGGTCGCTCCTGCACCAGACCAACATCGCCATGGGCGGCGAGTGGATCGAGACCCGGCTGCTCGCGTCCGGAGGCCGCACCAACCCGTGGTACCAGGAATGCAGCGACCGGATCATCCGGGCCGGCGAACTGGTCTCGTTCGATACCGACCTGATCGGTCCCTTCGGCTACTGCGCCGACCTGTCACGCACCTATTTCTGCGGCCCCGGCCGGCCCTCGGACGAACAGCGGCGCCTCTACCGCCACGCCCACGAGCAGATCCACACCAACATCGACCTGTTGCGGCCCGGCATGACGTTCCGCGAGTTCGCCGAGAAGAGCTGGCGGATTCCCAACGAATTCGCGAAGAACCGCTACGCCGGCATCGCCCATGGCGTCGGCCTGGCGGACGAGTATCCGGCGATCGTTCCCTGGCCGGACTTCGACAACGGTTACGACGGGGTGATCCGGCCGGGCATGACGCTCTGCGTCGAAAGTTACATCGGCGCCGAGGGCGGCACCGAAGGCGTCAAGCTCGAGGAACAGGTGCTGATCACCGACACGGGCGTGCAGTGCCTCTCGACCTTCCCTTACGAGGAGGCGTTGTTGGCCTAGGCCGCGTCGGCCTCGTTGGTCGAGGCCCAGCGGCGGGTGGCGACGGGGCCGCCGTCGAACAGGCCGACCTGGTTGCCCCAACCGTGCCAGCCGGGCTTGGTCGAGCGGGCGAACATCTCCAGGTACGGCCCATCGGCCAGGCGCTCGATGCGATTGTACACTTCGTCCGGCTTGCGGCTGTGCTCGCGGCGCGGCGACACCACCAGGCGCGGGACGTCACGCCCCTTGCGCTTGGGTGAGCCGCGCGTCGCGAGCAGGCATTGTTCGACGTTGGCCCGGGTCCAGTAGCCGAGCCCGGTGAAGAAGCTGCGTTCGGTAAAGCCTTCCGCTGGCGCGCGGCGGTTCAGCTTCGCCCAATAAAATCCAACGGTCTTGAACTTGAAGCCCCAGGATTCGATCAGGGCGAAGGCCTGGGGCAGCAGCGGATCGACCGCCCACATCAGCAGGATGCAGTCGTCGGCGGCCCAATCGGCCACGGGCAGGTCGAGCAGTTGGCGCTGGCTCAGCACGTCGTAATGGGCGTCGGCGCAGCGGCCCCGACCCTTCGCGCTGTAGGTTGCGAAGGTCCACGGAGGATCGGCGTAGATCACCCCGTACCGCTGCGCCGACTGACCCACTCCCCCACCCGTAAGCGCCAGTCGGCGCTCTCCCAAAACACGAGGATTCCAGAATAACGTTCGAGAATCATGGGGGTTGCTGGTTAATAAAACGTTAAGTGTCTTGTGCTCGCAGGATCGCCTGCCTACCAGATGTTGTTCAGGCGAGGGTTGGGTAGCCGGCCTCTGCGGCCTCGCGCTCGAGCGAGCCGATCCCGGCGTAATCCTCGCGCTCGACGTTGACTGCGCCGGTGATGAGGAGCGCGTCGCGTGCCTCGGCCAGGGACGGATCGACCATGGCGTGGGCGATGCCGGCGCGCAGGCGCCGCACCAGGTCGGCGCTCGCGGAGCGCGGGCAGACATACGGCAGGCCCGGAACGCGGGCGCTCCGACCGAGGATGCGAAGGCCGTCGAGTGCCCGGGGGGTATGGCGCCCGACCATGGCGAAGGTGACGCAATCGACGGCGGCGATGTCCGCCGCGCCGGCGACGATCGCCGCCATGCTGGCGCGATGACCGCCGGTTTCGGTTACGCTGGCGAAGAACCGGCCGCCACGCGCATGGGGTGCGAGGGCGTGCCGGAGCGCGCTCATGCCGGATTGGGAATCCCAGTTGTTGATCGCGGCGACGCGGCCACGGAACGCCTCGAGCCCTTGGGCCGGGTCATCGGCGCGGATTATCAGGTGGCTGTAGTAGGTGTATCCCACCGCATCCGGCACCGCATAGCAGGGGGTGGCGAGCGGCCGCAGGACGTCCGCGAAATCGAAGATCAGCGGATAGCCGCACGTCTGGCTGAACAGCAGGTCCGGGGCGCGCCAGGGTTCGTGATAGTGCCCATCGTGGACCAGATCGGTCGGCACGTCGGCCACGCCCTCCTTGCGAAAGGCGCGGGCGAGGCCGGCCCACCACGCGTCCGTCGCCGCCCTCGCCTCGGGCAGGTCGTACATCGGTAGGCTGGCGATCGCCATCGCTGCCGCCTAGCCGGACATGGTGCCGGAGAAGGTCTGCAGATGGGTGTCGACCGCGTAGTAGTCGCCCCGGTGCTGCTTGCCCGTGAAGATCTGGCGGTTGGTCGTCAGCCCGGTCGGGCCGTCCAGGGTCCCGGCGGCGATCGAGGTCGTGTCGCCGCCCAAGGCCTGCCAGAACAGGCTGGAGCCGCACACCCGACAGAACCCCCGCCGGGCGATCCTCGACGAGGTGAACCAGGTCAGCCCGGAGTCCGCCGTGAACGTCAGGTCCTTGGTCTTCGCATTGGTGTAGGCGCCGATGTGGCCGTGGAACTTGCGGCATTGGCCGCAATGGCAGTTGGCGACATCGCGCAGCGGCCCGCGCACCTTGTAGCGCACGGCACCGCACAGGCAGCCGCCTACCAGCGCTTTACGATTTGCCATGAGCGTTCTTCCCGCAAGACGACCATTGACGGATTACAGCACGTTCGGAAAGGTGCGGGCCAGGACGATTGAGGCGCGGCCCATGACATCCCTCTATCCCAACGGCCGGCCCCTGTGGCATCGGCTCGCCCTGCCGACCTGGGGCATCTTCGGCCTCGTGTACGGCGGCTGGGGGCTCTCGACCTGGTTCTACCACGCCTTGCCCTGGTGGCTGGTGTTGCCGCTCGGCGGGTATTTCGTCTGCCTGCACGGTTCGCTGCAGCACGAGGCGGTGCACGGCCGCCCGACCGGGTTGCGGCTCCTCGACGCGGCCATCGTGTTTCCCTCCCTGTGGCTGTGGCTGCCGTTCAGCCACTACCGGGAGAGCCACATCATCCACCACCGCAACGACTATCTGACGAGTCCCACCGCGGACCCCGAATCGAACTACCTCATGCCGGACCAGTGGGCCCGGATGGGCGAGGGCGAGCGTCTGTTCCAGCGGGCGCTGCGGACTCTGGCCGGCCGCCTGGTCCTGGTCCCGCCGGTGGCGGTTTGGCGGGTGCTTGCCCACGACACACCGCTCGTGTTCAAGGGCGACCGGCGGATGCTGGGCCACTGGCTGCCGCAGATTCCGGCGGTGGCCTTGGTGCTGTGGTGGGTAATCGGTGTGTGCGCCATCCCGTTCTGGGCGTACGTCCTGCTGTTCGCCTACCCGGGCCTGTCGCTGACCGTCCTGCGCTCGTTCACCGAGCACCGTCCGGCCGAGGCGGTGGGCGAGCGCACCGCCGTCGTCGAGGCCGGCCTGTTCATGCGCATCCTGTTCGTCGGCAACAACTACCACGCCGTCCACCACGAGGACCCGCGAGTGCCCTGGTACGACTGGCGCCCGATCTACGCCCGCGACCGCGAGCTGATCCTGGCCCGCAACGGCGGCTACGTGTTCAGGGGCGGCTATCTCGAGATCGCCCGACGTTACCTGTTCACCGTCCGCGACGGCCCCGCGCACCCGTTCCCGGAGAAGGTGGTGCCTGGCGAGCATCGGGCAAATTTCTGATAGGATACGGGCCATGGGGGTCTCGAAGGTCACTCCGAAGATTACGAAAGCCATCGGCGAGCTTCTAAGAGCCGCTCCGAAAAGATGTTGAGTCTGGGGAGTCGGTTGTGACTCTATGGGTGGCAACCTTGTTGAGGAGGTTGCTTGATGTGGACGCCCGAACATCGTGCCGTGGCGGATCGTCGCGGTCTGCGTTATCCCAGCGATTTGAC
>SHVY01000027.1 GCA_009694045.1 Alphaproteobacteria bacterium | reverse complement strand
GTGTACGTATAATAACTTCTATGCCTCTTCCAGGGTGGCGGAGGTCCTTCAGAGAGAAGGTTAAGGTAAGAGTGTGAAATTGATTTATAACATTACGATTCATTTCCTTTATCTGTGACTCCACCGTGAGAAATGTAGTTGCAATGGTATTAGATAATGTGTTCCGATTACCTTGTAGATGAATCAAGGATTGAGTCGGAGAGGACTCGTGCATTGTTGGAAACATAGAGTTGCGGAACTATATTGAAATCATTAAGCATGGCCTCGACGTTATCTCACGTTTGTCCACCGTTTACCGCCACCTTGATGAAAAATATCTGGTAATTTTCTCGACTAATGGTGCGTTGCTTCAACAGTGCAGCATTGTGTCTTCGCCTTCTCCGGTGTGGCTACTATCAACCGGCCTTCAGCATGGTGCGCGACGTCGTCGAGACGACGTTCTATCTCGATCTCTTCAAGCGCGAGAAGTCCGAGATCGCGAAGTGGCGTTCCCTTATTCCGCGGGAGCGGGAAAAACGGTTCACGCCCTGGAAGATCAGGAGGCGCCTTGATGAGTTGGACGGCTTCAAAGAGCAGCGACGGGCAACGGCATACAAACTGCTCTCGACCTACGGGGCTCACCCCACGCCGGAGGGCTTCACGTTCATTTCTCCCGAATGTGTGACGCAGGTGGGTCCCTTCCCCGATACGAAGCGGCTGACCTCCGGCCTTCAAGAATTGGCGAAGCACCTCACCTACGCCGCCGTCGTGATCAGCGGCCACGCTGATAACAGCAACAGCGACGTGGTTGTCGCCAAGGCGGCATTCTTCGCGGCCTTCGAGTGCGGGCAACGAAAATACATGCCCGGGATGTCAGCGGCGAAGCAAGTCAAGTGATGCCACGGCACGGACGAAAATCGGAGA
The DNA here is from genome assembly GCA_009694045.1 of Alphaproteobacteria bacterium. Classification (GTDB taxonomy): domain Bacteria; phylum Pseudomonadota; class Alphaproteobacteria; order SP197; family SP197; genus SHVY01. The sequence goes on along the minus strand of SHVY01000027.1, from coordinate 41,300 downwards.
AATGAATCTGAATCGCCCACGGCCATCAGCCACCCTGGACATGAAATCCGGCGTGGAGCCCCATGATAGAAATCTGTTCCAATGAACCGGGCGAATGCGGCGAAGGAGGCCTCCATGCGGATGACGGCGGTGCACGAGCGGTTCGGGGTCGAGGTGCGGGGCGTGGACCTGCGGGGCGTCACGGCCTCGGACGGCTATCCGGAGGTCAGGGCGGTGTTCGAGGAGAACTCGGTGCTGGTGTTTCGCGACCAGGAGTTGGACGACGGGGCGCATTTGCGGTTCGGCGGTCTGTTCGGGCCGATCGAGGTGCGGTCGAAAAATCAGGCGGACAAGGCGGTCGTCTCGCCGCTCACCAACTTGGGCGACGACGCCACGATCATCCCGGAGGACGATCGCCAGGTCATGAACCTGAAGGCGAACCAGCTCTGGCATACCGACAGCACATTCCTGCCGGCGCCGGCGCTGATCAACGTGCTGGCGGCGCGGGTGCTGCCGTCGTCGGGCGGGGAGACCGAGTACGCCTCGACCCGGGCGGCGTGGGCGGACATGCCGGCGGGGCTCAAGGACCGGGCGCGGGGCGCGGTCCTGCGGCACCGGTACGCGCATTCGCGGGCGAAGATTTCGCCGGAGTTGGCGACGGGGGACCTCTTCACCATGTGGTCGGACCAGGCTTGGCCGGCGGTCTGGCGCAACCCCATCAACGGGCGGGAGGCGCTGTACATCGCCTCGCACGCCTACGCGGTCGAAGGGATGGGCGACGCGGCGGGTAGCGCCCTGATCGAGGAGCTGACGGCCTTCGCCACCCGCCCCGAGTACGTCTACACCCACCGCTGGCAACCGGGTGACGTGCTGCTGTGGGACGAGCGGGCGACGCTGCATCGCGGCCGGCCGTGGCCCTACGGCGAGGAGCGGACGCTCGCCAGCATCTGCGTGACGGCCAGGGATTGCGACGGGCTCGCGGCGATGCGGCCGGGCGGGTAGGGGGCGGACTACCCCCTCCCCCTTCCCCCTCCCGCGAGGGGAGGGGGGGAAGAGTCGAGGAGAGAATCGGCGAGCTCGACGAAGCCGTCGGCGGCCTCGGCTTGGGTGACCCAGGCGGGTTCGGCGGCGAGCCGGAAGGCGCGGACGTTGGCGACGCCGACGGCGTTCGGGAAGAAGCCGAACATCGGGGCGTCGTTCGGCGAATCGCCGGCGAAGACGATGGTTTCGCGGGCCGCGTCCATGTTGCAGGCGAACTGCTCGGCCAGCAGGCGGCGGGTCATTGTCAGCTTGTCGTAGGCGCCGAACCAGCCGTTCACGTGGATCGAGCTGACCTTGGATTCCGCGCCGGCTTCGCCGAACAGGGCGGTTATGCGCTCGATGGCGGTCGGGGGAAGCGGGGCCACGTCCTCGCGGAAGTCGATGGCGAGGTCGGCCTCGCGGTAGGCCTGGTCGGCGGCCAAGGCGGCACCGGGGACGGCGGCGAGGATGCGGTCGCGCAAGGCATCGAGCCTCACGCGGTCGGCGGCGCGGGTAGTGGCGTCGCGGGCGTAGACCCGGGTCATGCGGCGGGCCGCGTCGTCGTAGCGGAAATAGAACGCGCCGTTCTCGCCCACCACCGCGTCCACCGGCCACATCCGCGCGATGTGATCGCACCAGCCGGCGGGCCGGCCGGTTATCGGCACCACGATCAGGCCGGCGGCGCGTAAGTGCTCGAGCGCCGCGTAGCTGCGGGCCGGCAGACGGCCGTGCAAGGTCAGGGTGTCGTCGATGTCGGCGAGGACGAAGCGGATGGCCGCGCGGGCTGCGCGGGGGAAGTCGGCCAAGGGGCGCATCAGAACGCCTCGTCCAGGCGGCCCGCATCGGCCGCGAGATCGAGGAAGGTATAGCGGTTGCGAATCTCCCGGGCGTGGGTCACGGCCGCGCGGTAGAAACCGTCGCTCCAGCCAATATCCCTGGGCGCGGTGGGGGCGCCGGCGCGGGCCAGCACGTCGCGGATCTCGGCGGAGGGGCGAGAGATGCGCCGGATCCGGTCGCGGACCTCATCCCAGCGGTCCGCGAGGCGGGCCTGGACGGTCCGGCAGCGTGCCGGGTCGAGCCGCTTGTGGCGGAACTCGGCCCAGCAGGCGGGTCCGAGATCTGGTCCGAAGTGGGCGATGACGGCGGCCTCGTCCGTGGCGGTGGGGAAAAGGGTCGGGGGCGGCCCGGCCAACAGGCCCTCCTGGAGGCGGGCCATGGTGATGGCGGTGACGCCGATCTGCTCGCCGTGCAGGGTCTCGGGGCCTTCGGGGGCCAGCATCTCGGCATAGTGGCTGATCAGGTGCTCGCCTTGGCTCGCGGGGTAGCTGCCGCCGCAGAGCGTCATGCCGAAGCCGGAGAGGACGAGGATGCGGGCGAGCCGCTCCATGGCGCCGAGATCGCCGGCAAGCAGAGCCTCCGGGTGGGCGACGAGGACGGCCTCGTCCTCGGTCAGGAGAGCGAAGGGCGCCGCGCGGTAGGGGGTATCGAGCAACAGGTGCGCGAGCAGCCAGTCGGCCTGGGCGGTCGCGCGGCAGATGCTGTCCCCGAGGCCGGCGCGGATCATTCGGGCGGGGGCCGCGGCCATGATCGCGAGGTCGATGAAGACTCCGCGCGCGGCAGCCGCCGGCAGGGTCTTCTTGTGGCCGTCGAGGGTGATGGCCGCGTTGACGGAGGTGAAACCGTTCATCGAGGGCGCGGTGGCGAAGACCGCGTAGGGCTTGCCGTCCAGCTTCGCGCTGTACTTGCACAGGTCGTTGACGGTGCCGGAGCCGACCGCGACGAGCGTGGCGGCGGCGCGGGTGGCCTCGCGCAGGCGGGCAACGGTGGCGCCGTCGGCGTGGGGGTGGCGATCCAGGGTCACGGCGATCACCGGGGCGAGCGCCTTGCCGACCCGGGCGCCGAGCACGGCCTGGGTATCGGGATCGGCGACGACGGCGAACGGCGGGACGAGACCGGCGCCGGCCACCAGCTCGGCCTCGCGGCCGGCGAGGGAAGGCGCGATCACGACCGTGCAGGCGGGCGCGGCCAGGGGCGCCCCGCCGTCGGGATCGGGGAAGGCACCGGCGAGCAGGCGTTCGAGCGTGGAGGTCATGGCGAGAACCAGCGGGCTATCGTGGCGCGGGACGGCGCGTCAATTGTCAGATGCAATTTCGTGCGGCGAAGCAGGAAGTCATCCGCGGTGCGCGCGTCCTCGATCGTGGCGGCGTGGACCAACTCGGCCTCGGTGATGCCGGGCACGATGACGCGCCGAGACCCCCTGGCGATCTCGGGCGCCACACTGCCGTAGGTGAAGAGCCAGCGGCGCCATATCGACGGATCGAGGCCGGGTGGGGGCGATTCGGCCATGGTGGCTAGACGGGGGCGGTCGAAGGCACCGCCGTGCAGGGGAGCTGTCGTGGTCCAGGCCGGCCCCAACTTGCAACCCAGGCGGGCGAGCCGGTCCACCACCTTTTCCCCCAGGCGCCGGTGGGTGGTGAGTTTGCCGCCGTAGACGGTGAGCAGGGCGCCAGTGCCCTGACGGTGGACCTCGATGTCGTAGTCGCGGGTGACCTTGCTGGGGTTCGCGGATCCGTCGTCCATCAGGGGGCGGACGCCCGCGTAGCTCCAGACCACGTCGGCGGCGCCGAGCGGCGGATCGAAGGACCGGTTGTAGGCCGCGATGATGTAGTCGCGCTCGGCGTCGGAGCAGTGTGGCAGGCGGGCGTCGCCGTGGTGGGCGACGTCGGTGGTGCCGACGATGAGGAACCGGTCGAGCCAAGGCAGGACGAACACCACGCGCTTGTCCCGGTTCTGCAGGGTGTAGGCGTAGTCCTGGGGCGGGTTCGGCATGGGCACGACGATGTGGCTGCCGCGCACCAGCCGGAGACCGCGGCGCGGCACCTCGCGCGGCCCGCGATCCAACACTTGGTTGGTCCACGGCCCGGCTGCGTTGACCACGAATCGGGCGGTGATGGCTCGGCGCGTCCCGTTCTCGGCGATTTCGGCCGCGAATCCGTCGCCGTCGGCGGTGAGGGCCAGTACCTCGCGCCGGTTGCCGACGTCCGCGCCTCGGGCGCGGGCATCGAGCAGGGTCTCGAGGACGAGGCGGGAGTCGTCCACCCAGCAGTCGGGGTAGTGCAGCACGGCGCGCAAGGATTCGCGGCGCAGGCGGGGCAGGGCGGCGAGCTCGGCCGGTGCTAGTCGCCCGGTCGCCTCCAGGGCCTGGGAGCCGGCGAGGCGGTCGTACAACCACAGGCCGATCCCGACCAACCAGGCGGGGCGGGGCTGGTCGGTAGTGATCGGCAGGAGAAAGCGCAACGGGAACACGAGATGCGGGGCGATGCGCAGGAGCACATCGCGCTCCTTGAGGGATTCGCGCACCAGGCGGAATTTCCCCTGTTCCAGATAGCGCAGGCCGCCGTGGATCAACTTGGACGAGGCCGAGGACGTGGCCGCGGCGTAGTCGTCGCGCTCGGCAAGGACCACGGCGAGCCCGCGCCCCGCGGCGTCGCGGGCCACCGCGGCCCCATTGATCCCGCCGCCGATCACCAGAAGGTCGCAGGATGCCTTCACGGCGCGTCACGGAACATGGGGCCGAGGCTCGCGAACAGGCGGCGGTAGCGGTCGTAGGCCGCGTCGTAGGCGGGCCGGCGGGCTGGATCGGGATCGAGGCTCGTCGCCATTACGCCGGCGGCTCTCGCCGCACCGACCACGTCGCGATGAATACCGGCGGCGACGGATGCGAGAACCGCCGCGCCGATGGCCGAGGCATCGACGTGGCGCGGTACGAGGACGGGGAGGCCCAGCAGGTCGGCCCGCATCTGGCTCCACAACCGGCTTCGGGCGCCGCCACCCAGTAGCAGGATCGCATCGAGGCCGAGGCCCATGGCGGACAGCCGATCGGCCACGTCGCGCATGGCGAAGGCGCAACCTTCGAGCAGGGCTCGGGCGAGATGGGCCCGGCCATGGGCGGGCGTGAGGCCGTACCAGCAGCCGCGCGCCGCGGCGATCCATTCCGGGGCCATGGCGCCCGAGAGGGCGGGAAGGAACGTGACGCCGTCGCAGCCCGGGGGTGCTTCGGCGGCCACGGCGTCGAACCCCTGGGGATCGCCGAGTCCCAGCGTCGCCGTTGCCCAGGTGACGGCACCGCCCGACAGCCAGCCGGGATTCTCGATGAAGTACTGGCCGCCGACGTAGGCGTGGGTCTCCACCAGGGCAGCCGCGTCGATCAGCGGCCTGGGGTGGAGGGCACCGACCACTTCGGCGGTGCCGAGGGTGCAGGCGAGGCGGCCCGGCGCGACCAGGCCCGCACCGAGCGGGTTGGCGAAGTCGTCGCCGGTGCCGACGGCTACGGCGATGCCGGCGGGCAGGCCGACCAATCGGGCGCCAGCCTCATGGAGGCGCCCGGCGGGCGCCGATGCGTCGGCGATGCGGGGAAGGGTTGCCGGATCGATCCCGAAGCGGTCGAGGAGTTCCGGGTCCCAGGTGCCGGTGCCAAGGTCGTAGACCATGGTGGTCGAGGCGAGGCCATGGTCGAAGACGTGCTCCCCGGTAAGGCGCGCCACCATGTACGAGACCGGCTGGTGAAAGCGGACGGCACCCCGCGCCTTCGGCTCGTGCCGCTGGAGCCAGCGGATCTTGGCGGCCATGTGCGAGGGATCGAGCACCACGCCGGTGCGTTCGCGCACCAGGCGCGCCGGAACGTCCGCGATCTCGGCGCTCGCCCGGCGATCCATCCAGATGAGCGCCGGGGCATGCGCCCGGCCGGCAGCATCCGTGGCGATGCAGCCGTCGAGCTGGCCGGCGATGCCGAGCCCCGTCACAGCGGTGGGGTTTAGACCGGCGGCGTGCAGCGCCTCGACGACGGCGGGTCCGATGGCTGCCTCCCACAGGGCCGGGTCCTGCTCGGCCCATCCTGGGCGGGGATAGCTCGGTTGGTAGGGGACCCCGGCCTCGCCCAAGACTGCCAGGTGCTCGTCGAGGATGACCGCCTTCAGGCTTTGCGTACCGATATCGACCCCGACGACCGGCATGGGCGAACGATCACGCGAGGGCGGCGAGAACGGCGCGGAGCTGGGCGTGAATGCCGCCGACGTTGGGCACGAAGGAGCCGTCGAACACCGCCGAGCCGATGGTGAAGGCGTCGGCCCCCGCGGCGGCTATCGCCCGGATGCGCTCGGGTCCGTTGATACTACCGGCGACGATCAAGCGCCCGCCCCCCAGGGCGCCCCGGGCGGCGCGGACCAGTTCGACCGGATCGGCCTCGGTTGCCCGGTAGGCGAGAAGATCGGCGCCGGCGCAACCTTGGGCCATGAAATGGCGGCAGTGGGCGGCAACCTCATCGGCGGTGCCACCCAAGCGCGTGGGGTGACCGACCGGCTTGCCGGGGAAGGGGAAACAGCCGACCCCCTTAGGTCTGGCGATCGCCAGCATGCCAGCGGCGTCCTCGCCTCCCAGCAGGCAGTCGACCCCGATGTCGACGCCGATCCGGGCCGAGTTCAAGGCCGCCTCGGGGGTGGTGCTGACGACCTCCAGATAACTGGTGGCACCGGATACGCGGATGCGGCGATTGAGCGCGGCCAGAATCGAGGGCTCCACGCCCACGTCCTTGAAGCCGACATGGGTGAGGCCGGCGGAGCGGATCGAATCGAACACCTCCAGGCAATCGACGATGGTGCGATCGTGCCGCGTCAGCATGAAGATGAAGTCCAACCTGGATCGCCCCGCTTGTCCGCCTGCCCGGACGATAGCAGGGGAGTGGGCGGGATTCCGCGAATAATGCGGACGAAGGGTAGAGTAGGTTGAGGCGAAGGCGCGCGACCGCTCCCGCAAGAGGAGGGGATATAAAGAAGCGGGTGGGATGGGGGCCATGCCAGATCTGAGTCTCGAGCAATCGCACGCAAGGCCGGTGGCGGGGGTCGATGAGGCGGGGCGCGGGCCGTGGGCCGGGCCGGTGGTGGCGGCCGCGGTGATCCTGGACAGGGCCGCGATCCCCGATGGCATCGACGACTCTAAGTGCGTGGCGCCGGCGCGGCGCGAGGCGCTGTTCGCGCGGCTGCTGGCGGATCACGCGGTCGGCATCGGCGAGGCCACGGTCGCGGAGATCGACCGGCTGAACATCCGGGCCGCAACCCTCCTGGCGATGACCCGGGCGGTCGCGGCATTGCCTTGGTCTCCGGCCTTTGTCCTGGTTGATGGTGACGTTCTGCCCAAGCTGCCCTGCCCGGGGCGCTCGGTCGTGGGCGGAGACCGGCGGTCGCTTTCGGTCGCGGCGGCCTCGATCGTCGCCAAGGTGCACCGGGACCGGCTGATGGCGGGGCTAGCCGTGCGGTTCCCCGGCTACGGCTGGGAACGCAACAAGGGCTACGGCACCGCCCTTCACCAAGCAGCGCTGGAGCGCCTCGGCGTAACCGAACAGCATCGGCACTCCTTTCGCCCCGTGGCCCTGGTCGCGCGGCGGGGCGAAACTGTCAATTGACATCGCACCCGTCACTTCCTATGTGACGTGCGTTCATCCACCGGCCCCCCCTCGAGGACGCCACGCGATGTAAACCTTGGTCACCTTTGACTCGTCCTAGTTCCCAGGAACCCAAGTACCCGCAAGGGTCGAGGACGTCATGACCAAGAAATCGGCCAAGATCGAACGCCCCGCCAAGACGCGGACCTACGGGCCCGTGTCCGACCTGGAACGCCACCTGCCGTCCGACTGGTGGAGGACCTTGTTCAACGCGCTCTACCTGCAGACCGACGGCGACGTGGTCGAGAACGACGCCAACACGGCGCGCGAGATCGACCTTTTGATCGGCGCCGCCGGGCTCGAGCCCAACGATCACGTGCTCGACCTGTGCTGCGGCCAGGGGCGGCACGCCATCGAGCTGGCGCGGCGCGGCTTCGCCCACGTAACCGGCATCGACCGGTCGCGCTACCTCGTGCGCCTGGCCCGGAAGCGGGCCAAGACGAAGGGCGTGGACGTTGCCTTCCACGAGGGCGACGCGCGCAAGTTCCGGGTCGCCGAGAGCACGTTCCACTGCGTCACCCTGATGGGCAACTCGTTCGGCTATTTCGCCAGCGAGGAAGATGATCTGGCCGTGCTCAAAGCGGTCAAGCGGGCGCTGGTCTCGGGCGGCACCCTGGTCATGGACCTGGCCGACGGGGCCTGGATGCGCGAGCGCTTCGAGCGGCGCTCGTGGGAGTGGATCGACGCCAACTATTTCGTCTGCCGCGAGCGGAGCCTGGCCTCCGACCGGCGCCGATTGGTGAGCCGCGAGGTGGTGGTCCACGCCGAACGCGGGGTCATCGCCGACCAATTTTACGCCGAACGGCTCTACACCCGCGACGAGATAGCGGCCCTGATGGCGGAGGCGGGGTTCACCAACCTGCGCTTCCACGGCGCGCCCGAAACGGCGTCGGACCGGGGCCAGGACCTGGGCATGATGGCACGCCGCCTCTTCCTGACGGCGGCGGCGCCCAGGAAGCGGGTCGCGGCGCCAAAACGGGGGCCGGTGTTCCCCGAGGTCACCCTGCTGATGGGCGATCCGCGGCTGCCCGATACGATCAAGCGCGACGGCCAGTTCAACGCCGAGGACTTCGACACCATCGCACGGCTGGAAGACGCACTGGCCGAGTTGCCGGGCTACCGTTTTCGGACGCTGAACAATCATGGCAGCCTGATCGCGGACCTGCGAGCCAATCCGCCGCAGTTCGTCTTCAACCTGTGCGACGAGGGCTTCAACAACGACGCCTTCCTCGAACTGCACGTTCCGGCACTTCTGGAGATGCTGCGGATTCCCTATACCGGGGCCGGCCCGGCGTGCTTGGCGTTCTGCTACGACAAAGCGCTGGTGCGGGCCGTGGGGATCGCGCTCGACATCCCGGTGCCGCTGGAAACCTTCATCGACAGCGACGACCAATCGGCCACGATCCCGTCGGTGTTCCCGGCCATCATCAAGCCGAACCAGGGGGACAGCTCGATCGGCATCACCGAGCAAGCGGTCGTCTGCACTCCGGAACAGGCGGTCACCTACCTTGCGAAGGTGCGCGAGGAGCTGCCCGGCCGGTCCTTCCTGGTGCAGGAATTCCTGACCGGGCCGGAGTATTCGGTCGCGCTGGTCGGCAATCCCGGACTGGGCCTGCGAGCCTTGCCCGTGCTCGAGGTCGATTACACGGGGCTCGACCCCACATTGCCGCGGATTCTCGGCTACGAATCGAAGTGGTTGCCGGATTCACCCTACTGGACCCAGCTCAAGTATCGCCAGGCGGTGATCGAGGACGACACCCGTCGCCGGCTCGTCGACTATTCGAACCAGTTGTTCGAGCGCCTGGGCTGCCGCGATTACGCCCGGTTCGATTTCCGCGCCGACGCCGAGGGCGAGGTGAAGCTGCTCGAGGTCAACCCGAACCCCGGCTGGTGCTGGGACGGCAAGTTCAACCTGATGGCGAGCTTCGCCGGCCTGCGCTACGCCGACCTCCTGCGTATGATCCTGGAAGCGGCCCAGGATCGGGTCGCGGCCAAGGGGCCTGAGCAGTCGGTGCCAGTGATGGTTTCCGCGGCTGCCGAGTAGGCTTGTCCAGGCGAACCGGTACCCACTTCGCCTGAAAGAGCGCTATCCCATCTTCAGGTTTTGGAAGCGCTTCTGGAAGCGGGCGACCTGGCCGCCGGTGTCCATGAGGCGGTGGTGGCCGCCAGTCCAGGCCGGGTGCGACAAGGGGTCGATGTCCAGTTTCATCCGATCACCGGCCTTGCCCCAGGTGGAGCGCGTGGTGAACTCGGTCCCGTCGGTCATGACGACGGTGATCTCGTGGTACTCGGGGTGGATGTCTTTCTTCACGGGCGTAGCCCTCGCGCGACGGATGAGCCGGGGTTTATAGAGGCGGCGAGGCCGTGAATCAAGCGCTGGCCCTTGGCGGCAACCACCCTTCACCTCCGAACCACCCCCGATTGTCGGCGGGCTGACGATTGGATACAGTGCCCCAAGGAACAAGCGACAACACCGGGGGCCGTCACGTACCCCCATTCGAGGAGGGCAACATGAACGAACTCGTGAAAGGCATCCTGAACGCCAAGTTCACCGCTGACGTCACCCGCCGCCACTTCGTTCAAGGCGCGAGCGGACTTGCGACCCTCGCCGCCCTCCCATCGCTGGCGTCGGCCGAGGTCGGAGGACCCTTGAACTACTTCGGTTGGGACGGCGAGCATGGGGCCAACGTCGCCAAGGAGTTTCTCGCGAGCAACAACATCCAATACCAGCCCTCGTTCCAATCCTCGGGCGACGAGGCGCTGACGCGGTTCAACACCGGCGGGCGCGGGACGATTGACCTGCTGACCCCGAACAAGGACTTCCAGAAGACGATTCTCGCCGCCGGGGTCGAGCTGTTCCAGCCCCTCGACATGGCGCGGATTCCCAACGCCGCCGGGTTGTTCCAGGCCTTCCGGGAGGCACCCTGGCTGATCAAGGACGGTCAGGTGTACGGCGTTCCCCTGATCTGGGGGGACGAGCCCTGCGTGTACAACCCGGCGAAGTGGGACGCCATGCCGGCGAAGTACACCGACTTCGCCGATCCCAAGTACCAGGGCGAGTTGGTAGTGCTGGACGATCCGTTCGGCAACATCTGGCTGTTCGCGAAGTCGATCGGGGCCGAGGATCCGAGCCGGCTCACCGCCGCCCAGCTCGAGCAGGCGGTCGCGGCCCTGATGACCGTGAAGCCGAACATCGTGACGATCGGCGCATCGTTCGCCGACATGGCCGACGTGCTGGTCCGGGGCGACGCCTCGATCGGCATCGGCGGCTGGGCGTACCAGGCCCAGATCGGCAAGGAGAAGGGGGTCGAGCTGAAGGTGGCGTCGCCGGCCACCGACGGCACGTACTACTGGTCGGACTCCTACGCCATCGCCCTGGACGCACCGAATGTCGACAACGCCTACGCCTTCATCGACTTCATGACCTCGGCCGAATCCAACGCGGCGATCGCGGCCGAGCTCGGGTCCGGCTGCACCGTGGAAAAGGCCTACGAGCTGACTGACCCGGGCCTTCGCGACCTCTTCCCGTACGACTACGTTCGCCAGCCGGGCGGCGGCATCCTGGGCACGCAAGTCGTCTTCCCGCCGCAGGAGCCGGACGGCGACATCGTCCCGGCGTCGGCCTGGGTGGAGGCCTGGCAGGCCTTCAAGCTCGCCTAGGCGGCTCGCCCGCGGGCACGACCCGTGATGGCGTCTGACGCGCAGGCGCCAGCGCCTTGGTGGCTGCGCGTCAGGGCGATCGCGCCCCTGATGCCGGCGGGGGGTTATTATGCCCTGTTGTTCGGCGTGCCGATGGTGGGCCTCTTCGTCCTGAGCTTCTTGCGGGCCCAGGGGTTCGAGGTCGTGGTCGATTTCTCGTTCGCCAACTACGAGAAGATCGCCACCTCGCCCCTGTACCAGAAGCTCCTGGTGCGCACGATCCGGGTCGGGATCGTCACGGCCGCCATCGTCGTGCCGATGGCGTTCGCCCTCTCCTATCTGATGCGGTTCGTCTTCGAACGGCGCGGGCAGTTGATCCTGCAGCTCATCCTGCTGTCGCTGTTCAGCGGGTACCTGGTGCGGATCTATGCGTGGCGCACCATCCTCGGCAAACAGGGGCTGCTGAACTCTACCCTGCAATGGCTCGGACTCATCGACGAGCCGTTGGCGTTCCTGATCTACAGCGACTACGCCACCATCATCACCCTCACGGGGATTCTGCTGCCGTTGGCGGTGCTGCCGATCCATTCCGCCATGGCGAACATCACGCGGGCGCACATCGAGGCGGCCCGCGATCTCGGTTCGCGGCGCCTGCACTTGATCCGCACCATCCTGGTGCCGATGGCCTTGCCCGGGGTCCGTGCCGCCTTCGCGTTCGCGTTCCTCCTCGCCGCCGGGGACTTCGTGACGCCGGCGCTGGTCGGCGGCACCGGGGGGCTGATGATCGGCAACGTCGTCGCCGACCAGTTCAAGGGCATCGGCGCCAACTGGCCGCTCGGCGCCGCGCTCGCCTTCGTCACCTTGGCGTGCGTGCTCGTCCTCTATGTGGTGATCGTCCGCGCCATCCGGCGGGTAACCATGTGGTGAGCGGCGGGCGGAACGTGCTGGCGACCGTCTATCTCGTGGCCGTGCTGTTCTATCTGTACGCCCCGGTCGCCGTGATCGTCCTGTTCTCGTTCGCCGATTTGCCCCGCCTCAGCATGCCGATCGAAGGCTTGACCCTGCACTGGTACGGGGACGCGTTCGCGAACCCGCTGCTGACCACCGCGCTGTGGAACAGCCTGGCCCTCGCCCTGATCTCGGCCCTGGTCGCCGGGGGCCTTGGAACCGCCTTCGCGTTTGGCGCCATGAAGGTGCGCCGGACCCGGGTCCGCGGCGCGCTCCTGGCGGCGAGCCTGTTGCCCGCCATTGTGCCCCTGCTGGTCATCGGCATCGCGCTCGCGATGCTGTTCAATGCGCTCGGTCTGTCCCAGAGCCTGCGTAACGCCGCGTTCGGCCACGTCCTGGTATGCCTGCCGTTCGTGATTCTGACCATGAACGCACGCCTCGAAACCTTCGATTTTACCATCCTCGAATCGGCGCGCGATCTGGGGGCTTCGCCATTCCGGGCGTTCCGCGACATCACGTTCCCGCTGATCCGCCCGTCGGTTCTGGGCGCCGCCTTGCTGGCCGCGGCCCTTTCCCTCGACGAGTTCGTGGTGACTTGGTTCAACATCGGCAGCCACCAGACCCTTCCGGTCCTTGTCTGGGGGCTCATGCGGCAGGGCATCAATCCGTCGATCAACGCGCTGGCCTCGCTGCTCCTGTTCGCGCTCATCTGCCTGGTGACCGTGTCCGGCCTGTCGGGCTGCCGTGCCCGCTCCGCGCCGACGGTTTCCAAACAGGAGCGCATGCACTAGGTTCTCCGCCGCATCTTCGGGGCGGGAATGGAAGAATCAGGGTTCGAACGGGCGGCCGACGCCCTGCTCACGCGCCTACTCGAGGCGATCGAGGAGTCGGGGGCCGACGTCGACGCCGATCTGCAGGGCGGGGTCTTGATGGTCGAGTTCGCCGACGGTCGACAGCTCCTGGTGAACAAGCACGGGCCCAATCGGCAGATCTGGCTGTCATCGCCCCTGTCCGGCGCCCGGCACTTCGACCCAGACCCGGCGACGGGCGGCTGGAAGGATACGCGGGATGGGCGCGCCTTCGCCGATGTTCTGGCCGAGGATTTTCCCGCCCTGGCCGGCGCGCCCCTGCGCATCGCCTAGCCCGCCATGTGGGGCCGGACGCGGCGCGATAACGGCGAGCAGGATGCGACGCCTGCCCCCAAGACCAACCTGCGGGTGCTCGCGCACGTGCTGGGCTACATGCGGCCCTATCGGCTCCAGGTCGCGGGCGCGCTCCTCGCGCTCGTCGTTGCGGCGCTCACCGTACTGGGGCTTGGGGCGGGCTTGCGCCGCCTGGTCGACGAGGGCTTCGCCGCCGCCGATCCCGGGTACCTCAATGCCGCGCTGCTCGCGCTGCTCGGGGTCATCCTGTTGCTCGCCCTGGCGAGCTACGCCCGCTTCACCCTGGTGTCGTGGATCGGCGAGCGGGTCGTCGCTGACATCCGCCGCGACGTCTACGATCACGTGCTGGCGCTCGACGTCGGCTACTTCGAGACGACCAAGACCGGGGAAATCCTGTCGCGGCTGGTGACCGACACGACCGTCCTGCAGGTAGTCGTCGGCTCCAGCCTGTCGATGGCGCTGCGCAACGTGATCCTGGTGATCGGCGGGGTAGCCATGCTGTCGGTCACCAGCTTCAAGCTGACGGCCCTGGTGATGCTGGTGGTGCCCCTGGTGGTGGGGCCGATCGTCGTCTACGGCCGCCGCGTGCGGCGTCTGTCGCGCGCGAGCCAGGACCGGATCGCCGCCGTCGGCGCGCGCGTCGAGGAATCGGTCAACGCGGTGCGCACCGTGCAGGCCTTCGGCCGCGAGGACTTCGAGCGCGGGCGCTTCGGCACCGAGGTCGAGCGGGCCTTCGCGACCGCGGTCGAGCGTATCCGGGCGCGTGGCCTGCTGACCGCCCTGGTGATAGTCCTGGTATTCGGGGCGGTCGGCATGGTCCTGTGGATCGGCGGCCACGACGTGCTCGCGGGGCGGATCACCGGCGGCCAGCTTTCGGCCTTCGTGTTCTATGCGGTGGTGGTGGCGAGCGGGGTGGGCGCGCTGTCCGAGGTCGTCGGCGACCTGCAACGGGCTGCCGGTGCGACCGAGCGGCTGATCGAGCTGTTGGGCACCGCGCCGGGGATCGCGGCACCCGATCGCCCCGTTGCCATGCCCCTGCCGGCGAAGGGGGCGGTCGCATTCGAGAACATCACGTTCCGCTTCCCGGCGCGGCCAAAGTCTCCGGCGCTCGATGGGTTCAGCCTGCGGGTCGCACCGGGCGAGACCGTCGCCCTCGTCGGGCCGTCGGGGGCGGGCAAGACGACCGTCTTCGCCCTGCTGCTGCGATTCCACGACCCCGATTCCGGAAGCGTCGCGATCGACGGGATCGACCTGCGCCGGACCGACCCGAAGGATGCGCGGGCGCGCATCGCGCTGGTGCCGCAGGACCCAGTGATCTTCGCCGGGAGCGCCGCCGACAACATCCGCTATGGCCGGATCGACGCCTCGGATGCGGAGGTGCGACGCGCCGCGGAGGCCGCGGCGGCGGACACGTTCATCGACCGCTTGCCGGACGGGTTCGCGACCTTCCTGGGCGAGCGGGGCGTGCGGCTGTCCGGCGGCCAGCGGCAGCGCATCGCGCTCGCCCGCGCGATTCTGCGGGACGCGCCGATCCTGCTGCTGGATGAGGCGACCAGCGCCCTCGATTCCGAGAGCGAGGCGGCGGTGCAGGCGGCGTTGGCGCGGGTGAAGGTCGGGCGGACGATTATCGTCATCGCCCACCGCCTGGCGACGGTGCTGAAGGCCGACCGGATCGTGGTGATGGACGGCGGCCGGGTGGTCGCCACCGGCACCCACGCCGAACTGATGGCCGAGGACGGCCTCTACGCCCGCCTCGCGCGGTTGCAGTTCGATCTGGGAGGCGAGGTGTAGGGACGGGTCCGAGACCCACCCCTACGGCGATCGCTACGACCTCATCTCGGGCATGTCCTTGTAGAGGTCGAGGGCCTCGGGGTTGGCGAGGGCTTCGCGGTTCTTGACCATGCGGCCGTGGACCACGTCGCGCACGGCGAGCTCGGTGATCTTGCCGCTGATGGTGCGCGGGATGTCGGCCACGACCACGATCTTCGCCGGCACGTGGCGCGGCGTGCAATTGTCGCGGATGCGCTTTCTGATGGTGGCGGCGAGTTCGTCGGTCAGCGTCTTTCCGTCGCGCAACCGCACGAACAGGACGACCCGCACGTCGCTCTGCCAGTCCTGGCCGATACAGATGGCCTCGAGCACGTCGTCGAAGGCTTCGACCTGGCGGTAGATCTCGGCGGTACCGATCCGCACCCCGCCGGGATTGAGCACCGCGTCGGACCGCCCGGTGATGACAACGCCGCCGTGGGCGGTGATTTCGGCGAAGTCGCCGTGGTGCCAGATGTTGGGGAACTTGGCGAAATAAGCGCTGTGGTACTTCTTGCCGTCGGGATCGTTCCAGAAACCGATCGGCATGCAGGGGAAGGGCTTGGTGCAGACGAGTTCGCCCTGGCCGGCCGTGACGGGGCGGCCGTCGTCGTCGAACACGTCCACCGCCATGCCGAGGCCCCGGGTTTGGAGCTCGCCCCGCCAGACGGGGCCGACCGGGTTACCCAGCGCGAAGCAGGAGATGATGTCGGTGCCGCCGGAGATCGAGGAGAGCTGCAGGTCCGCCTTGATGTCGCGGTAGACGTAGTCGAAATGCTCCGGTGCCAGGGGCGAGCCGGTCGAGAGCAGCGCTTTCAGGGGCCCCAGGTCGTGGGTGGCCGTGGGTTTGATCCCGGCCTTCTCGAGGCTGGCGATGTATTTGGCCGAGGTCCCGAGGATCGTCATCCGCTCGCGCTGGGCGATGTCGAACAGGGCGTTGCCCGAGGGGTGGAACGGCGATCCGTCGAATAGAATCAGCGTCGCGCCGGCGGCGAGGCCGCTGGCCAGCCAGTTCCACATCATCCAGCCGCAGGTGGTGAAGTAGAACAGGCGGTCGTTGGGTTTCACGTCGGTGTGGAGCTGATGCTCCTTGAGGTGTTGGAGCAGGCTGCCGCCCGCCCCGTGGACGATGCACTTGGGCGCGCCGGTGGTGCCCGACGAGTACATGATGAACAGCGGATGGTCGAAGGGGAGCTGAGCGAAGGCCGGCTCGCGCCCGGCGCCCATGAAGCGCGCGTAGGTGACCGCGCCTGCCAGGTTTGCAATGTCGGGCGCGGCCCGAAGGTACGGGACGATCACCAGTTGGGCGAGAGTTGGGAGCTTCGCCACGATCTCGGCGATCTTGCCCCGACAATCAATCTCCTTGCCCCCGTAGAAGTAGCCGTCGACCGCGAACAGCACCTTCGGCTGTACCTGGCCAAATCGGTCGAGCACGCCCTGGACCCCGAAATCGGGCGAGCAGGAGGTCCACACCGCGCCGATGGTGGCGGCGCCGAGCATGGCAATGATGGTCTCCGGCATGTTCGGCATGAAGCCCGCGACCCGGTCGCCGGCGGCAACGCCCGCGGCGGCGAGGGCGGCAGCGACGGCGCCAACCTGGAGGCGGGTTTCGGCGAAGGAGACGGCGCGGCGGGTGCCGTTCTCGCTCCAGAACACCATGGCCTCGGCGTCGTCCTGGCGCTTCAGCATGTTCTCGGCGTAGTTGAGCCTGGCGCCGGAGAACCAGCGCGCCCCCGGCATCCGGTCGCCGCCGGTGAGCACCCGTTCCGCCGGCTTGGAGGCGACGACCCCGCCGAAGTCCCAGACGCTTTGCCAAAACTGCTCGGGGTGATCCACCGACCAGCGCCACAGGGCGTCGTAGCCGGGCAGGGTCGCGCCCCAACGCGCGGCCACGGCGCCGCGGAAGGCTGTCATGTTGCTGGCGGCGATGCGCTCCGCGGAGGGTTGCCAGAGCGGTTGCTGAGCGGACATTCCGATCCTCCGATTGATGCTGGTCTTCCCAGGGCGGCGCATTATCGCCGAGCGAAGCGGCTTTGCCCAGGCTGGCCAACGGCCTTGTTCCGGACGTAAGGTCCGGGCGCCATGAAACCCGACCCCAGGATCATCCGCGACGATACCGTGCGTGGAGTCGTCTGGTTGGTGACGAGCTGCGTGTTCTTCGCCTCGATGAACGCGATGATCCGCCACCTGTCGGCGGAACTGGACAGCCTCGAGATCGTGTTCTTCCGCAATTTCGTGGGGCTCGTGGTCATGCTGCCCTGGCTTGCGCGCCAGGGCGTCGGCGCCCTCCGGACCAAGCGCATCGGCGGACTGGTATCGCGCTCGCTGATCGGGTTCGTCTCCATGTTGCTGTGGTTCTGGGCCCTGGGGCGGCTCCAGCTCGACCACGCGGTGTCGCTGTCCTTTACCGCACCCCTGTTCGCGACCGTCGCGGCGGTGATCCTCCTGAAGGAGCGTATCCGGGCGCGGCGGATCATCGCCCTGCTGGTGGGTTTCGGCGGGGTCATGATCGTGCTGCGGCCGGGTGCCGTGCCGATCGACGTGGCCAGCATGGCCGCCATCGTGTCTTCGGCCTGCATGGCGTTGTCCATCGTCCTCATGAAGTCGATGACCGACACCGAATCACCAGGAACCCTGGTGTTCTATCAGGTGCTGCTGATCACCCCGATCTCGTTCGTGCCGGCCCTCTTCGTCTGGGAGTGGCCGAGCCTGGACGCCTGGATCTGGCTGATCCTCCTGGGCTCGTTCGCCTCGATCGGGCACTACTTCTTCACCCGCGCCTTCGCCTGTGCCGAGGCGTCGGCGCTGATGCCGTTCGACTATGTGCGGCTGCCGATGGTTGCGGCCATCGGCTTCGTCGCGTTCGGCGATGTCCCGGACCTGTGGACCTGGGTGGGAGCGGCGGTGATACTCGGAAGCTCGGTCTACGTCGCGCATCGCGAGGCGGTGCAGCGTCGGGTGACCGGCGCCGCTCCGGCGGTCCCGGCCGCGCCGACGGGGGTCTAGGGCTTCGCCAGCCGGTCGAGGGAGTCGCGTGCTTTCTGGCGGTGCTCGGGTTTCAGGTGGCGGGCGATGGCGCCGATCGCCAAGGCGAGCACCGTGGCATCGTCGGTGAAGCCGAAGCCGACCACGAAATCGGGGATCACGTCGGTCGGAACGATGAAGTAGCCCAGCGCGGCGACCAGGGTCGCCTTGGCATAGCCGGGGGTGCGGGTATCGAGGGCGCAGTAGTAGGCGGCAAGGGCATCCGCGAGGAAGGGGGCGCGGTGCAGGTTGCTCCGCACCTTGTCCCAGAAGCCCGCGAGGACCGTCGGCCCCTTAGCCGTGGACACCGGTATGCTCCGCCGCCTGATCGATGAACCGGGCGAGTCGCGTGTCGCGTTCGCTGATACCGTTCACATCGTGCGACGACAGGGTGATGTCCACCCGACCATAGGCATTCGTCCATTCCGGGTGGTGATCCATCCGCTCGGCCTTCATGGCCACCCGGGTCATGAAGCCGAACGCCGCATTGAAGTCCTTGAAACGGAAACTCCGGTGAATCGCATCGCGCCCCGCGACCTCGGCCCAGCCCGGAAGGCCGGCCAGGGCCTCGGCACGCCGCGCCGCCTCGAGCTTTGCTCCCATGCCATGGCTCTCCTTCGCTCCATTGCGCTCGATATGGGCGATCTTGGCCCCTTCGGCAAGGCGGGCTATGGTCGGCCCATGGCCCAACAGCGCCCCACCGGCGGGCCGCCGACCGAGGCGGACCTCGAGCGAATCGCCAACGCGGTGCTTGCGGAGATTCCCAAGGCGTTGCTGGTCAAGGTTCGGGGCGTCGCCATCCTGATCGCCGACTTTCCCGACGAAGCGACCGTGGACGAGATGGGGCTGGAGAGCCCCTACGATCTCCTGGGGCTGTACCAGGGCGTTTCGCTCGACCAGCAGGGCGTCGGCACCGTGCGCGACGATCTGGATCGCATCTTCCTTTTTCGCGGACCTCTGCTGAACTATTGGTGCGAAACGGGCGAAACGCTCGAGGCGATCGTGCGCAACACGCTGATCCACGAGATCGGTCATCACTTCGGCCTGAGCGACGACGACATGGCGCGGCTGGAAGAGGAGGCTTGAGGGGAACTATGATCCGCGGATCGACGACGAGCGCGCCGGTTTACACGAGCCGTGAAGTCGCGGGCCAGCGTGGCGTGGCGGCGGGGGGCCATCCGGCCGAGGCCGAGGCGGCGATCCAAATCCTCGCCCAGGGTGGGAACGCCATCGATGGACTGGTCGCGGCGGCGTTCGTCGGGTTCGTGGTGGAGCCGGCGAGCTGCGGCGTGGGCGGCTACAGCCACACGTCCGTATGGCACGCGAGGTCCGCCAAGCTCCTCACGTTCGATGCCTACGTGCGAGCGCCGGCCAAGGCCCGCCCCGACATGTACGCGATCGATCGGAGCGCGCCCTTCCACTACTATGGCCACCCGGCGACCCTAGGTCACAAGGCCGAACGCGGGTTCCTTTCGCCGGCGGTTCCGGGCGCGGTGCGCGGGCTCGCCGATGCCCACGCGGCCTGCGGCAAGCTGCCCTGGCGCAAGCTGTTGGAGCCGGCGATAGGCGCGGCCGAGGCCGGCGTGCCGTTCAACTGGCAACTCAAGCTGACGATCGCCGAGCACGAGGCGGCGATCCGGACCCTGCCCGATACCGCGGCCGTTTTGCTGCCGGGAGGCCGGCTGCCGCGCACGCCCTACGACACCAACGACTTCGAGCGGCTCGACGGCTCGCGGCTCGCGGCGACCCTGAAGCGGATCGCCACCCATGGCGCCGACGGATTCCATCGCGGCCCCGTGGCCGGGGCGATCGGCGACTACGTGACGAAGAACGGGGGAATCCTCTCGGCGACCGACCTTGGCGATTTCAGGACGCGGATTCTCGAGGAGCGGCCGGCGCGCTACCGCGGCCACGACTACATCGCCTGCTTCGACCAGGTGGCCTACGAGGCACTGAACATCCTCGAGGGCTACGATCTGGCACGCCACGGGCCGCATTCCTTCGCCTACCGGCATCTGGCGGCCGAGGCGCTGGCGGTCGCCTTCGCCGATTCGATCGCCCACTACGGTGACCCCGACGTGGCGAAGGCGCCGGTGAACGGATTGGCCAACCCGGCATTCGCCGCCCATCGCCGCAAGCTCATTCGCATGGGGCGGGCGATTCCGCGACCCGTCGTCGCCGGCGACCCCTGGCCATTCGATGATTCCGCCTGGGGGCCCAGGGCGGTTCCGCCGCCCACCACGGCCAGGCGCGACGGTACCAGCCAGATGGTCGTGGCCGACGCCGAAGGTAACCTCGCCTCGGCGATCGTCAGCCTGTCCGGCGGGTTCGGCTCGTTCGTCTACGTGCCCGAGGTGGGCGTCTTCCTCAACAACTCGATGCAGAATTTCGACCCGCGCCCCGAGCATCCGAATGCCATCCGGCCGGGCAAGATGCCGGTGTTCGCCGCGCCCGCGATCGTCGCGGTGAAGGGCGGACGCCCGCGATTCGCCAGCGGCGGGTCGGGCGGCTATCGCATCGAGTCCGGGGTGTTGCATACCATGATGAACGTGATCGACCACGGCATGGGCGTGCAGGCGGCATTGGACCATCCCCGGGTGCACAGCCAGGGAGGGGAGACCTGCGTCGACAATCGCATCCCCGAGGCTGTGCGGCGGCGCCTGGCGGCGATCGGCCATGAGGTGGTGGTGCAGGAAGAGACTCCGGGAACCAACAATTTCGGCCGGGTCGTCGCCCTAACGGTCGGCCGCAAGGGCGTGATGACCGCCGGCGCCTGGCCGCCCTGGGCAACGGGAGCGGCGGCGTTCTGAGTAGGTTAGTGTTTGTAGGGCGGGTTTTCGCGGTCGAGCTTGCGGAGGAGCGCCTGCCACGCCCGCTCGCCGTGTGGCTCGTTGCCGGAATGGGTCTCCCGCGCCGTGCGCTGGATGCTCTCGGGGGCAGCGTGCAACCCGCCAAGGACTACAGGCCGCACGACTTCCGAATGGTTTCGTAGGCCTTGGTGAAGCCTTCCAGCGAATAGGTATCGGCGGTCTCGGTGCCGCGCCAGGACGCCCCCGTGACGACCATCTTGGCTCCGGCCTTCATGGCGGTGATGATCTTGGCATCGTCCTCGGTGGTGCTGGCCCAGGCCTTGTCACCCTCGGTGAACAGGGTGAAATCTTTATCGCCAATCGAGACCGCGACCGATCCGCCGTCCTTGAACTTGTAGCCGGCGATGATGCTGATGAACCCGTTGGTCTCGCCCTGCGAACGGTGGGTGACGAGGGTCCAGATGTCGCCACGCTCCGAGTAGTCGCCCTTGGCGTCCTTGGGCTGGCTGGCCATGTAGCAGACGTCGGTATCGCCATCCTTGTACATATAGGCGGACCATTCGCCGAACGCGCCGATCGGTTCGGGCGTCTGGGTCAGACCCGGCGAGGACCAAAGAAATGCAGCGCCGAGGGCGGCGGCGAGAATCAGTCGGCTCGACATGGCGGCGAACATACCCGTGTCATTAAGGGGATTCCAGTCTCGATGCTCGGTCCGCTCAGCCCCGTCCCCGATAGGATGGAACTCCCTGATCCGGGAGCCAGAGGCCCTTTGGTGGGACGCCGGTCTGGTGAAAGACGTCGATCGGCATGCCGCCTCGCGGATACCAGTAGCCGCCGATCCGCAGCCAGGTGGGATTCAAGGTGGCGACGAGGCGGTCGGCGATGGCAAGGGTCGTGGCCTCGTGGAAGGCGCCATGGTTGCGATAGGACCCGAGAAAAAAACTTGAGCAACTTGCTTTCGACCAGCCAGCGGTCCGGGTCATAATCGATGACCAGGTGGGCGAAGTCGGGTTGCCCCGTCACCGGGCAAATACACGTGAACTCCGGGCAGGTGAAGCGGACCAGATAGGTCTTGCCACGGTCGGCGTTGGCGATGCGCTCGAGGATCGCGGATTGGGGCGAGTCCGGCAGGGGGACCTTGACGCCGAGCTGTTCAAGCTTGCGCCCGCTCATCGTCGGGCCTTGCGGCTCTTCGGCGGTCCAAAGACATGATCCGGCAAGGGCACGGGCTCTCCTCCCACCATCAATGGCCGGCCGGCGAACCGGCCCAGGCTTATCAACCGGTCGTACATCACGACGACGCCAGCGGAGGCGACGTTGATGCAGAACTTTGTCGGAATCTTGACCAGGTGATCGCACATGGCGACGAGGTCGGGACTGAGGCTGCCACGTTCGCGGCCTAGAACGTAGGCGGCGCAGCGCGGATGGTGGAAATTCGGCAGGGCCGTTGCGTCGTCGCGGAGTTCCACCCCCACGAGAGAACAGCCCTTGGGCAAGCGCAACGCCGCGAGATCCGAGAACGGGTAGTAGGGAACCTGCAGGGCCGCTTCCGACGTGTCGGATTTCGATGTGTTGCGCGGCAAGTCCGCGCCGATGGTGAAGACGAAGCTCGATCCGAACGCGTGGGCGGAGCGGAAGAGATTGCCGACGTTCATCGGCTTGCTTATACCTTCGACTCCGATACCGAAATATCCGCGCATGCGGTGAAGCTGCCGCTCCCGCCGCCGCGAGGCAAGCCCCACGATGTCCCCCAATCCGGTTCTGGTCGAGGTCACCCGCGGCGGCATCGTTGAAAGCCGACACGCGGGGCGGGCCGTCGTCCTGGACGCGAAGGGGGGCCTTCGGGCGTCCTGGGGCGATGTCGACGAGGCGACGTTCCCCCGTTCGGCGATCAAGTCCATCCAGGCGCTGCCGCTGATCGAAACCGGCGCCGCGGCGGCCTTCAACGTGAGCGACGGCGAACTCGCGCTCGCCGCGTCGTCCCACAGCGCGGAGTCCGCCCATGTCGAGGCGGTCACGGCCTGGCTGGCGCGGCTCGGACTGGGCGAGGCCGATCTCGAATGCGGCCCGCATGCGCCGATTGACCGACCGGCCGCGGACGCCCTAATCCGGGTGGGGATGCGGCCGAGCCGGGTGCACAACAACTGCTCGGGGAAGCATGCCGGGTTTCTGACGGTCGCGCGTCATCTGGGGGTGCCGACCAAGGGGTACACCTTGCCGGACCATCCCGTGCAGCAACGGGTGACCCGCGCGATCGGCGACATGACCGGGGTCGACGTGACCAGGATCGCGGTCGGGGTCGATGGCTGCGGCATTCCGACCCTCGGAATTCCCTTGCGTGGGCTGGCCCAGGCGATGGCGCGCGTCGCCGATCCGTCGGGCATGGCGCCCGAGCGTGCGAGCGCGATTCGGCGCCTACGCGGGGCGATCGTGGCGAATCCCCGCCTATACGCTGGGGCGGGGCGGTTCACCACGGTTCTGCTCGAGATCGTGGGCGATCGGGTGTTCGTGAAGTCGGGCGCCGAGGGCGTGTTCGCGGCGGCGGTTCCCGCCAAGGGCCTCGGCATTGCCCTGAAGATCGACGACGGGGCGGGGCGGGCCAACGAGATCGCCATGCTGCACCTGCTGCGCTGGCTCGGCGCGATCGATGACGATGTCGTCGCGCGCCTCGGTTCGGCATCCCTTGCCACCGTCACCAACACCCAGGGCCGCGCCGTCGGCGAGGTGCGGGCCGCGAGCGCATGGTTGGCATAGGGCTTGGAGCATGGACCGTCGCCTTGCTGGCTGCCATGGCTACGGCGGCGGCGGACGGTGCGCCGTTCGCGGCATGCGGCCGGGCCGATCTGCCGACGCGCGCCCTGTGCGGCACGGTGGACGTGCCGTACGGACCCGACCCCGGCGACGATCGGACGACGCGGATCGAGGTCGTCCGTCTTCCGGCAACGGAGGCGACAGGTGCTACGCCCCTTGTGGTGATCGCCGGTGATCCGGGTTCGGCGCTGGATCGCTGGGTCGGCGGTCTCGCCGCGACCTTCGATGGGGTCGGCGCGACTCGAGACGTGATCTTCGTGGGCGCGCGGGGGACCGGCGCCGGCGGCAAGGATTGCCCGCTCTACCCGTCGCTGGAGGCGATGTTCGGTGATCTGCTGCCCGCATCGGCGATCGCGGCGTGCCAGGCGGATGGGGATCGCAGCGGAACCACGAGCGCCCTGGCGGTCGCGGACCTCGACGCGGTTCGGGTTGCGTTGGGGATCGAGCGGATCGACCTGTTCGCCGATGGTCCCGCCACACGCGTTGCCCTTGCCTATGCGGCCGGCAACGAAGATCGGGTCCGCGCCCTTGCTTTGCGGGGCGCCTGGCCACCGGACTTCAATCCGACGTTGGCCTTCGCCGCGGCCGCGCAGCGGGCCTTCGATCAACTGTTCGTCCGCTGTGCCCGCAACGGTCCATGCCGCAAGGCGTTCGACGATGTAAAGCGCGATTTCACCCGGGGGCTCGCGCGGCTGCGGAAGGAACCCGGCTCGGTGATCGTGACCGATCCGGAGATGGGACACGACGCGACCGTGACGCTCGGCGACGACACGTTCGGCACGGGTCTGCGACTGGCGCTTGACGACCCCGAGACCTATGGGCGGGTTCCGGCGGCGATCGCCGCGACAGCGGCCGGCGATCTGGGGCCCGCCGCGGCCCTGATCCTGGTGGTGCGCCAACGGCTCGATGATCTCGACCTGGGAGCGCACCTGGATGCCCGTTGCGTCGAGGATGGGCCGGACCTGGCGACCACCGACCTGGTCGATGCGACCAAGCTGACCTATCTCGGCGACGGCTGGGCCAGGGCCTACCGCGACGCCTGCGCGCTGTGGGCCCCGGCCGTTGCGGCACCGGTCGAAGCGCCGGCCATCGACCTGGACATGCCCACGCTGCTGATCGCCGGCGAGATCGACCCCTGGGCGGTGCCCGCGATGTCCGAGGCAATGCTGCCAGGCCTGGCGAATGGCCGCCTCGTGGTGCTGAAGGGACCGGCCCACGGCACGGAGGAAGCGGAAGCGTGCGTGGGCTCGCTCGTGGCGGAGTTCGTCGCGACAGGGTCCGCCGACGGCCTCGACATCGCCTGCGCTCAGGCGGCGCCCGCGCTGGACTTCTTCATCCCCGACGTCACCGAACCCTAGTGTCGTGGTTTCGAAGTTCGCCCTATCGCGCGGCTACCCTCGGAGCGAATTTCAGAATCGGGACACTAGCGCTGGTCCAGTTTGAGTTCGATGCGGCGATTGCGGCGGCGGCCGATCTCGTCGTCGCGGGCGTCCATCGGCTGGAACTCGCCGAAACCGGCGGCGACCAGCCGGTTGGCCGGCACGCCCTGGGAGATCAGGAACCTCACCACCGAGATCGCCCGCGCGGTCGAGAGTTCCCAGTTCGAGGGATAGAGAAGATTGTTGATCGGCACGATGTCGGTGTGACCGTCGACCCGCAGGATCCAATGGAGATCGGTCGGGATCGTCGCGGCGATCTCCAGCAGCGTGGCGGCGATGGCGCCGAGCTGTGTCTTGCCCTCCGCGCCGAGATCGGCCGAGCCGGAGGCGAACAGGACCTCCGACTGGAACACGAAGCGATCGCCCTCGATGCGCACGTCGGGATGTTCGCCCAGAACCTCGCGCAGGCGACCAAAGAACTCGGAGCGATAGCGCTCGAGTTCCTGCACCTTGCTGGCCAGAGCGAGGTTGAGCTTCCGGCCGAGATCGGCGATCTGGATGTCCTTATCCTCGGCCTCTACCTTGACGAGGTCCAGGGCCTCGGACAAGGCCGCGAGTTGCTCGCGCAAGGCGGCAATCTGTTGGTTGAGGAGCGCGACCTGGGTCTGGGCCTCGGCCGACAACGTGCGTTCGTCCTTGAGATCGCGGTCGGCGAGGGCCAGCAGGTCGACGAGTTCGGACAGCCGAATTTCGCGCTGCTCGATCTCGGTCTGAGCGAGCATGGTTCGCTCCTCGGCGTCGGCCATGCGCGCTTCCAGCTCCTTCGACCTGTCGCGCAAGCTGGCCGTGTCGGCCGTGAGCAGCGCCAACTGGTCCTTGCTGTCCTCCAGCCCGACCGCGAGCTTGGTCACCTCGCTTTCGAGTTGCCGCCGCAAATCCTCGAGGGCGGCAATGTCACGGCGCAGGGATTCGATTTCGCTGAGCTTCAACGTGAGGTCGGCCTCCGT
Source organism: Alphaproteobacteria bacterium (assembly GCA_009694045.1). GTDB lineage: Bacteria > Pseudomonadota > Alphaproteobacteria > SP197 > SP197 > SHVY01. The sequence goes on along the minus strand of SHVY01000027.1, from coordinate 15,218 downwards.
CGATGCCACCTCCTGCGCGCGCTCCGCCAGGTCGTCGCGCGCCCGGGCAAGTTCTTCCACGGCCGTTTCGCGGGCGGTGATCGCGGCGGACAGTTGGGCCGACAGGTCGTCGCGGGTAGCGACCGAGCGCTGCAGTTCCGACGAGAGCTGGGCGACATTGAGCCTGAGGTCGGCGTTGGCCTGCCGGTCCAACGCCAACAGATCGGCGAGCTCGTCCACCTGGGACTGGAGCTCGGCCAGAGCCTCGTTGCGGCCGCTCAGGATCTGGGTAAGCGAGATCTGGGCGAGGGAGAACACCACCAGCAGAAAGATGAAGACGATCAGCAGGGTCGAGAGCGCGTCGACCCATCCCGCCCATGGGTCGATGGTGTACGCCGACCGTCGGCCGCGGAGGGCCATGGGCTAGCTCGGGCGCCGCGTTTCGACCGCGGCGGCGACGGTGCGGGCGAGCAATTTGATCTCGCCGCGCAGTTCCTCGACGAGCTGGCTGCGGCTCTTGATGGTCTCCTCGAGCAGGCGGTTCATCGCCACGTCGATGTTGCGAATGTGGGTGCGGCTGCCCTCGTCCATGCCCCCGGCGCTCATGGCGGCGACTTCCGTCAGACGCACGAGGATCGGCTTGATGTCCACCTGGCCCTCGGCGAGCTTGAGGAGAACGGCCTGCTCGGTCCGCATCTGGTCGGTGAGGGTCGCCAGCCGTTCGGCGAGCTGGGTCAGGCTCGTATCCGCCGCACGGCGGCTCTCCTCGCCGCGCACCAGAATGCGTTGCAGACTCTCGAGGCTTTCGGCGGTCTGCTCGAGCAGGGCACTGACGTAGGCTGGAACCGACTGGTCGCTATCCGCCAGTCCGGCCCCGGAGGGAAGCCGGGTGAGGCTCGACAGCCATTCCTCCAATTCGTTGTAGAAGCGATTGAGCGCCTGTCCCGATTGCAGGTCGAGAAAGCCGAGGACGAGCGAACCCGCGAGGCCGAACAGGGAGGTCGAGAACGCGGTGCCCATGCCTTCGAGCGGGGCTCCAAGTCCCACCTTCAGATTGGCGAACATGGCGCCGAAGTCGCTGCCCGTGACTTCCAGACCCTGGATCACGTCCTCGATCGACCGCATGGTCAGGATCAGGCCCCAGAAGGTGCCGAGCAGCCCGAGGAAGATCAGCAGTCCGATCATGTAGCGGCTGGTTTCGCGGGACTCGTCGAGGCGCGAGCCGATGCCGTCCAGCAGGGACCGCATCGCGGTCGCCGACAGGGTCACCCGCCCCCGGCGTTCGCCCAGCATGGTCGCCATCGGGGCGAGCAGGGTCGGCGGCTCGGCCACCGACAGTCCCGGCTGCGCGCGGCGGAACGATTCGATCCAACGCACTTCTGGCTCGATGCGCAGAAGCTGGCGGAATGAATGGACGATCCCAAACAGGAAGACCGAGATGATCAGCCCGTTGAGCCAGGGATTCGCGAGAAACGCGGTGGAAACCACCGGGTAGAGCAGAACGACGACGATCCCGACCAGCACCAGGAACAGCGCCATGCGGAAGATGAAGGTTTGCGGTCGGCTCATGTTGGGCTCCTGATCCCTGGTCGACGGGTTCAGCGGGGTAGGGCGACGACGTCGACCCGCTCGGTCGGGCCGCCGTCCGGTTTCGCGCCCAGGGCGCGGACATCCATGCGGGTCGAACGGACGCCCCGCTCGATGAGATAGGCGCGTACCGCAAGCGCGCGGGACAAGGATAGGCGCCGCGCCGCCGAGGCGCTGGAGCCGGTCCCGCCGGCGAACGCCACGAGTTGGATTCGCGCGCCCACATCGGCGGACATGGCCGCGACGACAGCGTCCAGTGCCCTGATCGCATCGGGACGCAGGGCCGATTCCTTGGCCGCGAAACCGAGGGTCACCAGCGTCACCGGCCGGGTCAGGTCCAACGCTCCAGGCGGGGTGGTGGTGGCGACCATCGCCGCCGCCGGCTCCGGTTCCGGCACTGGCACTGGCTCGGCGGCCGCCGGTTCATCGGGGATCAGATTCTGGACCTGCGGGATCGGCTCGGCCTGGGGCAGCGGCTGCGCCGGCACCGGTGGCACGGCCGCCGCGACCATCGCCGCCATGGCGGGTTCTGGCTGAACCACGGCGGGCACGGTCGGAGACTCGGGCTCGGGCGGGAGGGGCGGTTGGCTCGCCACCACGATGCTCGGCGTCGATGCCGCCGGGGCGACCATGGTTGGGATCGTCGGCAGAGGCGGAAGAGCCGCCGCGAGGGGACTGTACATGTCGCCGGTCCCGCCGATCTGCGAGGTCAGGGGAATGACCAGGGAATTGCGAGCATGGCTTTGGCGAGGACCCAGCCGATCGAGCGCCGCGGGGTCTATGGTCACCCCGGACCCGCCGCCGCCGCCGATGTACGTGGTGGTCTGGGTCGAGCCGGGCGTCGCCGACAGCGCGACGACCAGGGCCGCCACGCCTGACCAGGGCCACCGCGTGACCCGCCACCTGGCCGAGAACGTGGGCGATGCCATCAGGTTGTCGGCTCCGTGGTGGTTGTCGGGCGGCGGCGCGCCGGTTGCGGTCGGGCGCACCTTAACCCAGGGAAACCAGCGCCTCAACGGCGTGCCCGGGGCCTTAGCTCCGAACCATGGCGGGATCGTGGCGGACACGGGCGAGGGTCTTGAGCAGAAGCGGATGCAGAAGCGGGGTCGCGGCCAGGATGTCGCCGGACTCGAGATAGCCGGTGCCGCCCCGCGATTCGGTCACCAGCCCACCGGCCTCGCGCACGATCAGGGCACCGGCGGCGATGTCCCAGGGCTTCACGCCCGCTTCCCAGTAGCCATCGAAACGGCCGGCGGCGACGTAGGCGAGATCGAGGGCCGCCGCACCGAACCGCCGCACGGCCGCGCCGGCGGCGATGACGCCTTCGATCTCGGCCCAGAACGGCGCGCGATCGGCGGGTCCGGGTTCGGCCTGACCGTGGACGATCAGCGCGTCTTCCATATATTTGCGTGAGGAGACCCGCAATCGCCGGTCGTTGACATAGGCGCCACGCCCGTTCTCGGCCCAATAGGTCTCGTTCTTGATCGGATCGAACACCAGTCCCGCGACCACGTCGCCCTGGCTCTCGAAGGCGATCGAGATGGCGAAATGGGGGATGCCGTGCAGGAAGTTGAGGGTGCCGTCGAGCGGATCGATGATCCAGCGGGTGCCGTCGCGGCTGGGTTCCGCCGCGGATTCCTCCGCCAGCATCCCGGCGCCTGGCCGAGCCTTGGCGAGCTCCGTCTTGAGGGTCCGCTCGGCCATCAGGTCGGCGGCGGACGCGAAATCCGCAGGTCCTTTGCGGCTGACCTGAAGTTGCTCGACCTCGTTGAAGTCCCGGATCAGACGGCGGGCCGCCTTGTCGGCGGCCGCGGCCATGACGGTGATGAGGGCCGAGCGGACCGCCAAGGGTCGGCGCTCCTCAGGCCTTGGCGCGTTCGCGGTACGACGAATCGGCGGTGCTGACGACGATACGGTCGCCGGACGAGATGTGGGGCGGCACCATGACGCGCACCCCGTTTGACAGGCGCGCCGGCTTGTACGACGAGGCGGCGGTCTGGCCCTTGACCACCGCGTCGGTCTCCTCGATGTCGCACACCACGGTCTCGGGCAATTCGACGGAAATCGGCGAGTCCTCGTAGGAGGAAATCGTCACCGTCATTCCATCCTGGAGGAAGACGGCCTGGTCGCCCACCAGTTCGCGCGGGATGGTGATCTGCTCGAAGGTTTCGCTGTCCATGAAGGTAAGACTGGTGTCCTCGCCGTACAGGTACTGGTAGTCGTGGTCGTCCAGTCGCACGCGCTCGACGCTTTCGGCCGAGCGGAAACGCTCGTTGAGCTTGGTGCCGTCGCGCAGATCCTTGAGCTCGACCTGCATATAAGCGCCGCCCTTGCCGGGTTTGGTGTGCATGATCTTGATCGCGACCCACAGTCGGTTCTGATGTTCCAGCACCATGCCGGGGCGTACTTCGACGCCGGAAATCTTCATCTTCGGACCATTGGAGGGTGTGTTTTCGCGAAGGCGCGGAACCTAGCAAGTTGTCCACGCCGTGTCGAGCGCCCCGTTCAACGCCGCGATCGCGGCACCAGGACCCACGGGTGCGGTCCAGACCGCATCCGTGACCGCCACGAAATCCGCGCCTGCCGCGACCAAGGCCGGGATGTCGGCGGCAGCGACGGGAGGTCGGGCCAAGCAGGGAACCTCGAACAGCGCGGACCACCAGGCAATCAGGGATGGATCCAGCGCGACCGCGTCGGCTCCGGCCTCGCCCGCTTCCATGGCACGGTGGCGTGACCCCCCGGCATCCACGCTGACGATCCGATCGGGGCCGACCATGCGACGCGCGGCGGCAACGTCGGCGGCGGCTGTCGCCAGGAACACGCCGTCGCATCCCAAGCGGACCGCCCCGGCCGGGTCATCGCGCAACAGGACCGCGATCCCGCGATCCTGGGCGAGGGTGATCAGGGCAGGGATCGGATCGGCAAGCTCGACGCAGGCCACGTCGCCGCCGTCGCATGCCGCTTGCAGCCCGGCCCGATCCACGCCGGGCGGCACGACCAGGTAGAGCCGTGGCCGCTCCGCTGCCTTCACGCGGGCGTCACGCCTTGCCTTGATAGACCTTGATAACCTGGTCGAGCAGGGCGAGCGCCTCGGCGCGGGGGCGCTGGAACGAGTTGCGGCCGATGATCGAGCCGTCGGCGCCCCCGTCCCGGAGGGACCGAATTACGTTCAACAGCCCCTCGGTGTCCTTGGCCTCGCCACCCGAGAACACGACGATCCGCTTGCCGGCGAAGGACGCCTGTTTCACGTGGGCGATGCGCTTGGCCAGCGTCGAAAGATCGACTCCCGCCTTCTCGTAGGCGGCCTTGGCCTCCTTCTGCTCGATATGCGCGGTCGGCGGCTTGACCTTGATGATGTGAGCGCCGAGCAGGGCCGCCATGTGGGCGGCGTAGGCGATCACATCAATGGCGGTCTCGCCTTCCTTCGACAGTGCGCCCCCCCGTGGATACGACCAGACCACGACGGCGAGGCCGGCGGCCTTGGCCTCGGCGGCGATCTCGCAGATCTCCTCCATCAGGTCGAATTGCGTGTCCGAGGCGGGATAGATGGTGAACCCGACCGCCGAGCAGCCCAGCCTGAGCGCATCGTCAACGGTGCCGTGGACGGCCTGATCGGGGGCTTCCTTGGTGCGTTGCAGGGTGTTGGCGCTGTTGACCTTGAGGATCAGTGGAATCTGCCCGGCGAACGTGTCGGCGCCCTGCTCGATCATGCCGAGCACCGAGGCGTAGGCCGACAGCCCGGCGTCGATCGCCAACTGGAACAGATAGTGCGGGTCGTAGGCCGCCGGGTTGGGCGCGAAGCTGCGCACCGGCCCGTGCTCGAAGCCCTGGTCCACCGGCAGGATCACCAGCTTGCCGGAGCCGCCGAGCCTGCCCGCCATCAGGATGCGGGCGAGGTTCGTCTTGGTGCCCGGGTTGTCGCTCTCGTACCACGAGAGAATCTTCTTCACCCGCCGCGTGATCTTCATGGCCGGCCGCTCCTTGTCGCAATGGCGCAGTGCCCGACCTGGATAGCCGAGCGAGGCCGCCAGTTCAACCCGGTGGCCCCTAACGCGTGGTTAGCGTCCCTCCCGCGTTTTCGGGCAGCCGGCCTTAAGCAAGGCGTCGCGGAAGCGCGCGATGGTCGTGGGATCGCGATAGGGCTCCGACGACAGAAACGTCGCGACGCTTGCGGCAGGCGTGACCTCGCGGTACCGGGCCATGGCCTGTCGCGTCTCGTCCGAATGGCCGAGGGAAACATGGCAAATCGCCATATAGGCGTACCCCCATGGCGGAACCTGGACCTCGCGATTGTAGGCGCCGATCGCCTCCTCGTAGCGGCCCGCCACGGTAAACGCCATGCCGAACAAGTCCCAGATCCAATCGGGGAGAAAGGGATCCCGCCTCAGCACCGCGTCGATCTCGGCAAGGGCTTCATTCGTCCGCCCGACGTAGTTGAGCCACATGCATCGGAACGCCTTCATGACGGTGTTATTCGGATTCAGCGACTCGGCCCGATCCAAATAGGCCCCGGCCTCGTCGAGGCGGCCAAGGAACATCAGGGGGTGGGCGACGGCCCGATGACACAACGCCTCATCGCGATCCAGTGTGACGGCGATTTGGCCGTGGCGAAGCGCTACGTCCAGGTGGCTCGGTTCATTGGTGTAGAAGAATTCTGACCGTATTCACGAGCGAAAGAAAAGCGTGCGCGAGGGCGAAGCGTGGATCGAGTTCGATGGCCTTAAGCAGGAACGGCTCGGACTGGGGCGACCCGTCGTACATCTGGTGGAACTCGAGGGCGCGGAGGTAATTGTCGTAGGCGGTGAGGTTCTGCGTCGGCACCCGATGGGTGCGCGAGATGCCCGCCGCGGTGACCCGTCCGGCGACGGTGATGGCGATGCCCCGCGCCACGTCGTCCTGCACCGCGAAGATGTCGGCGAGTTCCCGGTCGTAGCGTTCGGCCCAGACGTGGTTGCCGGTCACCGCCTCGATGAGCTGGGCGGTGATGCCGTCGCTGAAATACTCCTGCTCGGGGTCGCCGCTCATGTTGGCGAAGGGCAGTATGGCGACCGAAGCCTTCTCCCCAACCGTCGGTGCGACGCGCCGCCGTGCCGGATCGTCCTCGCCGGCCGCGTCCGCGACCCGGAAGACTCGCACCGGTTTCGCGATGTTCTTGACTGTCTGGTCGCCAAGATCCTCGGCCGTCACGGGTAAGCGGCCCTCGATCTGATCGAGCACGACCCGGGAAATGCAAATCCCGCCCGGCTCCACCAGCCGTTCGAGCCGGACGGCGACGTTGACCCCGTCGCCGTGGATGTCGTTGCCGCTCACCATCACGTCGCCTAGGTTGATGCCGACGCGGAAGCGCATGCGGCGATCGTCGGGCAAGGGCGCGTTGCGTTCCGCGCGAGCCCGCTGCATAGCCACGGCGCAGGCGACCGCCGCCACGGCACTGCCGAACTCGGCGAGCAGGCTGTCGCCGGCGGTGCCGACGACCCGGCCCCCGTTCGCGGTAATCAGCGGATCGATCAGGGCGCGGCTGGCGCCAAGCGCGGCCAAGGTCCCGGCCTCGTCCATGCCCATCAGGCGGCTGTAGCCCTCCACGTCGGCTCAGAGGATCGCCGCAAACCGTCGGTTGGTCGCTGGGTCCGTCATGGCGGATCGAACTCTACCGGCATCGCGAATCTTGCGCCATGTTGGCGCTCGTCAACCCGTGGCGCGCGTGCGACGATGATCGTGCCAAGACTAACCCGGGAGGATCGCCATGGCCAAGTACATCACGCTCATGAACTGGACCGATCAGGGGGTCAAGTCCGTCAAGGATTCGCCCAAGCGCCTCGACGCGGCCCACGCTCTGGCGAAGAAGATGGGCTGCGAGATGACCAAGTTCTACATGACGATCGGCACCTACGACCTGGTGGCCATCTTCAACGCGCCGGACGACGAGACGATGGCCAAGTTGGCTTTGTCGATCGCCGCGACCGGTAACATTCGCACGACCACGCTCAAGGCGTTCTCCGAACCGAGCTACCGCACGATCGTCGCCGGCTTGGCCTAACGCACGCCGAGCTTGAGCCAGGCGCGGCAGGCGGCGTGGGGGTTGCGTTCGCCTTCCAGATCGAGGGCTTCGGGGCGGCGGGTCAGGAGCGTCCCGCCGGCCTGGCCCACGATGTCGGCGAGCTTGGCGCCGAGTTCGGGATCGCCGGTGAACAGGATCCGCTTCCAGCCCACGCGGATCGCGTTGAGCACGTCGCCGGCGGCTTCGTCGCAATCGAGCACCGCTTCCACCTTCGCGCCCGGCGCGGGGGCTGCTCCTTGGGCGATCATTCCAAGCAGATAGTCCACGCCGGCGAACGCGGCGGCACCCTGGGCCGTCAGCAGGATCACCGGCACGTCGGCGGCCAGGGCCTCGGCGGCGGCGGCTTCGGCGTCGTCACGGTCATGCACGACGATGGCGCGCGGCCCCGGGGGCTTCTTGATGGGCCGATCAATGCGCAAGGGCGGCGACACCGGGCAACTCCTTGCCTTCCAACCATTCGAGAAATGCGCCGCCGGCGGTCGAGACGTAGGTGAAGTCGTCTTCGACCCCGGCCATCGCGAGCGCGGCGACGGTGTCTCCACCACCCGCGACCGAGACCAGCTTGCCCCGGCCGGTGAGGCGCGCGGCGGCTTGGGCGAGGGCGATTGTGCCGGCGGCGAACCCGTCCAGCTCGAAGGCGCCAAGGGGGCCGTTCCACAGCAGGGTCCGGCAGACTTCCAGCTCGACGGTGACGGCGGCGACGGTGGCGGGCCCGACGTCCAGGATCATGGCATCCCCGGCCACCGCCCCGATGGCCACGGTTTCGCGCGGCGCCCCGGCTTCGAACCTGCGGGCGCAGACCGCGTCCACGGGGAGAACGATGCGGCAGCCCGCGGCGGCGGCGCGCTCGCCGATGGTGCGCGCGGTCGGGGCCAGATCGCGTTCGCACAGCGATTTGCCGACCGCGATCCCCTGGGCGAACAGGAACGTGTTGGCCATGCCGCCGCCGATCGCCAGGACATCCACCTTGCCGACGAGGTTGCCGAGCACGTCGAGTTTACTCGAAACCTTCGCCCCGCCAACGACGGCCATCACCGGGCGAGCCGGCGCGGTCAGGGCGGCGTCCAGCGCTTCCAGCTCCTCCTGCATCAGGCGGCCGGCGGCGGCGGGAAGCTCGCGGGCAAGGCCCTCGGTAGAGGCGTGGGCACGGTGGGCGGCGGAGAACGCGTCGTTGACATAGAGCTCACCCAGGGCCGCCAAGGCCTTGGTGAAGACCGGATCGTTCGCCTCCTCGCCGCCGTGGAACCTGACGTTCTCCAGCAGAAGCACGTCGCCATCGCGCAGGGATGTCGCCGCACTCATGGCGGCGGGACCGATGCAGTCGGTGGCGAAGGCGACGGGGCGACCCCGGAGCGCCTGCGACAGGGGAGCCACCAAGGGCGACAGCGACATGGCCGACGACGACCTACCCTTCGGCCGGCCGAAGTGGGACAGGACGATCACCCGCGCCCCCTTGTCGGCTAGCTCGGCGATCGTCGGGGCGACCCGTTCGATCCGGGTCGCGTCGGTTACGCGGCCGTCCCGGGTCGGGACGTTGAGATCGACCCGGACGAGGACGCGGCGGCCCCTGACGTCGAGATCGTCGAGGGTGCGGAAATGGGCCATCAGCCCAGGCGACCGACCGCCGCGGCCGCATCGCACATCCGGTTGGAGAAGCCCCATTCGTTGTCGTACCAGGACAGAACGCGCACCAGGGTCCCGTCGACCACCTGGGTCTGGGTCAGGTCGAAGGTCGAGCTGGCCGGATTGTGGTTGAAGTCGGACGAAACCAGCGGTTCGTCGGTGACGGCCAGGATGCCCTTGAGCGCGCCGTTGGCGGCCGCGATCATGGCCTCGTTGACCTCCTCGGCGGTGGTCGCGCGTTTGGCGTTGAACACCAGATCGACCAGGCTGACGTTCGGGGTCGGCACCCGCACCGCGGTGCCGTCCAGCTTGCCCTTGAGTTCGGGCAGCACCAGGCCCACCGCCTTGGCGGCCCCGGTCGACGTCGGGATCATCGACAACGCGGCGGCGCGGGCGCGGCGCAGGTCCTTGTGCTGCACGTCCAGCACTGGCTGGTCGCCGGTGTAGGCGTGCACCGTGGTCATGAACCCCTGGGCGATGCCCACGGTCTGGTGAAGGATCATGGCCATGGGAGCCAGGCAGTTGGTCGTGCAACTGGCATTCGAGATCACCGTGTGGTCGGGCCTCAGCTTGTCGTGGTTGACGCCGTAGACGATCGTGAGGTCGGCTCCGTCGGCCGGGGCGGATACCAGGACCCGCCTGGCCCCGGCGGTCAGGTGCGCCGCCGCCTTGTCCCTGGTGGTGAACAGCCCGGTGCATTCCAACGCGACGTCCACCTCGAGGCGCGACCAGGGCAGCTTCGCCGGATCGCGCTCGGCCAGCACCTCGATCGGCCCGCTACCGATGTCGATGACGTTGCCCTTGACCGTCACCGTGCCGGGGAAGGCGCCATGCACCGAATCGCGCCGCAGCAGGTGGGCGTTGGTTTCGGTCGGAGCCAGGTCGTTGACGGCGACCACCAGGATGTCGTCGCGCCGCGATTCGTGGAGAGCGCGCAGGATGTTGCGGCCGATGCGGCCGAATCCGTTGATGGCGACGCGCAGGGTCATGAGTGTTTTGTCCTCCTGGAGATCAGCGCTGGAGCAGGGCCAGCGCGGCCGCGACCACGGTCTCGGGCGTGATCTTGAAATGAGCGTAGAGCGCGCCGGCCGGAGCCGACGCGCCGAAGCCCGTCATGCCGATGATGACGCCATCATCGCCGACAAATCGTTCCCAGCCCAGGGGCGATCCGGCTTCGATGCCGATCCGGACGGTGCCGGGTCCGAGGACGGACGCGCGATAGTGGGCGTCCTGTGCCCCGAACAACTCCCAGCAGGGCAGGGAGACGACGCGGGTCGCCACGCCCTGGCGCGCAAGTTCGGCGTGCGCGGCGACGGCGATCGCCACCTCGGATCCCGTGCCGATCAGGGTGACGCGCGCCGGACCATCGGCTTCGAGCAGGACATAGCCGCCGCGTGCCGAGCGATTCTGGCCGGCATCCTGGCGCAAGGGCGGAAGGTTCTGGCGCGACAACGCGAGCACGCTCGGCCGATCCCGGTTCTCCAACGCGAGTTCCCAGCATTCCGCCGTCTCGATCGCGTCCGCCGGGCGCATGACCAGCAAGTTGGGGATGGCCCGCAGGCTCGCGAGATGCTCGACCGGCTGGTGGGTCGGGCCGTCTTCGCCCAACCCGATCGAATCGTGGGTCAGGACGAACACCACCCTCTGCCCCATCAACGCGGCCAGCCGGATCGCCGGCCGGCAATAGTCGGAGAACACCAGAAATGTTCCGCCATAGGGAATCACGCCGCCATGCAACGCCATGCCGTTCATGGCCGCGGCCATCGCATGCTCTCGCACGCCGTAATAGACGTAGCGGCCCTGGAACTGCCCCGGCCTGAGGGGAGGCGTGTGGATAGTCTTGGTGTTGTTCGAGCCGGTGAGGTCGGCGGACCCACCGATCAGCTCCGGGATCGCGGCCGTCAGGACCTCGAGCGCCAGCTCGCTCGCCCGGCGCGAGGCGATGTTCTGCGGCGCGGCCACCAGACCCTCGCGGAACCGGGACATGGCGTCCTTCCAGCCGCCGGGCAGTTCGCCGGCGAGTGCCGCGAGATAGGTCGCTCGCGTGTCCTTGGCAAGGGCGTCGACCCGGGTCTGCCACGCGGCGCGGACGGATGACCCGCGCCGTCCGGCGTCGCGCCAGCGCGCGGCGACCGGGGCCGGGATCTCGAAGGGCGGGTGCGACCACCCAAGCCGCTGACGCGCGGCGGCGACCTCCGCCTCGCCGAGCGGCGCCCCGTGGGTCGCGGCGGTTCCCCCCTTGGTCGGCGCGCCATACCCGATCGTGGTGCGACAGGCGATCAGGGTCGGTCGGTCCGAGGCCGCGGCCCGATGCAAGGCGGCGATGACGGCGGCGCCGTCGTGCCCGTCCACCGCGGCGGTCGCCCAGCCATAGGCGCGGAACCGGGCGATGACGTCGTCGGACACCGACAGATCGGTCGGTCCGTCGATCGAAATCCGGTTGTCATCCCACAGGGCAATCAGCTTGCCGAGCCGCAAGTGACCGGCGAGCGACGCGGCCTCGTGGCTGATCCCCTCCATCAGGCAGCCATCGCCGACCACGACATAGGTCCGATGATCGACCAGCCCGGCCCCGAACCGCTCGCCGAGCAGCCGTTCGGCGAGCGCCATGCCAACCGCATTGGCGAGGCCCTGGCCGAGGGGACCCGTGGTGGTCTCGATGCCGGCGGCGTGGCCATACTCCGGATGACCGGCCGTTCGGCTGCCGAGCTGGCGGAAATTCCTGATCTCTTCCATCGTCATGTCGGCATAGCCGGTGAGATGGAGGAGCGCGTAGAGCAGCATCGACCCATGGCCCGCCGAAAGCACGAATCGGTCACGGTCGGGCCAATCCGGATGGGCCGGATCGAAGCGCAGGACCTGGGTGAACAGCGCGGTGGCTGCATCGGCCATGCCCATGGGCATGCCGGGATGGCCGGATTTAGCCCGTTCGACGGCGTCCATGGCGAGCGCCCGGATGGCGTTCGCCATGTCGCGATCGGTCACCTCGGGAAGGGCGGAACGGGTCTCGGCCTGCATCGACGAAGCTCGGGGAGCGGAGGTGGCGCAAGATGGCGGGCAGTTCCAGCGTCGTCAACGCCTAACGACCCCTTGGGCATCGTTGACCCGATGCCCCGGCGTCGGTTATCACTCTGGTCGACACGCGGACCCAAGGTCGCGCGTTAACATCTTGATGCGGCGAGGGAATGGGCGCGAAGGGCGGGGCAATGGCACGGCTCGACTCGGCGCTGAAGCGGCTGGAGGCCGCGGCGGAGAAGGCTGCGGCCGATCGCACCAAGGCCGTGGCCGCCGAACGCATCGCCCGCCGGCGGGTCGATGAGGCGAAGAGCCGCCTCGACGGCGCGATCGCCGACCTGCGCCGCATCCTCGAGCCCTGAACATGACCCAGGTGGCCGTCAATCTGAACGGACGCGAATACCTCGTCACCTGCGACGAAGGCGAACAGGAACACGTGCTCAGCCTCGCCCGCTATGTGGACGGCAAGGTGGCGCAGCTCGTGGCGGCGTTGGGCCAGGTCGGCGATGCGCGGTTGCTCGCCATGGCCAGCATCCTGGTGGCCGACGAACTCGCCGACGCGCGCGCGGACCTCGCGGGCGGAACGGGCGCCAGCGGGGTCGCCGATGGAGACCTCGATGCCATCGTCCGGCGGATCGAGGGCATTGCGGCGCGCCTTGAGTCTCCATAAGTTCAAGGAGGACGGATGCTGCCTCGCGCGTCAGGGGTCCAATGTCCCTGGGGCCAATACTTCCATGAAGGGAGCTGTCTCTGGCGGAGGCGTGCCTCCGACACGCGGCGCCCACCTGCGTAAGCGGGCCACAGTGGGAGCAGCAACTCCAACGGCGGGTGCGGGTCCGTCCAATCGCCCCATGTCGTGTCGCGAACCATGACGACCCAAGATGCCAAGGCGGCGCTGCGAAAGAAGGCCCGCCTCGGCCGGGCGGGTTTGGCGCGTGCCGCCGGGGGGGGCGCGGGAGACGCCGCGGCCAGGAATTTTCTCGACTCCCTGTCCCCGGCGGACGACACCGCGATTTCGGGGTATTGGCCGGTCGGCGACGAGTTCGACGTGCGGCCCCTGCTGGCGAGGCTGCACGAGAGGGGCCATGTCTGTTGCCTCCCGGTCGTCGTCGGCAAGAACCGGCCATTGATCTTTCGCCGCTGGGAACCGGGCGATGTGCTGCGCCCCGCCGCCCTGGGCATCCCGGTCCCGTCGCCCGAGGCCGACGAGGTGATCCCGTCGGTTCTACTGGTTCCGATGCTGGCGTTCGACGCCCGCGGCTACCGCCTGGGCTACGGCGGCGGCTTCTACGACATGACGATCAAGGCCCTACGGGCCCAAGCCGCCACCATCGCGGTCGGCATGGCGTTCGCAGGCCAGGAGATGGACGCGGTTCCGACCGACGAGCACGACGAAAGACTGGATTGGATCGTCACGGAGAAGGCGGCGACGCGGGTGGCGTAACCGCGTAACTACGCCGACTTGTGGCGAGCCCGGCAGGCGTGTCCGATGGCGGCGGTGACGAGGTGGCTCAATCCGAGCTTCTCGCCGATCAGGTCGATGAGCCGCTTCTCCTCCCGGCCGACTGGCGTGTCCACGATCGCGATTTCCCAGGCGAGCGCATAGGCGGTTTCGCGCAAGCTCTTCGGTAGGGCCTGCTCGATCACCGTCAGCACCATGGCGAGGCCGTCCTTGCCGCTCAGCATGGCCGCGCACTGGCGGGCAACGTCGGGCAAGTCGTTCTCGTCGAAGTCGTTGAACACCGGGAGACGGCGGACGATATCGCCGATGCGGCGGAGTTCCGCATCGCGCATCTCCCGGTCCGAGGCCGAGATCAGCACCATCGTGTAGATCAGGGCGGAATGGTGATCGACGGTCGTGTGGCTCATGACCCTCAGTCGCCGGACAGCCCGCCGGCGGTCAACGGCCGAGGAAGGACTTGACCCCGGCAATCGCCGCGGCGAGGCCGACCCGGGCGACGACGACGCCCTCGGGGAAGGCCGTCAGCAGCCGCGACGGCAGCGTCGAGTCGAGCAGGACGAAGACGCCGTGATCGTCGGCCCGGCGCACCAGGCGGCCGAAGGCCTGGCGCAGCTTCAGGCGCGTGAGCTGATCGTTGTACGCCGCGCCGCCGAAGGCCGCGTGTCGGGCCTTATGCAGAATGTCGGGGCGGGGCCAGGGCACCCGATCGAAGACGATCAGGCGCAGGCTCGGCCCCGGCACGTCGACACCGTCGCGGACCGCGTCGGTGCCAAGCAGGCAGGCGTTCTCCTCGGCACGGAAGATGTCGACCAGGGTGCCCGTATCCATGGCATCGACGTGTTGGGCGTAGAGGGCGATGCCCGACTCCTCCAGCGCCCCGGCGATGCGGGCATGCACGTCCTTCAACCTGGTGATGGCGGTGAACAGACCCAACGCGCCCCCGCCGGCGGCCAAGAACAGCTCGCGGTAGGCAGCGGCCACGGCGTCGTCGGCACTCCGCCGTATGTCGGTCACCACGAAGACACGGGTCTGCGACGCGTAGTCGAACGGCGAGGGAACGGCGACGCGGAACGCCGTTCCCTGATGGTGGGTGGCACCGGTGCGGCGTTCGGCGGCCTGCCAATCGGCTTCGACATCGCCGCTTGCGTCGCGCAAGGTCGCCGAGGTGACGATCACCCCGTGGGACGGGCGGACCACCGCCGCGGCGAACGGCAACGTCGGGTCCAGCCAGTGGCGCAGCATGCCCACGTCGGCCTCGGCGCCGTCGCGCCGCTCCAGCGTGAACCAGTCGACGAACTCGGGCGGGGTTTCCGTGGCGAGGGAGGCGAGCATGCCCCGCCAGGCGGCGATGTCGAGCTGACCACGCCGCCGCAGGCCCCGGATCGCGGCCTCGATCCGCACCCGGGTCGGAGAGTCGAGTTCGGCGGCCTCGGCATCGAGGCGTCCGTCGAGGCTCTGGGCGATCGCCAGCATGGGCTCGGCGAGACGGGCGAG
>SHVY01000026.1 GCA_009694045.1 Alphaproteobacteria bacterium | reverse complement strand
AGGACGTTGACCGAGGCGTCCTCGAGGAAGTCGACGCTGTCGGCGAACAGGGAGACCGAGCCGATCGCCAGGGCGACGGCGAATTCGATCCCGAAGT
The DNA here is from genome assembly GCA_009694045.1 of Alphaproteobacteria bacterium. Lineage (GTDB taxonomy): Bacteria > Pseudomonadota > Alphaproteobacteria > SP197 > SP197 > SHVY01. The sequence goes on along the minus strand of SHVY01000026.1, from coordinate 42,147 downwards.
AGCCGAAATTCAGAATCGCGACGATCCGCACCACGCGGCGGAAGGCGCCATCAGTCGTCACCTGGTCCAAGCGAGCCTCTCTAGCCCTTGGCCGGCGACCCCAGCGGGGCTAGGGTCCCGCCGGCACACAAGAGGAGGGTAGCATGGCCCGCGATCCGCGATACGACATCCTGTTCGAGCCCATCAAAATCGGGCCGGTCACGGCCAGGAACCGCTTCTATCAGGTCCCCCACTGCAACGGCGGCGGCCGGCAGTTCCCCACCCAGACCGCGGTGATGCGCGGGGTGAAGGCCGAGGGTGGCTGGGCGGTGGTTTGCACCGAGCAGTGCGACATCCACTACTCCAGCTCGACGCCCCACTGCGTCCGCCTGTGGGACGAGCAGGACATCGCCTATCTCGCCCGCATGACCGAACAGGTGCACCGGCACGAGAGCCTGGCCGGGGTCGAGTTCGTGCACATGGGCTACCACGCCGCCTGCTTCGAAAGCCGCGAGCCGCCGATGGCGCCTTCGGGCCGCGCCGGCTACGGGGTCGCACCCATCCAGGCCCGGGCCATGGACAAGACCGACATCCGAAACTACCGCCGCTGGCATCGGACGGCGGCGCTGAACGCGCGCAAGGCGGGGTTCGACATCATCGTCGTCTACGCCGGGCACGACCTGTCGCTCCCCATGCACTTCCTCGCCCGCCGGCACAACCAGCGGACCGACGAATATGGCGGCAGCCTGGAGAACCGCGCGCGCCTGTTCCGCGAGGTGCTGGAGGAAACCAAGGAGGCGGTCGGCGACACCTGCGGCGTGGTGGTGCGCTTCGCCGTCGAGGAGCTGCTGGGCGAAGGCGGGGTCACGGTCGGCGCCGAGGGCCACGACGTGGTCGCCATGCTGGCCGAAATCCCGGATCTGTGGGACGTGAACTGCGCCGAGTGGGAGAACGACTCGATCACCGCCCGGTTCGCCGAGGAGGGCTTCCAGGAGCCCTACATCGGCTTCGTCAAGAAGCTGACGACCAAGCCGGTGGTGGCGGTGGGGCGCTACACCTCGCCGGACCGGATGGTCAGCCTGATCCGCGGCGGCGTGCTCGACATGATCGGCGCGGCGCGGGCCTCGATCGCCGATCCGTTCCTGCCGAAGAAGATCGAGGAAGGACGGATCGAGGACATCAGGGAGTGCATCGGCTGCAACGTGTGCGTCTCCGGCGAATTCACCGGCGCGCCCATGCGCTGCACCCAGAACCCGACCCAGGGCGAGGAGTGGCGGCGCGGCTGGCACCCCGAGCGCATCCCCGCCAAGGAGGGCGACGACACGGTGCTGGTGGTGGGAGCCGGGCCGGCGGGTCTGGAGGCGGCGCGGGCGCTCGGACAGCGGGGCTATAAGGTCACCCTGGCCGAGGCGACGTCCGAACTCGGCGGCCGGGCCACGCGCGAGGCCCGGTTGCCGGGACTCGCCACCTGGGCGCGGGTCAAGGACTATCGGATCGGCCAGATCGCCAAGATGCCCAACGTCGAGGTCTATCGCGGCAGCCGCATGACCGCGGCCGAGGTGCGCGAGACCGGCTGTTCGCTGGTGGCGGTCGCGACCGGCGCCCACTGGCGCAAGGATGGGGTCGGGCGGGTGCACAGCTTCCCGATACCGGGCAGCGAGGGGGCCAACGTGTTCACGGCGGACGACGTGATGGCGGGCACCCTGCCCGAAGGTCCCGTCGTGCTGTTCGACGACGAGCACTTCTACCTGGCGTCGGTGGTGGCGGAGGCCTTGGCCCTGGCGGGGCGACAGGTGATCTACGTGACCCCCCAGGGCGTGGTGGCACCCTGGAGCACCTTCACTCTGGAGCAAGGCCGCATCCAGCGCCGGCTTTTGGAACGCGGGGTGGAGATTGTGGTCTCTCATTCCGTCGCCGCCGTGGACCGCGACGGGGTGGAGCTCGCCTGCGTCTACACCGGGCGCAAGCGCTCGCGCGCCTGCCGTTCGGTGGTCATGGTCACGTCCATGGCGCCGATCGACGGGCTCTATCACGAGCTGATGGCGGACGAGAATGCCTTGGCGAAGGCGGGGATCCGAAGGGTCGCCCGCATCGGCGACTGCTATGCGCCCGGCCTGATCGCCGCGGCGGTGCAGCAGGGGTACAAGTTCGCCCGCGACCTCGGCGCTCCCATGCCCGAGCGGGCCCCGTTCCGCCGGGAGAACGTCGAACTCGCGGCCCTGGCCTGACCATGGCCTACGTCATCGCGCCGGCCGAGGTGCCGAGTTTGGCGGTTTCGGGGACCCAGGATCGGTTTCCGGTTCACCGCGTCTATTGCGTCGGGCGCAACTACGCCGACCACGCCCGGGAGATGGGGGGTGACCCGAACCGCGAGCCGCCGTTCTTCTTCCAGAAGAACCCGGACACCCTGGTGCCGGACGGCGGGGTCTTCCCCTATCCGGGACACACCCGGGACGTGCACCACGAGTTCGAGCTGGTGGTGGCGCTGGGCAAGGGCGGCACCGATATCCCCGCGGCCCGCGCGCTTGACCACGTCTATGGCTATGCCGTCGGGCTGGACATGACCCGGCGGGATCTGCAGAACGAGGCGAAGAAGGCCGGCCGGCCGTGGGAGGTGGCGAAGGCCTTCGAGCATGCGGCGCCTTGTTCCGCCATCGCGCCCGCCGCCACGATCGGGCACCCGGCGCGGGGGCGGATCTGGCTCGAGGTCAACGGCGAGATCCGGCAGCGGGGGGACATCGATCAGCTCATCTGGTCGATCCCCGAGACCATCGCCCATCTGTCCGGACTGTTCGCGTTGCGGCCCGGCGACCTGATCTTCACAGGAACGCCCGCGGGCGTCGGCCCCGTGCGTCCCGGCGACAGCTTGCACGGCGGCGTCGACGGGGTGGGGACCCTGACGGTCAGGGTGGCGTAGCGCGAACCCTCGGCCGCGATCGGGTCTGTGCGTAGACCACGCCCGCCATGACCAGCACGCCGCCCACGAGGTGCATGACGTTCGGGTAGCTGCCGAACGCCATGGCGACCAGGACCGCGATGATCGGTACCAGGTTGCCGTACATCGAGGCGACGGTGACGCCGATGTGCTTCACGCCGAAGTGCCACAGCGGGTTGGCGACCGCGACCATGACGGCCGTCAGGAGCGCGAGCGCGAGCGGCCCCGCCGACCAGTCGACCGCCGTGGGCAGGATCCCCGTTGCATCGGCCAGCGGCATCAGGAGCAGCAGGAACAGCCCGCCCGGAAAGACGGTGGTGGCGGCGATCCGCAGTTGCGACCAGCCTTTGCACCAACGCTGGGCTGCGATCGAATACCAAACCCAGAGCCCATTGGAGATCAGCACCAACAGCTCGCCCAAGCCGGGGATACCGACGTCGGCCCCGCCTGCCAGCACCACGACGAACCCACCCGTCACGGCCAGCCCCGCGCCGACGGCAACCGCGCGGTCCATGGCTACGCCCGAGAGGTAGCGCGCCATCACCGCGGCGAGGATCGGCGACATGGTGGCGGTGATCGCCGTCGCGATGCCGCCGGAAAGCTGCACGCCAACCGAAGAGAAGCTGGACGACACCGCGACCCCAAGGAACGCCATCGTGCCCACGCGGATTATCGGCAGGCCGCGCAGCGCCGCGGGGCCCTCCCGAACCAGAAGCGCGACGAACAACACCCCGCCACCCAGGGCCATGCGGGCAACGGTCGCCGAGAGCGGGTCCCAGGTCCCGAGCAGAGCGTCGAGCACGGGATACATCGCCGCCCACGACGTGGTCATGACGACGAGGGCGCCGTTGGCGAGCCACAGGTCCCGCGCCGTGGTCATCGGCCTCAGGCGGCCAGGAAGCCGCCGTCCACCACGACCTCGGTGCCGGTCACGTACAAAGCATCGTCGGAGACCAGGAAAAGGATCGCGGCGGCGATGTCCTGCGCCTTCCCCAAGCGGCCCAGCGGGTGCATGGCGATGAGGCCGCGCCGCACCTCCTCGCCGTCCTGCATCCGGGCGAGCCAATCCTCGACCATGGGTGTCGATGTGTACCCTGGGCAGACGCTGTTGCAGCGGATCGCGTAACCCCGGTGGGCGCAGTACAGCGCGGTGGAGCGGCTGATCATGCGCACCCCGCCCTTGCTCGCGCCGTACGAGACCTCGGACCCGGACCCGACGTGGGCGAGGACCGAGGCCAGGTTGACGATCGCGCCGCCGCTTCCCTTCATGGCCCGGACCCCGTGCTTGCAACCAAGGAACACACCTTCGAGGTTGACCGCCAGCATCCGGCGCCAGGCAATCTCGGTGCAGGTCTCGGGCCCGTCGTCTTCCCCGGCGATTCCGGCGGCGTTGACCAGCGCATCGATCCGGCCGGCCCCGGCGAACGCCGCCTCCCAGCTTGCCTCCGACGTCACGTCCAGGTGCTGGAACCGGGCACCCGTCGCGGCGGCGACCGCGCGCCCCCGGGCAGCGTCGATGTCGGCGGCGATGACACGTGCGGCTTCCCGCGCGAGCAGCTCCACCGTCGCGCGGCCGATCCCCGAGGCGCCCCCCGTCACCAGCACGGTCTTGCCGTTCAACCGACCCATCACGCCATGCTCCCGCCGTCGATCACGTACTCGGCGCCGGTCACGAAGCTAGCCTCGTCCGAGGCGAGAAACGCGACCATCGCCGCGACCTCCTCCGGCCGACCCATACGCCCCATCGGGATCGGCGCCAGCCAGCGTTCGCGAATCCAGTCGGGCGCCGTGGCGACGAAATTCCGCAACATCGGGGTGTCGATGGTGCCGGGGTGCACCGAATTGCAGCGGATATTGTCGCCACGCCGGGCGCAATGCAGGGCGAACTCCTTCGTCAGCGCGCGCACCCCGCCCTTGCTGGCGTCGTAGGCGAGCAGTTCCGGGTCGCCCCGCATGCCGGACTGGGACGAGAGATTCACGATCGCCCCGCCGCCTCCGGCGCGCATCGCCGGGATGGCCGCCTGGCAGCCGAAGAAGGTGCCGTCCAGGTTCACGGCCATGACCCGGCGGAAGTCCTCGAGGGTGGTGTCCTCGATCGTGCCGCCAACCGCGATCCCCGCCGCATTCACCAGGACGTTGAGGCGACCATGAAGCCGGACGGTATCGCCGACCAAAGCGTGCCATCCCGCCCGGCTGGCGACATCATGGGTGACGAAGGTCCCGCGCGGGCCGAGCAGGCGGGCGGTTTCGGTGCCGCCGGCGATGTCGACGTCGGCGGCGATGACCGTGGCGCCTTCGTCGGCCAGGCGCAGGCAGGTCGCCCGGCCGATCCCTGACGCGCCGCCCGTGACGATCGCGACCTTACCCTCGAACCTCGCCATGGCCTTGACCTCCGCCGGCATCATGCCAGCCGCTGCGGCCGGACGACCAGGACTTCGAGCAGCCCGGCGCCGACGATCAGGCCCGATCCAAGGGCCTGATGCCAGCCAAACGGCTCGCCGGCAAGGGCCGCGGCGCTGACGACCCCGACCACCAGGTCGACCATCACCAGGATGCCGAACCGCCCGGGGTCGATCTGCGCCGCGCCCCACAGCAACGTCGCATTGCCCGCGAGCTGAAAGACGAGGATCACGAAAGCCAGCCAGAGAGCCGCCTCGAGCCCCAGGCCGTCCAGCGGGGGGAAGGCGCGCAAGTCGGCGAACAGGAAAACGGGCAGGAGGCCGACCAGGGTGCCATAGCCGAGGAACGAGAACAGGGTCTCGAACAACCCGGCGCCCCCGCCGCGGCGGATGAACATGACGCCGAGGGCGGTCGAGGCACCGGCCGCGAGGCCGAGCCAATCGCCGAGGTTACGCGGCAGGGGCAGGCCCGATCCCTCGGCGACCGCCAGCCACAGGCCGCCCAGTCCCAGGGCGATGGTGAGGTAGCGCTGGCGCGCGATCCGGCGGCGCAGGACGATCACCTCCAGCAGGGTGCCCCACACCGGGTTCAGGTAGAACAGCAGCAGGGCGCGGACCACGTCGGTGAACAGGAAGCTGGACGCGTAAAGGACGATTCCGCCGCCCATGAACAGCCCCGGCAGGACTCGGCGCAGGCCCGTCCGCTGGCCCCGCGCCACCCGCAAGGCCGCGAACGGCACCAGCAGGAGGAAGGCGCCGCCGAACTGCACGACCGCGGACCAGGCCCCGGTCAGCCCGGCGTCCGCCAAGACCCTGACGGGTAGCCAGTAGATGCCCCAGGCGGCTGCCGAAACGATCACGGTCACGGCCGCCGCCCGGTCGGACTGGGCCGCGCGCAGGCGGTCGCCGATCGTCGTCATGGTTGTCCGCGATCCGGCCGCCGCGCCATGCCGCCCGGTGCCAGGACCTCGACGAGACCGGCGCAAAGGATCAGGCCGGTGGCCACGGCCTGGCGCCAGCCGAACGGTTCGGCGGTCAGCACGGCCGCGCTGGCGACGCCGATGACGATGTCGGTCATCATCAGGATCCCCGCCCGCCCCGCCGACATGCGCGAAGCACCCCACATGGTGCCGTAGGTCGTGGCGATCATGAACACCGCCGCCATGGCCGGCAGCAACAGCCACGCCATCGGATCGATCGCCGCGAACGGCGGCGGCGCGAACGTACCCGTCACCAGCGGGATCGAGGCGAGGGTGACGAGGGTGCCGAACACGTTGAACCCGAACACCTGGCCGAACGTGTCGCCTGACCCGCCGCGCTGAAACATCAGCAGGGCAACGGCCCCCACCATGCCGGAAAGCAGGCTGAGGTCATCGCCCAGGTTCGCCGGCCAGGGAACCCCGCCACCCTCGGAGGTCAGCACCCACAGGCCGCCGAGGCCGAGGGCGATCGCGCCGATCCGGCCGGCACGCAAGCGGTGCCGCAGCACGACCGTCTCGAGCAAGGTCGCCCAGACCGGCGCCAGATAGAACATCAGAAGGGCATTGGCGACGGTGGTGAGCAGGACGCCGTTGGCGTAGAGGACGAAGGCGATCCCCATCAGCAAACCCGGCCAGGGTCGGCGCAGGCCAGCCAAACCGCCGTTTCGGCGGCGCACCCCGACGTAGGCGAGCAGCATCGCGGCGGCGCAGGCGTATTCAACGAAAGCTGCCCAGGTGCCGCCAAGTCCGAACTCCGCGAGCGCCCGGTGCGGCCACCAGAAGAGACCCCACAGGGCCGACGAGGCCAGGACCAAGAGCGGGGCTCGCCAGTCGGTTAGGGTCGTCATCGACGGCAAGGGGATTCCGGTCTCGCGGGCTGGAACGATCGGGGGCTGCTTCGTATACACGAGCCAGAGAATCGGGGCAAACTGCCCCGGGGTCCGATACGAGGAGGAGCCGTTGACCGAGATCGCCTTCAAGACCGCCAGGCAATTGGCGGCCTTGATTCGCCGCCGCAAGGTCGGCAGCCGCGAGCTGCTGGAGCACTATCTGTCCCGGGTCGAGCGCTTCAACCCGCGCCTCAACACCATCGTCGCCTTCGACCTGGACAGGGCCAGGGCGGCGGCGGACGCGGCGGACACGGCGGTCCAACGGGGCGAGCGGACCGGCCCGCTGCACGGCGTGCCGATGACGATCAAGGAATCCTTCGACATGGAAGGCCTGCCCACCACCTGGGGTGTCGAGGCCTTTCGCGATCACAAGGCGGCCGGGGACAGCCTGGCGATGAAGCGCTTTCGGGCGGCCGGGGCGATCCCCTTCGGCAAGACCAACGTGCCCGTTCTGCTGGCCGACTGGCAGAGCTACAATCCGATCCACGGCACCTGCAACAATCCCTGGGACGTGACGCGCACCCCCGGGGGATCCTCGGGCGGGTCGGCGGTGGCGCTGGCGGCCGGGCTCACCGGCATCGAGGCGGGCAGCGACATCGGCGCCTCGATCCGCAACCCCGCGCACTACTGCGGGGTCTACGGCCACAAGCCGACCTACGGCATCTGCTCGCCGAAGGGACAGACCCTGGGCGGCCGGGTGTCGGGCGCCGACATCTCGGTGGTCGGTCCCATGGCCCGCGGTGCCGACGACCTCGCGATCGGGCTCGGCGTGATGGGCGGGGCCGACGAGATCGACGGCTCCGGCTGGACGCTCACCCTGCCGCCGGAGAAGCGCAAGAGCCTCGCCGACTTCCGCGTCGCGGTGATGCTCACCGATCCCGTCTCCGAGGTCGATCGCGAGGTGACGGACCGGCTGCAATCCCTCGCCGATTTTCTCGCCCATCGCGGCGCGACGGTGGACGACCGAGCCCGCCCGGCGCTGGACAGCGCCGAGGTCCAGCGGGTCTACGTCATGCTGCTGCGCGGGGCGACATCCGGGCGCCAGACCGACGCGGTGTTCGCGGCGAACCTCGAGGCTGCCCGCGGCTTGCGCCCGGGCGACGAAAGCTATTACGCGCGCATGACCCGGGCGAACACCATGTTCCATCGCGAATGGATCGGCCTGAACGAGCGCCGGCACCAGATGCGCCTCGCCTGGGCCGAATTCTTCAAGGACTGGGACGTGCTGCTCTGCCCGGCGGCGGCCTCGGCCGCCTTCCCGCATGACCAGGCGGGGGAGCGCTATCAGCGTACGGTGGCGGTGAACGGCCGGCAGGTTCCGACCACCGACCAGCTCTTCTGGGCGGGGTACACCTGTCTTACGTACCTGCCGTCAACGGTGGCGCCGAACGGGCTTACGCCGGGCGGTCTGCCGGTCGGGGTCCAGATCGTCGGGCCGCAGTACGGCGATCTCCGGTGCATCGCCTTCGCCAGGCTGTTGGAGCGAGAATGGGCGGCCTTCCAGCGGCCGCCGGGTTACGCGTGAAGCGGGGGAGATCGCCATGGGCGTGATGATCGTGACCGGCGCCGGGCGCGGGATCGGCGCCGCGATCGCCAGGAAGGCCGGCGAGGCCGGCTGGTCGGTGGCGGTCAACTACAGTCGGGCGAAGGACAAGGCCGAGGCGGTGGCCGACGCCATCCGCGCGAAGGGCGGCAAGGCGATCACCGTGAAGGCGGATGTGGCGAGCGAAGCCGACATCGTCGCCATGTTCCGGCGGGTGGACTCCGAGCTGGGTCCCGCCACGGCGCTCGTGAACAACGCCGGCGTCGATTACGAATGCCTGATCGGCGATGTCGAAGTGGCCGGCATCAACCGGGTGCTTGGCGTCAACGTTGTCGGACTCATTCTCTGCTGTCGCGAGGCGGTGCGCCGGATGTCCACGGCGCGGGGCGGCAAGGGTGGCGTGATCGTCAACATCGGCTCGGTCTCGGCCCGGACCGGCGGCCTGCCCAAGGACGGGGTCTACACCGCGTCGAAGGGCGCGGTCGATGCCTTCACTCACGCCCTGTCGAACGAGGTGGCGCGCGAAGGCGTGCGGGCGGCCTGCGTCCGTCCCGGTTTGATCCAGACCGAAATTTTCGACACCAACCTTGGGCTCGAGCAGGTCAAGGAGTTGGCCAAGCGCAACGTGCCTTTGGGTCGCATCGGCCAACCGGACGAGATCGCGGCGATGACGGTCTGGCTCTGCTCGGCGGAGGCCTCCTACGTCTCGGGCTTCACCATCGACGTGAGCGGCGGACGATGAGCCCGCACCGCAGCCACTGGTTGCGTCAGGTCCTTGCCACGGACACCGATGTCGCGCCGGCGCTGGCCGGCGAGGCCAAGGCGGACGTGGCGATCGTCGGCGGCGGGTTCTGTGGCCTGTGGACGGCGCTGGAGCTCAAGGCGCTGGAGCCCAGCCTCGACGTCGCCATCGTCGAGCGCGACATCTGCGGCGGCGGCGCCAGCGGCCGCAACGCCGGCTACGTCATAAACCTGTGGGCCAAGTTCCCGACCCTCGTCGACCTGTGCGGCAGCGACGGAGCAGTCCGGCTGGGCCGCGCGGCCGCCGCGGCCGTGGCGGAGATCGACGCCTTCTGCCGGGACCATGGGATCGACGCCGAGTATCGCCCCGACGGCTGGCTGTGGGGTGCCACCTGCGCCAGCCAGGCCGGGGCCTGGGACCCGGTCCTGGAGGCGCTGGCCAGGCACCAGCTCACCCCGTTCCAGGTTCTGGCTGCCCAGGAGATCGCTAGCCGCTGGGGCATCGAGGGGCATGTCGGGGGCGGGGTCCTGGAACCGTCCTGCGCGACCGTCCATCCCGCCAAGCTGGTCCGGGGCTTACGCCGCGTCGCCCTGGCCCAGGGCGTGCGCATCCACGAGAACTCGCCGTTGGTGCGCCTCGAGCGGGGCCCCCGGCCCAGGATCGTCACGGCGGGCGGAAGCCTTGCGGCCGGCACGGTCGTGCTCGCCATGAATGCCTGGGCGGCGGGGTTCCGCGAGTTGCGCGGCGCGTTCTTCGTCACCGCGGCCGAGGCGGCGATCACCGCGCCGGTGCCTGAGCTCCTGGCCAAGATGGGCTGGGAGAACGGGCCGGCCGCGACCGATAGCCGATTCATGGTGGCCAACTACCGCACCACGCGGGACGGCCGCATCGAGTTCGGCAAAGGCGGCGGCGTGCTGGCGTTTGGCGGGACCGTTGGGGCGAAGTACGAAAGCCCCGCCCATCGGTTGCCGTTGATGCACAAGGAGTTCCACGAGGCGATTCCGCGCTTGGCCGGGGTGGCGGCGATCCACAGTTGGGTGGGGCCGATCGATCGCTCGATGGCGGGGGTTCCGCTGTTCAGTGCCCTGCCGGGCTCCGAGCGGGTGTTCTTCGGGGTCGGGTTCTCCGGCAACGGCGTCGGGCCGTCCAAGGTCGGCGGGAAGATTCTCGCGTCCTTGGTGCTCGGAGTGAAGGACGAGTGGTCGACCTGCGGGCTTGTGCGGCCACCGACTCCCGCCCTTCCCGGCGAACCGTTCCGCTATCTCGGCGGCAGCTTGGTGCGCCGGGCGGTGATGCGGAAGGATTGGATCGACCACGCCGGAGGCCAGGCCGATCCGATCACCCGCGCGCTGGTCGCCCTCGCGCCGGCCGGCCTTACGCCCACCACCACGTCGCGGCGGGCCGCCTCGTGACGGGACGCTCGATCCTCGTCACCGGTGCGTCGGGCTTCCTCGGCGCCTGGGCTTGCGGGCGGCTGGCCGAGGCGGGTTGGCGGGTGAGCGCGTTCGACGTGGCCGACGACCGGAGCCGGATCGCCGCGCTGTGGGGGTCGAGCCTGGCCCAGGCGGTTCCCTGGCGGGCCGGCGATATCGCCGACGGCGCGGCCGTTCGCGCCGCGGCGGCGGCGGCGAAACCCGACGTCGTTCTGCATCTGGCGGCGATCCTGATTCCCGCCTGCCACGCCGATCCCGCCCTGGCGGTCCGCGTCAACCTGCTGGGTCACGTCAACGTCTTCGATGCGGCGCGGGCCGAAGGGGTTCAGCGCATCGTCTACGCGAGCTCGGCCGCGGCGCCGGCCCGGTCGGAGTCGGGGGCGATCAAGACGTTCTACGGCGTGACCAAGCACGCCGGCGAGGAGTTCGCCCGCACCTATGCCGATGCCTTCGGGATCGCCAGCCTGGGCCTGCGCCCGGCGATCGTGTACGGCCCCTTGCGCGAAGGCGGCGAGACCGCCTGGGTCAGCCACGCCATCGCCGCCGCGGTCGCCGGCCGCCCCTACGAAATCGCCAGCCGCATGCGGCACCGCTTCGAGTACGTGGACGAGGTCGCGGACATCATCGTGCGGGCCGCGTCGGCGTCCTGGACCGGGGCCGTGGTCTCCGACCTCACCACCAAGCCCGCGACCAGCGAAGACGTGGCGGCGGCGATCCGCACGGCCGTGCCCGGCGCCGACGTGACCGTCGCGCCGGGCGACCAGCCCATGCGCGGCGCGGTGGCCGACAACCTAGCACTCATCGCCGCCATCGGTTCCTGGCGGCATGTGACCCTGGCCGAGGGAATCCGGCTTACGGCCGAGCGTCTACGCCGGCTCTAATCGGGCGCGCCCGTCGAGGGCGAGGACGCCGTCCTCGCGCGCGAGCAGCGGGTTCACGTCGAGCTCGCTGAGGCGCGGCCCGAGGTCGGCGACGAGCCAGCTTACGCGGCTGATCGCCCCGGCCAGGGCGGCCAGGTCGGCGGGCGGGCGGCCGCGCGCGCCGGCCAGGATGGGCCATAGCTTGAGGGCGCGAAGCTGGCCTTCCGCCTCTGCCGGCGCGAGCGGGGCGAGGGCTACGCGCACGTCGCCGACCAGCTCGACCAGGGTGCCGCCGAAACCGATCAGGATCAGCGCGCCGAAATCCGGGTCGAAGCGGGCGCCGACGATCAGCTCGGTCCCGCCGGCCGCCATCTCCTGCACGAGCGCATGGCCGGCGAAGTGGCGGTTGTCGACCATGGTCGCGAAGGCCCCGCGCAGGGCCGGATCGTCGCCGAGGTCGAGGACGACGCCACCTACGTCGCTCTTGTGGGATAGGGCGCGGTTCAGGAGCTTCAGGGCGACGGGGTAACCGATGGCCTGCGCGGCCGCCAGGGCCTCCTCGGCGCTGGCGACCACACGCTCGCGCGTGACCGGGACCCCATAGGCCGTGAGCAGAGCCTTGACCTCGGGTTCGGTCAGCACCGCGTGGGCCGGTAGTGAAGGCGGCGCGACGGGAATCCCGTGCGGGCGGGGTGGTGGAATGCGCAACGACGCGCGCCCGGCGGCGAGCCACAATCCGAGGCTGCGAAGGGCGGCGTCGAGACTGTCGAAGGTCGGCACGCCCTCCACCCGTAGGACGGCGCGCGCGGCATCGCCGGCGGAGCCCGGAAGCATGACGACGGCGAGGGGCTTGGCGGCATCGCGCGCCGCCTGCCCGAAGGTCGCGGCGAATTCGTCGAGCATGGGCGCGGTGGTGACGACGACGAGCAGGGCGCCCACGTTGCCATCCGACCCCAGGATCGCGATCGGCGCCCGGGCGTATTCGGGGCCAACGCCATGGCTGCCGGCGCCGAGGTCCAGGGGGTTGCCGACCTGGGCCGGCGTGATGTGGTCGCCGAGGGCAGCCGTCGTCGCCGCGGCGATGGCGGCGAGGGGCAGGCCAAAGTCGGCCATTCGATCGACGGTGATGGCGCCGCCGCCCCCCGACGGCGACACGACCCCGATGCCGCCCGAGGTGCTTCCGTGGCGCACCCACAGGTCGGCGGCCCGCACCATGGCGTCGAGATCGTCGGCGAGCACGATGCCGTGATCCCGCGCCGCCGCCTTGAGCGCCTGGTGACTGCCGGCGAGGCTGCCGGTGTGCGACAGGGCGGCCTTGGCGCCGGCCTCGCTGCGCCCGGCCTTGAGGAGGAACACGCGCTTGCCGGCCTGTAGCGCTCGGGCCGCGGCGGTGAGGAAGCGGGCGGGCGAGAGCAGGCCTTCTAGGTACACGCAGATCGCCCGGGTGCGGGGATCGTCGGCGAGCCAGGCCACGAAGTCGGTCGCCTCGAGATCCGCCTGGTTGCCGACCGAGATGCAGAAGCTGAAGCCAATGCCGTCGCTGCCCGCGCGATTGAAGAGGGTCGCCATGAGCGCGCCGCTCTGGCTCACCAGGCCGATGGCGCCCTCGGCCATAGCGGTCGCCTCCATGGCCGGCGAGGAGTTGATGGCGAGGCGGGCGTAGGGGCTGATGTAGCCCAGGCAGTTGGGGCCGATGAGCCGCATGCCGTGGGCGTGCGCGGCGTCGACCACGCGGGCCTGCAAGCCGGCGCCCTCGGGCCCGGTCTCGGCGAGTTGCGAGGTGATGACGACCGTGCAGCCGACGCCCGCCTCGGCGCACTCGGTCACGCTGGCGAGCAGGAGCTCCTTCGGCACCGCGAGAATCGCCACGTCGATGGGACCGGGACAGGCCTTCGGGCTGGCGTACGCCGGCAGCCCCAGCAGCGTCGGCCGGTTGGGGTTGATGGGATAGAGGGCGCCGGCGAAGCGGTGGTGCAGGATGTTGCGCAGCACCCGCCCGCCGAACTTGCGCGGGTCCTCGGAGGCGCCGATGACGGCGACGGACCGTGGATCGACAATCCTCCCGACGATGTCGGGGGCCGGGGTCATCGGCCCTTGAACCTGGGTTTGCGCTTCTCGCGGAAGCTGGCGACGCCCTCCTTCAGGTCCTCGCTCGCCATGATCCCGCTCACGTCCCGGTTCGCGGCGCCGCCGACCTCGACGGGGCCCTTGGGCAGGACCGTGCCGGTGACGAAGCGCTTGAGCATGGCGAGAACCAGGGGTCCGTTGGCGGCGAGTTTGCGGGCCAAGGCCATCGCCGCGTCCAGCTCGGTACCCGCCGGCACCACCCGGTTGACCAGCCCGACCTGGTACGCGCGCTCGATCGGCATCTCGTCGCCGATCAGCATCAGCTCCATGGCGATCTTGTGGGGGATGCGGCCGGCCAGCCCGGCGATCATCCCGCCAGAGAGCCCTATCTTGGCTTCGGGGTACGCGAGCCGGGTGTCGGCGGCGGCGACGCACAGATCGGCGACCATGACGAGGATCACCCCGCCGCCGATGCAATGGCCGCGAATCGCGGCGATCAACGGCTTGTCGAGGGTGACGCCCACGCCCGGAATGCACCGCCAAAGCTGCGGCACGTCGTTTACGTCGGCCCCGGCGGTGAAGGCCCGCGTGCCCGCGCCGGTCAGGATGCCGACCCGGTCCTCGCCCGCCTGCAACCGCTCGAACGCGCCCTTCAGCGCCTCGCACATCGCCCCATTGATGGCGTTGAGCTTCGCCGGCCGGTTCAACGTGATGACGGCGACGCCGCCCTCGGATCGGTAGGTGACCGGTGGCTCGTCCATGCGAAACCCCATTCGTATCTCCGGCGTTCTACCGATGCTCTGAAAGTCGGATGCCGCTTTTTACGGGAAGCCCGAGCGCCTTGCCTGCCGCGATCAGCGCTTTGTCCAGGGTGTAGGTGGCGACGGCTTCGTTGTTCGCGGCGATCGCCAAGTGCAGCGCATCGCCGGCCTTCAGTCCGGTCTTGTGGGATCGCAGGTACTGCTTGGCGCGGTCGAAGTCGTTCGCCGTGGGCAAGAGGAGCCTGAACGTCTCCGCCGTTATGGTCTCGAACAGGGCGTCAGCCTCCAAGGCGGATTGGACGTCCAGTCCGCCGACGCGAACTTCCCGTGCCAACAGCGACGTGAACTCGACCCGGGTCCAATGGCTGATCGCCAGATCCCCGGCGGGAAGTCCCCCAACGAACTTTTCAATGGCGACGCTGGTAGGTTCCTGAAGGACCAGCGGCGTGACGAAACTCGTGTCGAGATAGATCATCAACGCCCTTCGTCACGGGCCTCACGCAGAAGGGCCGCGCTGGCGTGACGCCACTTCGGCATCCGGGCCCGAAACTCGGCCAACGATCGAAGGGGCTGCTTAGGCCGGATGACGGCCGACAGCTGAGCCACGGGCCTGCCGCGCCGGGTGATCACTACCTCCTCGCCGGCCTCCACTTTGTCCAGCAGCTCGCTCAGATGAGCCTTCGCCAGAACCAGACTGACCGTAATCATGGCGACCTCGCGGATGGTCCTCGAACTGGTCACATCGTAGCACACGAGCGCGTGTTTGGAACTGCCGCATGCTTGGTCCAGGCGGTTGTGCTGTTCACTTTGTCCAAACACCTCAATCCCGCGAAACCATCTATTGATCGGCGTCCGGTAGCGCCGGGAGTGGGATGTTGCGCACCGCGGACCAGCAGCCGATCGCACCGGCAACCCAGACAAGGAGCAGGAGTGCGAAAGCCAGGGGCGATCCGCCGATGCCGAGCAGGACCCCGTTCACGGCATTTACCGCGCCGGTCACCAACAGCGAGGCGACGGCCAAGACCGACAGCATGGTCGCACGCTCGGGCCCAGAGAAGGCGTCGTTGGCCCACACGCGGACCAAAGGGTACTGCAGCCCATCCCCGGCGGCATGGAGGACGTAGCCGGCCCACACGAGTACAAGGGCCAAAAAAAGGAGAGACCTGTTCAGCGACGAGGCAGCAGACGATGAATCCCCCGAATATGGCGTTGACCAGCAGGGTGGCTTGTCCGCGCGTGAGGCGCGCAAGCGGCCGCCGCCCGCCGGCCCAGATCGCCGCCATGTCTACCGCGACAAGTGCGGCGACGCCGATGCTGAACCAGACGGTGCCAATGCCCCGCTCCAGCAACGCGGGCTGATAGAGCAGGGTGCCCGCATCGACGACGACGTTAAACGCCACGAACGCCACGGCCGCGGCGCGCAGGGCCGGGTTGCGCAGAACTTCGCGAAGCACGCCGAGGAAGCGGAGTCGATCGTGCCCGGTCTTTGTTGCGCCGCGCAGTGTACTCCGATCCGCAGGAAGCAGCAGGACGAAGCCGATGCCGATCGTGCCGGCAAGGGCGCTGAACAGAAACGGCTCCGCCAGGTCGACCGTGTCCGCGAGCCACGATCCGATGGCGGCGGTGGCGCCATAGACGCCCAGCTCGACGATGTATCCGCGGGACTCGATCTTCCGATTAGGTGTCGCCGACCTTCCCCGGGTTCAATGCATCGTAGATCAGGGCCGAATCCGCGCCGCTAACGAACGCGCCACCGAGGCTTGTCAGGACGAGACCGGCAAAGAGGCTGAGCGGATCGGCAGAAGCGAACAACCAGAACAGGCCCATGGATCGTATGGCGATGCCAGCAACCAGGCTGGACCGCCGGCCGAACCGATCGGCGAACGCTCCCGTCGGGACCTCGAACACCACCCTGGCCACGCCTTGGACGCCGAAGGCGAGGTAGATCGTCTCGATGGAGAGGCCCTAGGAAAGGAGGTGGAGCTGGAAAATAGCCGTATGAAAGGCGAAGTTACGGCAGGTCTTGTGGCCGAGGAACCCTACTGTCAGGCGCAGTGTGGACATGGCTTCAGTCAATCCATGATCGTCGCCTTGGGCTCGCGATGATGGTCTCGGGAGCATGAGATGGGTCGGCGTCAACGACCGTCGGTGCCACGGACGGGCCGCTCGGACCAATCGCCGTTCTTCCCAAGGGTCTCATCGCGCAGGTCGAGGCCATCGGCGATGACCAGTCCAGCCCGGTGGAAGGGCGGGTCCGTAGTGGTGGCGCAGTAATCGCGCTTACGGGTTCGCCAGGCGCCATTCGAGTTCACGCAGCTTGGCGCGGATCGCCGTGCCCTCGAACATCTGCGGTTCCGACGGAGTCAGGTCGAACGCGGCCTCGGCGGCGGCGATCGTCCGTTTGGCCCGCTCGAACGCGGCGACGAACGACGTCTCGTGCCACAAGGCCTCGCCGAAATAGGCCCGGCCGAACTCGGTGAAGTCGCGGCCGTTGGCGCAGCCGAACGACGAACGGTCCCGGCGTGCCGCCGTGAGGACCAAAGTCCCCGCGTCCTCCAGATCGTCGATGAACGAACCCGAGAAGCAGGCCGAGACGACGATCACGCGCCACGCGATGCCGGAGTCGTCCAGGGCGCGGCGCAGATCCCGTGCCGACAGATCCGCCAAGGGGAACGGCCCGTGTCGCACGGCGATCGAGTCGGAGCCACCGTGGGAGGTGACGAGCAGGAACAGGATATCCTCGTCGGGGTTCATCCGCGCGGCCACGCGCTTCAAAGCCTGGCGCAGATTGGTTCGACTGGCGAGTGGCAGATCCTCCAAGGTCTCGATGCGATTGACCAGGAGGAGCGAACGCCCGGCCGTATCGAGCCGCGCGTCCAGCACCGCCACGCCGCCAAGCGCCTCGTTGTAGAACACGTCCTCGTCGGCGAATCCGGCGAACCCCATGACGTACAGATCGGTGACGCCGGGCCTTTCAGGTGCGAGTCTTGCCGCCGCCCGATCGATCATCTGTTCCTGGTCATTCAGGACCGCCTCCACGTCGATGCCCTCGTAGGCCGTCGACTCGCTCGGGGGGGCCGTGCGCGAACGCCCATCGCCCGGGGTGCAGGCGACGCAGGCCACGGCCACCAGCGCGCCGATCCTCGCGACGGACATCCACGCCGAAGCTATGCGCAACGGTCCCATGGCCGATGCGCACTACCCCCGCATCCGCGCACCCGTGGGATCGTAAGGTGGCTGGGCGAGGCGGGTGGCGGGGGCGCGGTCGCCGAGGATGTCGAGGGTAAATCCGGCGGTGGCCTCGGCCGCCGGTATCGTCACGTAGGCGAGCGCGAGGCTGCGGCCCACCCAGTGGCCGAAGCCGCCGGAGGTGACGCGGCCGACCACCTTGTCACCCATCAGCACGGCCTCGCCGCCGTTGGCGTCCCGGTCGCCGGTGGCGACCTCGAGCAGGATGAGTCGTCGCTTTGGTTTGCGCTTGGCGCTCCGGGCGGCGCCGGCGCGGCCGACGAACCGGCCTTTGTCGAGCTTCACCAAATGGGCGAGGCCCGCTTCCTCGGGCGTGTAGTCCACGGTGTACTCGCGGCTCCAGGCGCCGTAGCCCTTCTCCAGGCGCAACGAGTTGAGGCAGCGGGCGCCGAAAAGCCGAAGCCCCAGGGGTTTTCCGGCCTCGCGCAGACGCTCGTAGACGTGCCCCTGATGCTCGGGTGCCACGTAGATCTCGTAGCCGAGCTCACCGGTGAACGAGATGCGGACGACCAGGGCATCGGCCAGCCCGATCGCCATGCTCCGTGACCGCAGGAACGGCAGGGCCGCATTCGAGACGTCGGCGGAGGTGACGGCGGCCAGCAGGTCGCGGGCTCTCGGTCCGGAGATCGAAAATCCCGTGAGCTCGGCGGTGCGGTCGGCGATCGTCACACCCTTCGGCGGCCGGTGGTGCTCGAACCAGCGGCCGTAGGTCACGACCGCGTGGGGCGAGCCCACCAGCAGATACCGATCCGGCCCGGTGCGGGTCACGGTCACGTCGCCGAAGACACGGCCCGCGGCCGAGAGCATGGGGCAGAGGGTGGTGCGCCCCACGGCCGCCGGCAACCGGTTGGCGAGGAGGCCGTCGAGCCAGGCGGCGGCCTTGCGCCCGGCGATCTCGAACTTCGAGTAGGTCGAGGTCTCCCACAGGCCGACGGCGGTGCGGACCGCGCGGACTTCCTCCGCGACGGGGCCGAAGGCGTTGGAGCGGCGGAAGGTCGGGGTCTCGCTCGCGGCGGTGCCGGCGGGTGCGAACCACAGGGGCACCTCCCAGCCGAAGCTGGCGCCGAACACCGCGCCTTCGGCCTTGAGCGCCCCGTAGATCGGCGAGGTGCGCAAGGGGCGGGCGGCCGGCAGCTCCTCGTTGGGGCAGGTGATGGCGAAGCGCTTGCGGTAGTTCTCGCGGGTCTTCTCCAGGACGAAGGCGTCGTTCACGTGGTCGCCGAAGCGGGCGATGTCCATGGCGTAGACGTCCATCCCCGGCTCGCCGTTGACGATCCACTCGGCAACCGCGAGGCCGACGCCGCCGCCCTGGCTGAACCCCGCCATGACGCCGCAGGCGAGGACGTAGTTGCGCAAGCCCTTTACCGGGCCGATGGTCGGGTTGCCGTCGGGGGCGAACACCATGCCGCCATTGACCACGCGCTTGACGCCGCCCTCCTTCAGGCAGGGGTAGCGTTCCATGGCGACGCCGAGCGTGTCGGCCATGCGGTCTAGGTCGACGGGCAGCAGCTCGTGGCCGAAGTCGGCGGGCGTGCCGTTCACGGCCCAGTGGCGGCAGTCGTGCTCGTAGGTGCCGATGATGAGCGCCTTGCCCTCCTGGCGCAGGTAGCTTTCGCCCTCGAAGTCGATGGTCATGGGGATCTCGTGGTCGAGGTCCACGACCGCCTGGATCTGGTTGGTGACGATGTACTGGTGCTCCATGGGGATGACGGGCAGCCGTACGCCCGCCATGCGGCCGACCTCCCGCGCCCACAGGCCGGCGGCATTGACCACGACTTCGGCCCGGATCGTGCCCTGGGGTGTGACCACGTCCCATTCGCCATCCTTGGTTGGGCGCAATTCGACGACCGGGGTGTGGCGGTAGACCTCGGCGCCCCGCTGGCGCGCGGCCTTGGCATAGGCCTGCGTCACGCCGCTCGGGTCCACGTGGCCATCGTTGGGGTCGAACAGGGCGGCCTCGAACTTGGAGGTGTCCATGAGCGGGTTGATCGTCTTGGCCTCGGCCATGGACACGAACTCCAGGTCCAGGCCCAGGTGCCGCGCCTTCGACCGTTCGGCACGGAAGAACTCGTGGCGCAAGGGGCTGGCCGCGACGTACAGGCAGCCGACCCGATGGATGCCGCAGGACTGGCCCGATTCCTTCTCGAGTTCCTCGTACAGGCGGACCGTGTAGGCCTGCAGGTGCGACATGTTCACGTCGCCGTTGATGGTGTGCATGCCGCCGGCCGCGTGCCAGGTCGAGCCCGAGGTGAGCTCTGACCGTTCGAGCAGGACCACATCGGTCCACCCGAGCTTAGCCAGGTGGTAGAGCACGCTGCACCCGACTACCCCGCCGCCGATGACGGCCGCCCGCACGTGCGTCTTCATGACCCCTCCGTTGAGCAAACGACCAACCTTACGCCGATCCTATCAAGACCCGGCTGGGAGTCACCGTTGCCGACAGCTTGACCCGGAGGCCGCGGCTCTGTTCTCTGGTTCGGGCAGGAACCGTGGGTGGCCGTGACCGAGATCGATGTGACCGCGTTCGCCAAGCGGGCGCCCGGAATGGGCCTCAAGGACCACGAGACCCAGATCGACATGGGGCGCATGCGGCGCTATCGCCTGGGGCGGGTGCAGGGGCAGCTCAAGGCGAAGGGTTGCGCCGCCGCCCTGCTGTTTGATTCGATCAACATGCGCTACGCCACGGGCAGCCGCAGCGCCCAGATCTTCCAGCTCCATACGCCCTATCGCGCCTGTCTGGTGCCGGCGGAGGGCAAGGCGGTGCTCTACGACCTGGGCGGCGGCTGGGGCGAGGGGGCGGAGGCGCTTGGCACCATCGCCGAGCTGCGCGATTCCCATGCGTTCTGCTTTTTCCTGGCGGGCGATCGCTTTCCCGACCTGGCACGGGCCTTCGCGGCCGACGTGGCGGCGGTGGTGAAGCGGCTGGGGTTGGGGGACCTGATCGCCGTGGATCGGATGGAGCCGGTGGGTTTGTTCGCCTTGGTGGACGAGGGGCTGAAGATCCTCAACGGCCAGCAGGTGATGGACCGGGCGCGGATGATCAAGTCGGCGGACGAGATCGCCTGCATGGCCCACGCCATCGCCGTGGCCGAGTCCGGAATGGCGCGGATGCGCGAGACCTTGCGCCCCGGGATCACCGAACAACAACTCTGGGCCAAGCTGCACGAGGTCAACATCGCCCACGGCGGCGAGTGGATCGAATACCGGCTGCTGAACTCCGGCGGCAAGGCCAACCCCTGGGGCGGCGAGGCCGGCGACCGCATCATCCGCGCGGGCGAGCTGGTCGCCTTCGACTGCGGCATGGTCGGGCCGTTCGGCTACTGCGCCGACGTGTCGCGCACCTTCTTCTGCCATCCGGGCAAGCCGTCGCCGGCGCAGCGGGCGCTGTACCGTCTGGCGGCGGAGGTTCTGGACCACAACCTCGCCATGATCCGCCCCGGGCTCACCTACCGGGACCTGACCGACAAGGGATTCCGGCTGCCGCTCCAGTTCGTCAAGAACCGCTACCCGCAGGTGGCCCACGGCATCGGCATGGGCGACGAGTACCCGTCGATCGCCTACCCCGAGGACTGGGCGCGCACCGGCTACGACGGGGTGGTCGAGCCGGGCATGGCCTTGTGCATCGAGGCGTACATCGGGTCCGAGGGCGGGTCCGAGGGCGTGAAGCTGGAACAGCAGGTGGCGGTCACCGAGAGTGGCTATCAGCTCCTCTCCACCTTCCCCCTCGAGGACGAGTTGTTGGCGCCATGACCGCGCCGGGCCATTCGTGAAGGGAGACGCCCATGGCAAGGAGCACGACCAGCATCGAGATTCCGGGGTACGGCAATGGCTTCGTCGTCGCCGGGAAAGGCACGATCGTCCGGCTCACGGATTTGAAGGGCAACCAGGTTGGCGATCTTTGGGCGATCGCCGCGAAGGACCACGACGAATACCTGTCGACCGCGACGACGCGCATGCTTTCGGGGCGGATGTTCCCGCGCCTGGGCGAGCCGTTCTTCACCACCCGGGACCGGCCGATCCTGACCTTCGTCAAGGATACGTCACCAGGCTTCCACGACATGATGTTCGCGTCCTGCTGCGACGCGCTGTATCGCAAACGCGGCGCCAAGGGTCATCCCAACTGCCGCGACAACTATTTCGCCGCCATCGCCCGCGCCGGTGTCCGCCACGCCAACATCCCGGATCCAGTGAACATCTTCCAGAACACGCCGGCCCGGCCCGACGGCAGCTTCCTCTACGGCGTCACCATGTCGGCACCGGGCGACCACGTCGAATTCCGCGTCGAGATGGATTGCATGGTCATCGTCACCGCCTGTTCGTCGGAGCGGATCAACGCCGGAGCCTCGACCCCGATGCGGCTCGAGGTGCGTAAATCGGTGGCTTGACGTTGGCGGACGGGTCAACCGATCAGGTTGACCCGGTCGACGCGATACTCTGAAGTCGCTTCGTTGCGGCCCCGTCCACGGTTCCGTCCGCAGCCACCACGACGCGGTAATCCCGCGCCGCCGCTGGGACCCGATTCCACCAGGCGGATGGGAAAGCGCAGAGCGGTGGCCAGGGTGGTCATGCCGCCGCCGGACGTCATCAGGAACAGCGGGCAGGCGATCCCGGCGGCCTCCAGGTCCCGCGCCACGATGTCGCGGATGCGCCGTTCGTGGTGGGGGTTGACGTAGGCATGTAGCAGGCCGATGGCGACGCTTTCGACCCCGTGCCGATCCAACTCGCCGGCGACCCGCGCGACCGCCGCCTCGTCCAGGGGCAGCAGAACCTCGCCCCGCACGTTCATCCGTTCACCCGCCGTGAAGCGCAGCGCGCGCGGAACCAGGGGCTCCGGGGCAGGTCCAGGAAGATGTCGTACTGGTCGTAGCGGCTCTCGTAGGCGATTTCCAGGCTGTCGCGGAAGCCTTCGGTGGTGATCAGGGCGGTACGGGCGCCCTTGCGCTCGATCAGCGCGTTGGTCGCCAGCATGGTGCCGTGGATCACGGTGCCGACCAGCGCGGGCGGCACCGCCGCCGCCAGAACCTGGCGGATGCCGTGCATGACGCCGTCCTGGGGTGCCTTCGGGGTGGTCGGGACCTTCGCCGCGATCAGGAGTTCGCCGACCCTGATCGCGATGTCGGTGAACGTTCCGCCGATGTCGACGGCGAGGCGCGCCGCGAGCACCCCCATGCGCTAGTGGTTCGACTCCGACGGATCGTTCACGATCCGTTGGGCCAAACCCCCAGATCGATTCTCATCTTGTGGCCCGCCCCAAACACGATGCTGAATCATGCATTTGTGTCGGTCCACTAGGAGCCGAGCCCGGACAGTCTTTGATAGCGCGTCATGTGGTAGGCGCCATCGCCGAAGGTGAGCGCGATCATCGTCACCCGCTTGGCGTAGTGGCCCACGTCGAGCTCGTCGGTCATGCCCATGCCGCCGTGGAGCTGGATCGCTTCCTGGGACGCGTGCCGGCCGGCGCGATCGACCGCGAGCTTCGCCGCCGACACGTCGCGCGCACGGTTCGCCGCCGGTCCCCGCATTGCCGTGGCCGCCACGGCCGCCATGGATCGGGCCAACTCGACTTGGGTATAGACCTCCACCATGCGGTGCTGCAGGGCCTGGAAGCTGCCGATGGTGACGCCGAACTGCTTGCGCGTCTTCATGTAGGCCAGCGTCGTCTCGTAAAGGTGGGTCATGGCACCCACCGCCTCGGCGCAAACCATGGCGGCACCGAGGTCGACGGCGTGCTCGATCAGGGGCAGGGCATTCCCGGGATCGCCGATCACGGTCTCGGCGCGCACGTTCTCCAGGGTTATCTCGGAGGCCCGGGACCCGTCGATGGTGGGATAGGCGCGGGCCTCCACGCCGGCGGCCTTGGCATCGACCAGGAACAGGCCGATGCCCTTCTCCTCGCGCCGCGCCCCGCCGGTGCGGGCGGTGACCAGGAGCTGGTGCGCGGCGCCGGCATAGGCCACCACGCCCTTGGCGCCGCTCAAGCGCCACCCCTCGCCGTCGCGCTTCGCCTGGGTGGCGACGTCAGCCAGGTTGTAGCGCGACTCCGGCTCGGTGACGGCGAAGGCCGTGCGCGTCGTGCCCTTGGCGATGCCGGCAAGCAGATCACCGGCCGAGGGGGCATGGCGCAGAAGATCCGCGCCGAGAACCGCGGTCGCGAGATAGGGGCTGGCGAACAGGCGGCGGCCGATCGCTTCCATCACGACGGCCCCGTCGGGGCCGCCGCCGCCGCTGCCGCCGTGGGCTTCGGGGACGAGAACCCCAAGCGCGCCCAGGTCCGCCAACCCGCGCCAATGGGACTCGTCGAACCCAGCCTCCGTCGCCACCAGCCGGCGCCGAATGTCGAAGCCGCAAGCGTCGGCGAGGAAGCGGTCGATGCTGGCGGCGAACTGCGTCTGGTCGTTGGTGCGAAAAATGCTCATGGACCCGTCACCCAATGTCTTACTTCGATTTCTCGGGGCGCGAGAGGGCCTTCTCCACCGCCTCGCGAATGAACCGCGTGTAAGGGATTCCACGCAGCGCGGAACGCTTCTTCACGGCATCGAGCATCGCCTTCGGCACGCGCATATTCAGTTGCGCGCTCTTTTTCTCGAATTCGAACCTCATTGGCTCGAGACCAGAGAGGTCGTACTCGGAAAGATCCGCCGTATCGACAAACTGCTCGGCTTCCTCGTCGGTCTTAAATTTCGGGATTCTCTTTCTCATACCGGTTCACTTCCTTCTTATGCGTGTAGCGCGTGCTGATCGGCCGAATGACCTGCTCGCCGTCACGTTCGCGAATCGCAAGGACGACGAAGACGGGTCGGCCGCTCGCGGTCTTGCCGATCGCCCATTGCCGTTTCTCGGCCCGCGAGTGCGCCACGTCGGGGAGTGCGAACAGCGTCCCGCTGAATAGGTCCTCGACCTCGGCAATGGACACGCCGTGCTTCTGACACTTTGCCCGATTCCCCTAAATCCCAATCGAACGCCACGAACCGGAAGTTCATGGCCATGCACTACACAAACATATATACATTCATGGGGTGAATTTCCATCGGATCGAAACCTGCCCTACAGACCCAGCACGGCCTTGGACACGATGTTGCGCTGGATCTCGTTGGAGCCGCCGTAGATCGAGATCTTGCGCATGTTGAAGTAGAGCCGCGTCGCCGGTTCGGCGAAGGGGTGGCCCACCGGCGGCTCGTTGGTCCCCTCCGGTCCGCCCGCCGCCGGCTGGGCGTAGGGGCCGAACGCTTCCATCATCGCCTCGGCGATGCGCTGTTCGACCTGGGTGCCGACCAGCTTGAGGATCGATGCCTCGGGGCCCAGCTCGCCGCCATGGGCCGGGTCGAACAGAAACCGATACTCGGTCGCCTCCAGCGCCATCAGGTCCACCTCGATGTCGGCGATGCGGCGGGCGACATAGGGGTCGGCCAGCACGGGTGCGCCGCCGTCGGTCTGGCTCGCGACCAGGCGCTTCAGGCGGCGCAGCAGGGCCTTGGAGCGGGCCACCTCGGCGATGCCTAGACGCTCGATGCCGAGCAGGTACTTGGCGCAACCCCAACCCTTGTTCTCCTCGCCAACCCGGTTTCCGGCGGGCACGCGGACGTCATCGAAGAAGCATTGGGCGACCTCGACGCTGCCGTCGATCAGGGTGATCGGCCGCAAGGTGAGCCCCGGGCTGTGCATGTCCACCAGCAGGACGGTGATCCCCTCCTGCTTCTTGCCCGAGCCGTCGGTGCGGAACAGACCGAACATCATGTCGGCGTCCATGGCGAGGGTTTGCCACAGCTTGGTGCCGTTCAGCACGTAAGCGTCGCCGTCCCGCTTCGCCTTGCATTGCAGGGACGCAAGGTCCGAACCCGAGCCCGGCTCCGAGAAGCCTTGGCACCACCATTCGTCGCCCGACAGAATGCCGGGCAGGTAGCGCTTGCGCTGTGCCTCGGTGCCGTAGGCGAACAGCAGCGGCCCCACCATGTCGATGCCGAAGGGCAGGCCGCGCGGCGCATCGGCGTCGGCGAGTTCGTGGTCGAAGACGTACTGTTGCGCGAGCGACCAGCCGGTGCCGCCGTGCTCCTTGGGCCAGCTCGGCGCGCCCCAGCCATGCGCCAGCAGGATCTTGTGCCAGCGGGTCTGCATGGCGCGTCCCACGTACATAGCATCGACGGACCGCTGGCGGATGTCGTCGGGCAGCGTCGCGGTCAGGAAGTCACGAACGTCCTTGCGGAACTCCTCGACGCTCGGATCCTGGATGAGCTGCATGACGACCCTCCTTCAACCGGCCTGGCGCGGCACGACCAGCGCGTCCACGGCCAGGGTGCCCGATGGTCCCACGAGCAGGGGATTGACGTCGACCTCCGCGAGCACGTCGCCGAGCGTGGTGGCGAGGGTGCCCAGGCGAGCGATCGCCTCGGCGAGGGCGCGCCGGTCGGCGGCCGGCCGGCCGCGCACGCCCGCGAGCAGGCTGGCCACCCGCAGCTCGGCGACGGCGCGGTCCGCGCGCAACGTGTCGATCGGTGGCAGCAGGAAGCGGCGATCGTCCAGGACCTCGACCAGTACGCCACCGGCGCCCACCATGACCACGGGGCCGAATTGCGGATCGTGCACCAGGCCCAGCGCCATCTCGACCCCCGTCGCCATGGCCATCACCAGGACGCGGGGGCCGAGCCGGCCCGCGAGATCGTCATAGGCGGCGCCGAGCGCAGCCTTGTCCTTGAGGCCCAACCGAACCCCGTCCACGTCTGACTTGTGCTGGATGCCCGGTGCCGCGGTTTTCAAGGCCACGGGGAAGCCTACGGCCGCGGCCGCGGCGAGCGCCGTTTCGCGGTTTTCGGCCAGACGCCAGGCGGGAGCCGCGATGTGGAAATCGGCGAGGAGGTTCAGGCTCTCCGCCTCGTCAAACACCTGGCCCGAGCCGAGGCGTGCGCGCCAGCGCGCGACGATCTCGGACGCGGGCGCCGCTGGGGGTGTGGGCGGGGGCAGCGCGCGGAATTGCCCGTACGCGCGCGCGTGTCGCAGGGCCATGAGGCCGTTCTGGACGCCGTCGAGGACCGGTAGGCCGCGCTTGATCACCTCCACGTGCAGGGTCGTGTTCTGGACCCGGCTCCAGTTGAGGATCGATAGCACCGGCTTGGCGGTCGCCGCGTGCGTCCGGAGCAGGGCGTCGTAGAAGGCGCGGCTGATCGGATCGGTGCCGATGATGTCGGAGAACAGGGCGACCGCGCCCACGTTCGGATCGGCGGCCAGGGCCGTCAGCGATTCGCCGAATACAATCCCAGCGTTGTGGCCGGTGCCCCAGGCGTCCACGGGATTGACGGGCTCGAGGCCGTACTCCAGCACGTCGGCCAGCCGTTGCCGGGTCGCCTCGCCGATCTCGGCGATGGGCAGGCCGATGCGGGCGGAAAGGTCCAGCATCATCCCGCGCTGGCCTCCGGAATCCAGCACCGCCCCCAACCCGCCGCCAACGAACCGCCGGGGCGAGGCCATGAGCTGGGCGGTTGCCGTCAGCTCGTCGACGCTCTCGACCCGACGCACCCCGTAGTGCTCGAACAGCGCCTCGTAGGCCGCGTCGTTGCCGGCGAGAGCACCCGAATGGGTCTGTGCCAGCCGCGCGCTGCGTTCGGTCCGCCCGACCTTGAGGGCGACCACCGGCACGTCCTGGGCGATCGCGCGGGCGAGCCCGGCGCGCAAACCCTCGGGATCGCGCGCCGTCTCCAGGAACAGGGCCACGGCCCGGGTCGTCGGGGAATCGAGGGTGTAGGCGAGGTAGTCGGCGGCGGTCACCGCCAGCTCCTGCCCGGCCGAGACGATCAGGTTGCAGCCGAAGCGTGGATCACCCATCAACATCGAAAGGTAAGCCGACCCCGAATGGCTGATGACCGTGATCGGACCCTTGCACGGCGATCCGGCTTCGAACACGCCGACCCGTAGGCCGTGGTCGCGGTTGTGGAAACCCAGGCAGTTGGCGCCGCAAATCAAGAGCCCCGACGCTTGGGCCTTGGTCCGCAGCCGCTCGGGCAGGCGTGGCTCCGTATCGCCCGGCAGATAGCAGCTCGCGAAGATTGCGACGGCCTTGACGCCGGCGGCTACCGACTGGTCCACGGTGTCCTCGACGGCCGCATTGGCGACGACGATGATGGCGAGGTCCGGCGGTGCGGGCAGGTTCGCGAGGCTCGGGAAGCACGGGGTCCCGAGGACATTCGGATAGTTCGGGTTGACGGCCCACAGGGTTCCACCGAAGCCGCCGGCCACGACCTCGGCGAGGGCCGCGCGGCCGAACGAGCCTTCGCGGGGGGATGCGCCGACGACGGCGACCGACCAGGGAGCGAGCAGAGGTTGTAACCGTGCTCGCGCCACGCCCGGCGCCATGCGCTCCGTCGCCGTCATCGATCTACCGTCCCTTGAACACCGGATCGCGACCTTCGGCGAAGGCGCGGGCGCCCTCGAGGAAGTCCTCTGACGCCGACATCCGGTTGTGCTCGGGGATCTCCTTGCGGCGAATCTTGGCGTAGGCGTCGCGTACCGGCAGGTGGCTGGTGCCATGGAACGTCGCCTTGGTCGCCTGGACGGCCAAGGGCGCCGCCTTGCAGATCGGCGCCGCGAGCTCGCGTGCCTTGTTCATGAGCTGATCCTTCGAAACCACGGCGTTGACCACCCCGTACGCGGCCATCTCCGCGACGTCGACCCAGCGGCAGGTGAGCAGGATTTCCATCGCCACGTTGTAGGGCAGCAGGCGCGGCAGGCGGAGCACGCCGCCGCCGTCGGCGATGAACCCACGCTGCACCTCCGGCATCCAGAAGCGCACGTGATCGGCGGCCACGACGATGTCGCTCGCCATGGCGATCTCCCAGCCGCCACCGATGGTCATGCCGTTCAGCGCGGCGATCACCGGCTTGGTCAGGTTCCACATCTCGGTGATGCCGGCGAAGCCGCCAGGGCCGTAGTCGGCGTCGTCGGCCGCGCGGCCTTCCCTAGCGGCGAACTTCAGGTCGTACCCGCCGGAGAAGAACTTGTCCCCGGCCCCGGTGATGATGGCGCAGCGCAGGCCGGGGTCGTTCTGGTAGTCCTGCAGCACCAGGCCGAGCGCCTTGCTGGTCGCCGCGTCGAAGGCGTTGGCCTTCGGCCGGTCGATGGTGATCTCCAGCAGGCTCTCCTTGCCTTCCGTCCTGATCGGTCCGCTCATGTCTTCTCTCCGCGCGTTGAAGCGCAGCTTTCTAGCACGCCGAGGGTCGGGGGAAAGAGCCGATCAATCAGCTCGCTGGGAGACGTTGCGGGCGCGCTCGCCGTAGACCGCCACGTTGACCTCCTCGGTGGCGACGCGACCCTCGACCTCGTCGTAGAGGAGGATCGCCGTGACGCGTTCGCGGGGGCCGTGCACCTTGGTGACGCGATGGAGTGAATATTCGCCGAGGAACAGGGTCAGGGTGCCGGCGCCCCGCTCGAGGGTCTTCACCAGATCAGGGGCCCCGGCGATGGCGCGCTTGACCTCCTCGTAGTTCTCGTTGGTGGCGGTGCGGATGCGCGGGGCGTACTCGAACGCGCCCCCCGCCTTGGGCTCCTGCAGCAGGAGCGTGACGGTGAAATCGTTGTAGTCATAGTGCCAGCCCGTGACCCCGCCTTCGCCGAGGGTGATGAGGTTGACCGCCTGGAACCGGTCCATGAACCGATACAGCGACCCGCGACCCAGGGCGCGGCGGATGAACTCGGTCAACGGGTCCCACAGGTAGAGGCGGTTGAGGCCCGATGCAGGGGGAATATCGCAGTAGGCGATCTGCCGCGAACGAACTTCCTCGGGGCTGCGGCGGGGGTGGTCGGGCGGCAGCGAGCAATCGAACGGGCAAAAGTACGGAGTGCGGACCAGCCACTTGTCCATGGCGGCGGGAAGCAGCGACTCGGCTTCGCGCGCCAGGGCCACCGCCGCATCGGGGCGGAGAAACCCCAGGAGGTTGCACGCGCAGTCCGACCGCAAGCCACGCTGGCACTCGGCCAGCAACGCCCGTCCGGCGGCGCCCTCCAGGTCGAGGATTGGGTAGAGGTCGAGATCGACCATCCGCTCCGGGGCAAGATCGCAACGATCCATCGCCAACCTCCCGCGCCGCCAGCATAGTACGGCCAGGGTCGAATCGCCACCCGCGCCGTATCCAGACTACAGTGTGGCCATGTTCCGCCCGGGGACATTCAACCTCGAATCCCTCGACGACGGACCGGGGATCGACCCGCCGCTCGCCCAGCGTCTTGGCGTTCTGCGGCCCCAGCTCGAACGGCTGCGCGCCGACGTGGTCTGCTTGCAGGTGGTCAATGCCCAGCGTGTTGCTGGCGCACCCGGCCGCGTGCTTGCCGCGCTCGACCGCTTGATCGAGGGTTCGCCCCTTGCGGGCTTCCATCGCGCGGTCACCATGAGATCATCGGGTAGGGAGCCGGCGGACGCCCACAATCTGGTGATCCTCAGCCGGTTCCCGATCGTGGCGTCGCGCCAATACCTGCAGGACCTCGTCGACCCGCCGTGTTATCGCCCTGCGACCGCCGATCCGCCCACGGCCGAAGCGGCGCCCGTGCGCTGGGACCGACCGTTCCTTGTTGCCATCATCGAACTGCCCGGCGGGCGGCGGCTACACGTGGTCGACCTGCACCTCAAGGCGCCCCTGGCGGCGTCGGTCCCGGGCCAGAAGCTGGAACCGTTCGTGTGGCGGACGATCGGGGACTGGTCGGAAGGGATGTTCCTTGCCGCGATCAAGGGGGCGGGCCAGGCGCTCGAGGTGCGCCTTGCCATCGACCGGCTGTTTGACGCGGACGATGGCGCCCTGGTGGCGGTCTGCGGGGACGTGAACGCCGGTGAAGGCGAGATTCCGCCGCCGGCAGCGAGAACCCCGGCATCACCCAGCGGTGCTGTCGGGCCGGAAGACCAACGCGCCGCACGCCATGGCCTCGCGCAAGACGATCGCGCAGGGCGAGCTGGTGCTGGTTGATTGCTCCGGTGTGTACAAGCGCTACCACGCCAACATGGCGCGCACCTTCGCCATGGGCGAGCCGAAGAAGGACGTGATAGAGATCGCCCGCAAATCGGTGCGGTCGGTATAGTCACCGGCCCGATCCACTTGCATCCAATGAGGGAGATCGCAATGACTTGGCTTGCACGATTCATGGTGGCGACGATGGCGATTTTGACGTCGCCGGCCGCCCACGCCGATGCCGTGATCGCGCGCGGCGACTACCTCGCCCGGATCATGGATTGCAACGGTTGCCACACCTATGGCGCCCTGGTTGGTCAGCCCGAAATGGTGCGCTTCCTCGCCGGCTCGGACGTGGGGTTCGAGATGCCGGGGTTCGGGATTTTCTATCCGCCCAACCTCACGTCCGACGCGGAGGCCGGTCTCGGCGCCTGGAGCGTCGCGGAGATCGTCGCGGCGGTGACCACCGGGGTCCGGCCCGATGGGCGCGAGCTCGCGCCGATCATGCCCTGGCACGCGTACTCCGCCCTGACGCCGGAGGACGCCACGGCGCTCGCGACCTACATCAAGTCCGTGCCGGCCTATGCCTTCAAGGCGCCGGGGCCATTCGGACCCACGGAGACGCCGACCGCGCCGTTCCTGCGCGCGATCATGCCCGAGTGACATTGCGGTTCGTCCTCGAGGCGGTCGACGGGCGCGCCCGGACCGGCCGCCTGGAGACCGCGCATGGCGTGGTGCGCACGCCGGCCTTCATGCCGGTGGGCACGGCGGCTACGGTCAAGGCCATGATGCCGGAAGCCGTGGCGGCGACCGGCGCCGACATCGTGCTCGGCAACACCTACCACCTGATGCTCCGGCCCGGAGCCGAACGGATCGCGCGGCTGGGCGGCCTGCGCCGCTTCATGAACTGGCCCGGGCCGATCCTCACGGATTCCGGCGGCTTCCAGGTGATGTCGCTGGCCCAGCTCAGGACCGTGGGCGCGGACGGGGTGACCTTCGCCTCCCACCTCGACGGCAGCCGCCACAGCCTGACGCCCGAACGCTCCATCGAGATCCAGGACCTCCTTGGCGCTACCGTCACCATGGTGCTGGACGAATGCGTGCGCCTGCCGGCGGATCGCGCGACGGTCGAGGCGTCCCTGCGGCTCACCCAGGCCTGGGCGGAGCGCAGCCGGGCGGCCTTCCGCCCGCGCGAGGGTCACGGGTTGTTCGGCATCGTGCAGGGCGCCACCTACCGCGACCTGCGGGAGCGCGCCGCGGCGGAGCTGATCGCGATCGGTTTCGACGGCTACGCGATCGGCGGGGTCGCCGTGGGCGAACCCCAGACCGAGGTGTTCGCCGTCCTCGACTGGACCGCCGCGTTGCTGCCGGCCGACCAGCCGCGCTATCTCATGGGCGTGGGCAAGCCCGACGACATCGTCGGCGCGGTCCTCCGCGGCATCGACATGTTCGATTGCGTGCTGCCGACCCGATCGGGGCGCAATGGCCAGGCGTTCACCTGTCGCGGCACCGTGAACCTGCGCAATGCCCAGCATGCCGACGACCCGCGCCCGCTTGACGATCGTTGCGCCTGCCCGGCCTGCCGCGGCTATACGCGGGCCTACCTGCATCACCTGACCAAGGCCGGGGAGATCTTGGGGGCCCAGTTCCTGACCTGGCACAATCTGCACTACTATGGCGATCTCATGGCGGGCCTGCGCGCAGCCATCGCCGCCGGAACCCTGGACGGCTTCGTCGCGGCCTTCGCGGCACTTCGGGCCGAGGGAGACGAACCACCCGATCGCGATTGACGCGGCCCGGGCGGCCGTGGGTAACTCGGCCGAATCCTTAGGGGCGGGCGATGTTCAAGCGGATACTCCTGGCGGTGGATGGATCGGAGCACGCGCTCCTCGCCGCCGACGTGGCCTGTGATCTTGCCGCGCGTTACGAGGCTCGGTTGATCATCCTTTCGGTGGCGAAGCCCGTGGGTAAGATGAGCGTGGCCGCGCGCGACTACATCCAGGCCGAACACCTCGCCGGTGCTCCCAGCTACCTGCTGACCGACTTGGCCCGGGCCGCGCTGGCCGATGTCGATGGCCGGGCCCGCGCCAAGGGGCTCACCAACGTGAAGACCGTCGTGCGCGAGGGCAATCCGGCCCGCCGCATCGTCGAGTACGCCAAGGAACACGACATCGACCTGATCGCGCTGGGCAGTCGCGGCCTCGGCGACCTCGAAGGACTCCTCCTCGGCAGCGTCTCCCACAAGGTCGCTACCCTCGCCCACTGCACCGTCATCACTGCCAAGTAGACATCCACCTCCTGGGTGCCATGAAAGGGCTGAGCCTACTCGTCGCCGTGGCGGTCCCGTTCCTGTGGGGGTTCGGGTTCACCTTGGCGAAGCCGGCGGTCACGCAGTTTCCGTCGTTCCTGATGATGACCCTGGTCTACACGGCCAATGGGATGGTGCTGGCGCGGCACTTCGTCGGCATGCGCACGCCCTGGCGGGTGTTGGCGTTGGCCGGCGGACTGGGCGCCCTGAACAACGGACTGATTTTCGCCAGCCTCGACCTGCTGCCGGCGTCGACCGCCGTGCTGCTGTTGCAATCCGAGGTGCCGATGGCGGTGATCCTCGCCTGGCTCGTGGGTGCCGAGGCTCTGAACCCGCGTCGGCTTCTGGGAATCGTCGTCGCCATCGGCGGCGTCGGGCTGATCGTCGGGGCCCCGGAATCGGGGGCGACACCCTGGGCGGTGGCGCTGATGCTCGCCGGCGGCCTATGCTGGGCCATCAGCCAGGTCATCGTTCGCACCCGGATCCGCGACGATGGCCTGGCGGTCGCCGCGTCCATGGCGTTGTACGGCGTGCCGGCCTGTGCCCTCGGATCGGCGCTGACCGAAACCGGGCAGCTCGCGGCGCTTCGCTCGGCGACCGTCGGCGATTGGGGGGCGCTCGCCGCCGTGGCGTTCATCTCGTTCACCCTCGGCCAGACGGCCTGGTTCTGGCTTTTGCGCCGACACCGGGTCGACCAGGTGACGCCGTTCGTCCTGCTGATGCCGGCGGTCGGGTTCGTCACCGGAGCGGTCATGCTCGGCGAGGCGATCACCCTGGTGAAGCTCGCAGGCGCCGCCGTGATCATCGGCGGCCTGGCGCTCGTGGTGGTCTCGCCCGAAGCCCTGCGTAGACTCAAGGCGTAGCGGCGGCGCGGCGCACCAGAACGAGGCCGCTGGCGATCAGCAGGATGATGCCGGCGAAGTCGATCGCATCCGGCAAGTCGGCGAAGAACAGAAACCCGAACAACACGCCCCAGAGGATCGCCGTGTAGTCGAACGGTGCGACGGTGCTGGCCGGCGCGGTGCGATAGGCGAGGGCGACGAGGACATGGCCGGTGCCGCCGATGACCCCGCACACGGCGAACAGGGCGTAGTCGCCGGCGGCCGGCTGGACGAAGTCGAACGGCAGGGACAAGCCGCTGCCGATGAAGAAGATGATCATCGTCCACAGCGAGATGGCGGCGCTTGAATCGGTCTCGCCCAGGCGCCGGGTGTACATGTTGACGACGGCGTTGATAAACGCCGCGAACAAGGCGACCAGGCTGCCCGGCTGGAACGCCGAGGACCCGGGCCGCACGATCAGGAGCACGCCGACGAACCCGACGAGGATCATGGCGATCGAGGTCCGATCGATCCGTTCGCGCAAAACGAACCCGGAAAGGAGCGCGACGAACAGCGGCGAGGCGAAGGCGATGGCGATGGCGTCGGCGAGCGGCAGCAGCGAAATCGCCACGTAGTACGACGTGTAGGACATCAGCATGAGCACGCTGCGGAGGAGCTGGCGGTCCGCGCGGACCGCGCGCAGCGAACCAAGACCCGTCGTCAGCGCGGCGATCAGCACGACAGTGGGAAGGGCCACGAACGAGCGGAAGCAGACGATCTCCAGCACCGAGAGTGTGCCCGAGAGCTGCTTGATGATGACGTCCTGGATCGAGAAGATCGAGACCGCGCCGACGCTGCAGGCAATACCACGGAGGGCCGTGGTGCCGGAACTCCTCAAGTGCCCGCGAATGGGCCGGCCGGGCTCAGCGCCGCCGCGAGATCGGGCCACGCGTAAGCGACCTGCGGCAAGGTCGCGCCCCACAACGTCTCGGATTTCAGGGCGACCAGACTGCCTCCGACGGCCGCGTAGAAGTGCCGTGAAGGGTTGCGCGCGAGGACCCAGACCAAGGCCGATCGCTGGCCTTCGCGCGACAGCCGTTCGAGCAAGGCCCGCAGCAGGTCGCGCCCAAGACCCATGCCCCATTCGTCGAGGTGGACGTAGAGGGTGAACACCTCGCCATCGAACGACAGGCCGTGGGTGCGCGAGTGCCCGCAGCTGCCGAATCCGACCACATCGCCGGCCGCATCGGTGGCGACTTGAACGAAGTTGCGATCGCGATCCCGCCGCAAGGTGTGGGCCCATTCTTCCCCCTGGCCCTTGGCGGTCATCGCCAGCAGCACCTTGTCGGGTACCAGCCCGGGATAGGCGTCACGCCAGCAGGCGACGTAGATATTGCCCAATGCCTGGGCGTCGGCGATCGTCGCGGGGCGGATGCGTTTCAACGCCGGGTCCGGCGGGTGGCGACGGAGTCGGCGACGACGCAGAGAATCTCGAACATCAGGTTCGCCGCGTTCAGCGCCGTATGCCCGCCGGGATCGAGGGCGGGCAGCACCTCGCACACGTCGCCGCCGATCAGGTTCAGGCCGCGCAGGCCCCGGATCATCACCTGGGAGTCGCGCATGGTGAGCCCGCCCGGCTCCGGCGCGCTGGTGCCCGGACAGAAAACCGGGTCCAGTCCGTCGATGTCGAAGGTGACGTAGGCGGGGCCGTCGCCCAGCACCCGGCGGGTCTCGGAGATCACGGCCTCGCGGCCCATCGCCTCGTAGTCGTCCATGGTGATGACGCGCATGCCGACGTCGTAGCCGTACTGGATGTCTTCGTCGCTGTAGCGGGTACCGCGCAGGCCGATCTGCACCGTGCGCTTCGGGTCGATGACGCCTTCCTCGACCGCGCGCCGGAACGGGGTGGCGTGGTTGTAGCGGTTGCCGACCAGCTGATCGAGCGTATCGGCATGGGCGTCGAACTGGACGCACCCTACCGGCTGGCCCCGGCCCACGAGCCCGCGCAGGATCGGCAGCGTGACCGTGTGATCGCCTCCCGCCGACACGGCCGCCGCCCCGGCGTTCTTCACCTCGCCATAGAAGGCGGCGATGGCATCGAGCGTTCCCATCAGGTCGAAGACCCGCACCGGCGCATCGCCGATATCGCCAACGCGACAGAGATCGAACGGGGCGATCTTGCTGGAGGCGTTGACCTGGCGGATGAGCCGGGACATCTCGCGGACTTGGGCCGGTCCCGCCCGCTGGCCGTTGCGATTTGTGGCGCCCAGGTCGAACGGCACCCCGACCAGGGCGATGTCGAGCCCCACCGCCAGGTCCACGTAGGGCGCGCGCATGAACGTCGCGGGCTCCGAGAACCGGGGGATCACCGCCGAATCGCGCGGTTTGAGATCGTTGGGGCGGTCGTTCATGGCGGCTCCTGCGGGTGATCCGGCACCCAAGGCTACGCCCTCCGACGATGCCGCGCCATGCCTCGGTGTGACGCGCATCACTGCCGGACCCGCGGTTTCATGGTTCACTGCGCTTAACGTTAAGAGGCGATGGTTGCCACGGTCACGAGGAAGCGTCGATGTCCACCGAATTCTACCTTGCGTTGCAAATTCACGCACCTGCTCGCGAATTCGTAGCGGAAATGGGGCTTTGGGTCCTGGCGTTGTTGAGCTTAGGTGTGGGAGTTTCGTAGCGCCGTTCAGTAGTGAGTCGTGACCAAGGTTTCGCCGTCGATCTCCTGAACGGTCACGAACACATTGCCGAGTGGGTCATTGATGACCAGGACGACCGCGGCACCGTCATTGGCGACTTTCCATTGGTTGTACAGCCGCAAGGCGTGGCTGCTCAGATCGCCGACGCTGGCGAGCCAGGCGCCGGTGGGGGTGATCGTCACCGTGGCATCGCCGACATCGCTTGCGGCGGTGTAGGCGTAAACCCCGGTCGCGTCGAACACCTTCTGGTTCTCCGCCTCCAGGACACCGCGAAACTTCCAGAAGGCCTTGCCACCGCCAGTGCCGAGTCCGGTCGACACTGGCGCGATCAGCGTTCCATGGATCCAGCCGTTCCCCTGATTGTTGCGCAGGTCCACGTGGAACCATTCGTTGTAGCGCTCGCGCTCGATGACGATCTGACCTCGGTCCAGTGTGCCGACGATCGGCTGGGTCGTCCCCGGTCCCTGGCGCAGGTTGACTTGATTGCCGATTATCACCAGCAGGTCGCCCGGCGCCGCGTCGACGGCGGGTGACGCGAGGGCCCAGACGGCGGCGACGGCGATGCCGAGGCGGGTTTGGAACTCGATCATGGTGCCATCTTAGCGTCGCCGGGCCGGCGCGAAAGCCGCAAGGCGCGGCGGTCGAGCTCCGTCGCCACGTCCGCCAGGGGAACCCCTGCGCGCGCCAGCGCGACCAAAAGGAAGTACAGGAGATCGGCCGCCTCGTGGGCCACCGCGGGCGCCCCTTGGGCCGCGGCGAGCTCGCGCGCCTCCTCGCCCAACTTGGCCGCGAGCAGACCCTCGTCCACGAGCAGCCGCCGGGTGTAGGAGCCGGCCGGCGCGTCCCCGACCCGGGCCGCCAGCCGCCGCGCCAGTGCCGCGATCCCTAAGTCCTCGCCCCAGCAGGTCCGCGTCTTCAGGTGACAAAAACCCGGTCCCGTTTGGCGCACGGTGAAGCGCAGCGCGTCGCGATCGCAATCCAGGTCAATCCGGAGCAGTTCCTGGGTAGCGCCCGAGGTCTCGCCCTTGCGCCACAGACCGCGGCCGCGCGAGTGGTAGACGCCCCGCCGTTCGGCCACTGCTGCTTTGACGCTGTCGCGATTCGAGTAGACCAGGCCCAAGGCCACGCCATGTTCGTCGGTGACGACCGTTGGCCACAGCCCGTCGGGGCGGTCCGCGCGCAACGGTGCCGCGATCGCCTCGCCCAGGTCCATGCGGCCGGAGTAGAGCGCCATGCCGACCTGGGCGTCGGCGCCGGCCCGATCCGCGGCGGCGACCTCGTCCGGCGTGGCGAAGCCGCCGGCGGCGGTCACGCGCGCGGGTCCGGCGATCTCGACCAGGGCGGCGATGGCCGCCAGATCGATGCCGCCCATCCGCCCCTCGCGCTCGACAGAGGTGACCAGGAACCCGCCGACCAGTCCCGCGAGGGCACGCATCCGCTCCGGAACCGTGGCGCCGGTGCCCTTGCGCCAGCCCTCGACTACGACCTCGCCATGCGCGGCATCCAGGGCCGCGATCACCCGCTCGGGCGGCAGGCCGCGCAGGATGTCCGCCTTCGCCGCCGTGCCGAGGATGACCTTGACGGCGCCCCGGTCGAGCCAGGCCGCCGCCTGCTTGGCCGAGCGGATGCCGCCACCCACGCGGCACGGTGCCATGCGCACCAACTCGGCGATCAGGTCCTCGTTCGAGCCCTGGCCCAGGGCCGCGTCCAGGTCGATGACCGCGATCTCGCCCGCGACACGGAAGCGCTCCGCAATCGGGCGCGGATCGCCGGCCTCGATCGCCGTCTCACGACCGCCCACGAGTTGGACCGCCTGGCCGCCCATGAGATCAATGGATGGGATGATCAAGGCTTGATCTCGGTATCCTTAGCGTTGCTCCTGCGACCTCCGGCGGATCGGTCAACCTTTCCGGAAACCCCCGCCGAACACCCGGTTCGCATGCGTAGCACGTGGTCATCATCAAAGCATCGGCTCAGCGACCATCGACGAACCGCCGTGTTGGCTTCCGAAACATAGCTAGTGATCCGCCCCAAACGCTTGATTCCCGATCCTTGTGTTTGGGGCGGACCACAGGATGAGAGTCCCGCTGGGGGCTCGACCCGACGGATCGGGGTCAATCCGTCTGAATCGAACCACCAGCCACGATCCCGATCTTCTGAAGAATTTTCCAATAAAGTATGTCCAATCCGCTATATAAAAACGTGTCGTTCACAATTACACCGAGAATTATTCAGTTAGTACATACCAATAATCGAATTTTTATAATTATTATGTTGGAAGATATAAGAGTAAATCGATATCATTATTATGAGGTTCATTTATACTCTGAATAATATCAAATTTATTGTTTATTTCAATCAATTTCAAATATAGATCATATCTAAATATGTTAATATTCAATGATCTCAATGAAGATTTCACAATATTCTATATTATAGATTTTATATTTTCTGTTCTATGAGATTTATCTCTGTGAATGTTGACATCGCCTCGGCCGATCACCGCGATTCCCTGGGCGCTGGTAGCCCGCAAGTCCGATCAGTGTGCCCTAGTATCTCTATCATCGCCATCAAGGTCTGATCGCGAATCCGTCGCGCGTCAACGCGGCCTTGACGGCGCCGACGGTTGTGTCGCCGTCGTGGAAGATCGACGCCGCCAGCACCGCGTCCGCCCCGGCGCGCAACGCGTCCGCCAGATGCCCGGCGCCGGCGGCCCCGCCGGACGCGATCAAGGGGACGTGGACGGCAGCCGCCACGGCGCCGATCAGGTCCAGGTCGTACCCCGACCGGGTACCGTCGCGGTCCCAACTCGTGAGCAGGACTTCGCCCGCGCCGCGGCTCTGGGCCTCGACGGCCCAGGCGAGGGCGTCGCGCTCGCTGCGTTCGGCGCCCGACCGTACGACGACGCGCCAGCCGCCGCGTCCATCGGCCGCCGCGTCCAGGGACAGGACCGTGCACTGGCTGCCGAATCGCGAAGCGATTTCGCCGATCAGCTCGGGTCGCGCCACCGCCGCGGTGTTCACGGCGACCATGTCGGCGCCGGCCTCGAGCAACGCGGCCACATCGGCCACGCCACGTACGCCGCCACCGCAGGTCAGCGGGATCGACAGCGCCGCACGCACGCTCCGCACGGTATCGAGATGGTGCGAGCGTTCGTCCGGGGTGGCGGAAATGTCGAGCAGAACGATCTCGTCGGCGCCTTGCTCTTCGTATGCGCGGGCGAGATCGACGGGATCGCCGCTGTCGCGTAGGGACTGGAACTTCACGCCCTTCACCACCCGCCCGTCGCGGCAATCGAGACACGGGATGATGCGCCGGGTCAGCATGGACGGCGCGTCTGGGCCAGCCAACGGCACAGGACATCGTGGCCCCAGGCTCCGGACAATTCGGGGTGGCACTGCAGCCCCGTCAGGGCGCCGCGTTCGATCCCGGCGACGAACGGTCCGCCGTGATCGGCGGTGGCGTAGTCACACCCGTCGGGGGGGCTCGTCGCGCAATAGGAGTTGGAGAAGAACGCGAATCCGGGACGAAGGAGCCGACAGGATCCGCTCGTCGCTACCCGATTCCAGCCAATCTGCGGCACCCGCACCGCGCCCGGCAGGCGGCCGATCCGGCCGGCGATCACCCCGACGCCGGCCACGCCCGGGCTTTCGTCGCTCAATTCGAAGAGAACCTGATGGCCGACGCAGATCGCGAGCGTGGGGCGATCCAAGACGATGCGTCGCCGCAGCGCCTCGGCGAGCCCGCCGTCGTTGAGCGACCTCATCGCGTCGCCGAAGGCGCCGACACCCGGCAGCACCAACCGCTCCGCGCGATGGACCCGTTCGGCGTCGCGGCTGACGCGGGCGTCGGCGCCCGCCCGCCGCAGCGCGGCCAGAACCGAGGCCAGGTTGGCGACGCCGGTCGCGATCACCACGACCTCGACGCCACCGCCGGCAGGGTTCACAGGGTGCCCTTGGTGCTGGGCACGCCGGTCTGGCCGGTCAGCGCCACGGCCTGGCGCAAGGCGAGGGCGACGGCCTTGAAGGCGGCCTCGGCCCGATGGTGATCGTTCTCGCCCTCGAGCAAGTCCACGTGCAGGGTCATCCTGGCCGCGATCGCCAGGGATTGCAGCGCGTGGGTCAGGTTCTCGCAGGCGATGTCGCCGAGCCGCTCCCGCCTGAGGCCCAGCGCCACCCGGGCGAAGGGCCGCCCTGACAGATCGATGACGGCGCGCGCCAGGGCCTCGTCCAGGGGCGCGTAGGCGTAGCCGAACCGGGCGATCCCGCGCCGATCGCCCAGGGCGCGGTCGATCGCCTGGCCGAGGGCGAGGGCGCAGTCCTCGGCGCTGTGGTGATCGTCGATGTCGAGATCGCCGGTGCACGCGAGATCCAGATCGAACCAGCCGTGGCGCGCGAGCGTGCCCAGCATGTGATCGAGGAACCTGAGGCCGGTCGCGATGTTGGCCGTGCCGCCGCCGTCGAGCACGAGGGT
This sequence comes from Alphaproteobacteria bacterium, assembly GCA_009694045.1. Taxonomy (GTDB): domain Bacteria; phylum Pseudomonadota; class Alphaproteobacteria; order SP197; family SP197; genus SHVY01. The sequence continues at coordinate 1,085 of SHVY01000026.1, read as the reverse complement.
CGCCTTCACCTCGGTCTCGGCGGTCTTGCGGACGACCTCGGCGCGACGCGGGCTCACGGAACGATCTGGCTGAGCTCCGACACGACGATGTCGGTGCCGCCCCTGGCCTTGATCTCGGGAATGAGGGTTGGCAGCCGATCCTTCGGCACGGCGGCCTTCACGGCGAACCCTGCGCCGCCGTGGAGCGGCGCCACCGTCGGACCGCGCATGCAGGGCAGAATGGCGATGACGGCCTCGAGGGTATCGGCGGTGACGTTGACCTCGAGCATCACCCGGCGCCGCGCCTCGAGAACCGAGCGCACGACCAGGGCGAAGCGGTCGATGGCGGCGGCGCGAACGGGATCGCGCAAGGCCCCCGGATGGGCGTAGAGCCGCGTCGACGACAGCATGATCTGGTCGACGACCTCCAGGCCATTGGCGCGCAGGGTGCCGCCCGTCGCCGCATTGTCGACGATGCAGTCGGCGTCCTCGGGCGGAAACACCTCGGTCGCGCCGTAGGACCGCACGAAGCGCGCATCCAGCCCGCGCCCGGCGATCCATCGCTTGGTCAACCGCTCGTACTCCGAAGCGACGACCAGGGGCCGATCGCGGTGGTCGCCCAGGTGGTCGCGGGCCGGCATGGCGGCGACGATCTTCACCGGGTCCATGCCGGTGTCGAACAACTCGACCACGTCGGCTTCCAACTCGGCCACCCAGTCGGCGCCGGCAAAGCCCAGATCCCGGCTGCCGGCTTGCAGCATCTCGATGATGTTTTGGGGCTTCAGGATCTTGACGTCGAACCCGTCCAGCGAGATGTGCGGGCGATAGTCACGGTAGCCGGAGCGGATACGGATGCCCGATTCAGCCAGAAGGGCCACGACGCCCGCTTCCATGCGACCCTTGGGCAGGGCGAGCCTGATGGTCGCGGCAGCGCCGGTTGCGGCCATGTCTCGGATCCTCGCTCTGTCGTTTAGGCGGCGGACCTTCCCCGATCGGCGTGCCGACTGTCAACTCCCGATCACAATTCCACGCCGACTGGAGTGGGCCCTTCGGGGCGGACAGGAGTCAGGCTGCTGATTTGACCGTCCTTTGGGTGTGTTGATCCT
>SHVY01000025.1 GCA_009694045.1 Alphaproteobacteria bacterium | reverse complement strand
TATGGTATCCGCCGCTGCTGGACTCAAGGATTGGTGCAGGATGGTCGAGGCAGGTTGGTTCAGTACCGGCGAGACGGCGGAAGGCTGGGTCCTTCGCGCCGGCGGTCGCTGGACCATCGCCACGGCTCCAGACCTGGACCCGCGATTGCGGGGCTTGGTGCCACCCAAGGGCCCCGGTGCGTCGTTCGACCTATCCGCCGTCGAGACTCTGGACAGCGCCGGCGCCTGGCTGCTGCACCGCACCCGCAAGGACTTCATCGAGCGCGGGGTCATGGTCGATGTGGTGAACGTGAACCCGGCCGTCGCCGGCCTGCTCGGGCGCGTTGAGGAGGCCGATCAGCCGATGGCGACGGGGCGGCCCGCCGCCAGCGCGATCACGCGGTTTCTCGCCCATGTCGGCGAGTCCTCGACCACCGTGTTCAAGGAGGGGCGCAACCTACTGGGTTTCTTCGGACTGACGGCGGCGGTGGGGTTCAGGACTCTGCTGCATCCGGGAAGGCTTCGCGGCAAGTCCCTGGTCAACAACATGGAGCAGGTCGGGATCAACGCGTTGCCGATCGTCGGGCTGCTGTCGTTCCTGATCGGGGTCGTCCTCGCCTACCAGGGGGCCGACCAATTGCGGCGGTTCGGCGCCGAGCTGTTCACCGTCAACCTGCTCGGGGTCTCGATCCTGCGCGAGCTCGGCGTGCTGATCGCCTCAATCATCATCGCCGGCCGCTCGGGCAGCGCCTTTACGGCCCAGATCGGCACCATGAAGGTGAACCAGGAAGTCGACGCGATCGAGGCCCTGGGCCTCGATCCGATTGAGATCCTCGTTCTTCCGCGGATGCTGGCCCTGGTGCTTACCCTTCCATTCATCGTGTTCTTCGCCGACGTTCTTGGTCTGCTCGGCGGTGCCCTGATGTCCTTCGTCGCCCTCGACATCTCGCTCGGCCAGTTCCTGCGGCAGCTGAACGATGCCATCACCACGACGACGTTCTGGGTGGGAGTGGTGAAGGCCCCGGTGTTCGCCTTCATCATCGCCCTGGTGGGCTGCTATTGCGGCCTGAAGGTGCAGGGCAGCGCCGAGAGCGTCGGGCGGCTGACCACCCAGTCCGTGGTCGAGTCGATCTTTCTGGTGATCGTCGCCGACGCGGCGTTCTCGATTCTGTTCTCCTACCTGGGGATTTGAGGGCCTTGGGCGAACCGATCATCCGCGTGCGGGGCCTGAAGACCCGGTTCGGCCGTCAGGTGGTCCACGACGGCCTGAACCTGGACGTCGAGGGGGGCGAGGTCTTGGGCATCGTCGGTGGATCGGGCACGGGCAAGTCGGTGCTGTTGCGCTGCATCATCGGGCTGATCACTCCGGCGGCCGGCCGCATCGAGGTCCTGGGTCGGGACACCTTCGCCCTTGACCGCGCGGAGGCCCAGGCGCTCCGCACCCATTGGGGGGTCCTGTTCCAGGATGGCGCCCTGTTCAGTTCGCTGACCGTCGCCGAAAACGTGCAGGTGCCGATGCGCGAACATACCAAGCTCGAGCCCCGCCTGAGGGCGGAGCTCGCGCGGATTAAGATCAACCTGGTTGGCCTGCCGTCGGATGCGGGGGCGAAGTACCCCTCGGAGCTGTCCGGCGGCATGCGCAAGCGCGCAGGCCTCGCCCGCGCCCTGGCCCTGGACCCGGAGATCGTGTTCCTCGACGAGCCGACGGCGGGTCTCGACCCCATAGGCGCGTCGGATTTCGATTCCTTGATCCGCAACTTGCAGCAGAGCCTGGGCTTGACGGTCTTCATGGTGACCCATGATCTGGACAGCCTGCACGCGATCTGCGACCGTATCGCCGTTCTGATCGACAAGCAGACCGTCGTCGGCACCTTGCAGGATCACCTCGCCAATCCCCACCCGTGGTTGCAGGCGTACTTTCACGGGCCGCGGGGGCGCGCCGCGCTCGCATCCTGAGGGGAACCATGGAAACCAAGGCCAGCTACGTCCTCGTCGGCGCCTTCGTCATGGCCGCCGTCGCGGCCTTGGCGGGATTCGTAATCTGGCTCGCGAAGATCAACGTCGAGACGTCCTACGCGCGCTACGACGTTTTCTTCGAGGGATCGGTCACCGGACTCAAGGAAGGCAGCGCGGTCCAATACAAGGGGGTGCCGATCGGGACCGTGATCGATATCGGCATCGACCCCGCCAACGTCGAGCGGGTCCGGGTGATGGTCGAGATCGACCAGGCGACACCGCTGCACCAGGACGTGGTCGCGAGTCTCCAGCTCCAAGGCATCACCGGCTTGAGCTTCGTGCAGATCTCGGGCGGCAGCAACGAGGCGCCCATTCTGGTGGCGGGGACGGGTGAACGCTATCCGATGATCCCCTCCCGCCGATCCGGTCTCGAGCAGGTGTTCGAGACGGTACCGGAGCTGGTCGAGCGGTTCTCGGGTCTGATCGAGCGCACCGCCGTCCTGCTGAGCGACGAGAACCAGAAGGCGTTCGGCGATACCCTGGCCAACGTGCAACAGATCACCGCGAACCTGGCGGCGGAAAGCGGCAACATCGGAGCGACGATCGAGGATGCCCGGGCGACGGCGGCGGCGCTGCGTGGAACGGCCGAGGAAGTCCAGGCCCTGGCGACCGATCTGCGCGGCGCGGCGGCCCGCCTGACGACCAGCACCGAGGCCGCCCTCACCCAGCTCACGCTGGTCGCCGGCACCGCCGACCAGCAGATCGCCGCCGTATCCGGCGACTTGCGCGAAACCTTGGACGCATTCTCCCGGACCGCGGACGCCGCCAGCACCCTCGCCGACAACCTTGACGGCCTGGTCGCCGAGAACCGGGGACCGCTGCGCGCCTTTTCCGAGAGCGGACTCTACGAGATCTCCCAGTTCGTGAGCGAGGCCCGGGCCATGGTCGCGGTCATCACCCAGATCGCCGCCCAGGTGGAGCGCGACCCGACCCGCTTCCTGCTCGGCGGCCAGCAACAAGGCTACGAGGCCCAGTGATGACGATCGCCCAGGCTTTCCGCGCGGCGCTCTTCGCGACCCCCCTTCTGGCCGGCTGCGGCGCGGCCGAGCTCTTGCCCAAGGCGTCGGAGCGGCCGGACCTGTACGTCCTCACCCCGAAGAACACCTTTCGCGAGGATCTGCCGAAGGTGAGCCAGCAGATCGCGATCGACTTGCCGATCGCCTCGGCCGGGCTGGACAGCGGGCGCATCGCGCTGATGCACAACCCGGTGAAGCTCGACTACTACGCCAAGGCGAACTGGATCGACCGGGCGCCCTCCATGGTGCAAACCTTGTTGATCGAGTCGTTCGAGAACACGGGAAACATCATCGGGGTTGGCCGGCTCTCCGTGAACCTGCGTGCCGACTACGTTCTCGTGACCGAGTTGCGCGAGTTCCAGGTCGAATACTTCCACGACAGCGGACCCGAGGCCCACGTCCGCGTCAACGCCAAGCTGGTGCGCATGCCCGAACGCATCATCGTCGGAAACATGACGTCCGAACGCACGGTCAGAGCCGATCGAGATTCCATGCCGGACATCATCCCGGCATTCGACGATGCCCTCGGCGGCGTGCTGCGCGACATCGTCGAATGGGCGCTCGATACCATGCACGCGAGTGCGCCGTGAGCGGACGACGGCTCCTGGGCTGCACCCGCCGCACGGTTCTCGGCGCGGCTCCCCTGGGCTTGGCGGGAGCGTTCGGGGTGGTTCCGCGGGCAGGCGCCGATGACGTGACTCTGCGCCTCGCCCGGAACACGATCGAGGTGATGGGTCGGGCCGCGCCGTCGTTCGCCATCCAACGCCTCGACGGCCAGGCGGTGAATCGCCTGCCGGCGGGGAGCCGGTTCCATGTCGTGCTGGAGAACGGGTTGGACGAGGGCAGCCTGATCCATTGGCACGGCCAGACACCGCCGAGCGAACAGGACGGCGTGCCGGACCTGTCGCAACCGGTCCTCGCCCCCGGCGCCCGCTACAGCTACGACTTCGCGGCCCGCCCCGGAACGCATTGGATGCATTCGCACGTCGGGCTGCAGGAGCAGTGGCTGATGGCGGCCCCCTTGATCGTCGAGGCGCCCGGCGAGGCCGCGCGTGACGAACAACAGATCGTCGTCATGCTGCACGATTTCACGTTCCGCGATCCGAACGAGGTCCTGGCGGAGTTGCAGGCCGGCGGCGGGGCCCACGCGCACCATGGCGCCGGTGCCCTGAACGACGTGGAACACGACGCCTTCCTGGCCAATGACCGGACCCTCGACGATCCGGAGATCGTGCCCGTGGAGGTGGGCGGACGGGTTCGCATGCGGATCATCAACGGCGCGGCCGCCACCAACTTCTGGATCGATCTTGGCGAGCTGTCGGGCGACCTCGTGGCCGTGGACGGGAACGAGGTCGCTCCCTTGGCGGGTTCGCGGTTTCCCATCGCCATCGCCCAGCGGGCCGATCTGGTGATCCACTTGCCTCGAACCCCCGGAGCCTGGCCGATCCTCGCCCTGCGCGAAGGCGGTACCCAGCAGACTGGCCTGGTTCTCGCCACGCCGGGGGCGGCCGTTCGGCGTTTGGTATCCGTCGCTGACGTCGATGCCTCAGCGCTCGACCTCGCGGGCGAGGCCCGGCTATCCGCCGCGACGTCGCTGCCGCCGCGCGCGGCGGACCGGGTTCTGACCCTCGATCTCGGCGGCGGCGGTTCCGACTACGTGTGGACCTTGAACGGAGCCGCGCACCTGATGGAGAAGCCGCTTTCGGTGCGCGAAGGCGAGCGGGTGGAGCTCACGTTCCGCAACGCCACCCGCATGGCGCATCCCATGCATCTGCACGGCCACCATTTCCAGGTGACCGCGATCGCCGGTGAACGCCTGCGGGGCGCCATCCGGGACACCGTTCTGGTGCCCGTTGGCGGCAGCGTGACCGTGGCGTTCGACGCCGACAATCCGGGCCTGTGGGCCCTGCATTGCCACAACCTCTACCACATGCTGTCGGGCATGATGACCACGCTTCGCTACGAGGTGTAGCCGCCTACTGGCCGCGCGCGGCGTAGTACTCCCATACCGTCACAATGCCGTCGGCGTCGGCGTCGGCCGCCTTGAAGCGGGTCTCGGCGTCGGCCATGAACTCCCGCAGCGACACGGCCGTGTCGCCATCCGTGTCCATGGCCGCGAAGTGCTCGGCCATGCGATCGTGGTGGACGCCGTCCTTCCCCATCATGGCCATGAAGGCGTCGTGTTCCGCCTGTGTGATCCGGCCATCGCCATCGCCGTCGCCGCGCCGGAACTTGTCCGCCCGTGACCGGGCCGCCTCCTCGGCGCTGACGATGCCGTCGCGATCATCGTCCACGTTCCTGCCGTGCATTCCACCCATGTCGCCCATGGGCATCTGACCCATCATCATCGGCATCATGAGCATCATCTGGCCCATCGGCATCTGACCCATGGGCATTTGGCCCATCGGCATCTGGCCCATCATCATGGGCATCATCTGGGCCATCGGCATTTGCATCATACCGCCCCCTTGGCCCATCATCGGCATCTGGCCCATCATCATGGGCATCATCTGGGCCATCGGCATCTGACCCATCATCGGCATCGCCGGCGCGGGCTGATCCTGGGCCCGGGCATCAGGCGCGACAGCAACCGCTGCCAAGGCGGCGAATGCGACGAGAACTGCCCGCGAAGACGTGATCATCTGAAGTCTCCATTGCTGTGCCGGCACCATGGACCGCGCGGCGGGACATCTGCCTTGATCTCGATCAACCACCCTGCAGGGCCTCCAGGGCCGCGCGCAAGGGCCCATCGTAGACGCCCCGGCCGAAGGCGTGCTGCGGCAAATTGACGTCGCCGCCGACGTTGAGCTCCAGGAGCAGCGGCCCCGAGGCGCACGGCGCGACATCCCAGGCCTGGAGCCGCAATCCGGGGAACGCCGAGGCCGTGGCCAGGCACAGGTGCTTGGCGCGCTCCCAGTCCGGCACCGTGGCGCCGACGAGCGGCCGACCCGTATCCGGATGGTGCGACAACTCCGTCCGGCGCTGCGCGATACCCTGGATCGCCCGCACGACGGCGCCGGTCGCCGGGTCGAGGGCGGCCAGGATGTTGCCTGTCCGCCAGAAGTTGTCGGCTACATGAGAGCCGGTCGGAATCTTCCACAGGGCGAAGAGAATCTCCGGTTCAGGCGCATCGAGCAGGACGACGACCCGGACCGTGGCGATCCGATCGCCCACCAGATCCTGCGCGGCCGGATGGGGGATCAACCGCTCCTGGAACAGATAGCCGTCGGCCGCGAAGCCAGCGAGTTCGGCCGCGAAGGCGGCGACCGGCGCCGAACGGCCGTCCGATGCCGTGATGGTATCGGTCGCGGCGTCGTATCCCGCCAGGAGCACCGTACCGACGCTGTACTTGCCGGTGACGGGTTTTCCGAACAGCGGGTAGGGCGACCGGCGCAGGAAGTCGGCGACCTCGCCGACCGTCCGTAACCGCGCGGCGTCGCGAAACCGCCGCGTGGCGTGAAACACGGCGAACACGTTCGGCACGGCCAGGCCGAGGCCGACCAGGATCGTGTAGTACAGCAGCTTGTCGTGGGCGGCGGCCAACCACGACCGGTCGCTCAGACGCCGAAAGATCTCGATCTGGCCGCGTTCGCCCACGAACAACGCCTTGGCTTCGCGGGTGAAACGCCGGTCGTCGTAGAGCCCGAATGCGTAGTACTCCAAGGGGCGCAGCCGACCGGGGGCCCGCCGCAACCGGCGCATCTCGACAAGCTGGGCCGCGTAGCCCTTGCCGGCCCGTTTCGCCGCGAGTATGGCGTCGATCAGCTTGATCGCGGGAGCGGCCTTGCGCGTTTCCAGCAGCGGTGCCGTTCCGGCCTTCGGAGTCCCCGTACCCATTCGCGCGAGACTAACAGACGCCGATGCCATGCGCTAATCTCCGGACCGGCACCCCAGGGAGACAGGCGGGCATGCGTATCGTGATTGCCATGATGAAGCACGAGACCAACACGTTCTCGCCGGTGCCGACGCCGCTCGAGCGGTTCGGGAACCGGGGCCTGCAATCGGGTCCCGCGGCGATCGCGGCCTTTCGCGGCACCAACACGCCGTTTGCCGCGTTCGTCGACCTGGCCGAGAAGGAAAAGGCCGAGATCGTCGTGCCGGTAACGGCCGACGCGCCGCCGAGCGGGCCGGTTCACGCGGATGCCTACCGGCAGTTCACCTCCGCCATCCTCGACGCGGTGAAGAAGGGGTGCGACGCGTGTTTCCTCGACCTGCACGGGGCCATGGTCGCCGAGACGACTGACGACGGAGAAGGCAACCTGCTGAGCCAGATCCGCCGCGTCGCCCCCGACCTGCCGATCGCCGTGGCGCTGGACCTGCACGCCAACATGACGAACGAGATCACCGCCAACGCCAACGTCGTCGTCGGCTACAAGACCTATCCGCATGTCGACATGTACGCGGCCGGCGAGCACGCCGGACGCGTCATGCTGGGCGCCCTGAGGAAGGAGACCCGCCCGACCATGGTGTGGGGCAACCGGCCGATGTTGCCGCATACCCTGCGCATGGGCACCCACATCCCGCCGATGAAGGACTTGATCGACATGGCCGTGGCCGCCGAGGCCGATGGCGCGCTCGCCGTGTCCGTGTTCGGCGGCTTCCCCCTGGCCGACATCCCGGGCGCCGGGCTGAGCGTCGTGGTTGTCACCGACAACGATCCGGACGGCGCGAGGACAATCCGCGACCGCATCCTGGACGCCGCCTGGGAGCGCCGGCAGGCGTTCGTCTATCGCAGCGAGCCCCTCAAGACCTCGGTCGCGCGGGCCAAGGGCCTGACCGACGGCCCGATCCTGCTGATCGACCACGCCGACAACTGCGCCTCGGGCGGCACCCAGGACACGGTGGCGGTGCTGGCCGAGATCATGCGTCAGGGCCTGGAAGACGTGGCCGTGTTCGGCATCTGCGACCCCCAGGCGGTGGCCGAACTGATCGCCAAGGGCATCGGCGCCGAGGTCACGGTCAAACTGGGCGGCAAAGTGTCGATGCCGTCGATCGGACGCCAAGGCGAGCCGCTGGAGGTCAAGGGCCGGGTGCGCGCCATCACCGACGGCCGCTTCAAGGTGCGCGGGCCCATGGCCACGGGCACCACGATTTCCATGGGCCGCACCGTGGTGCTGGACACCGGCAAGGTCGAGATCGTGATCACCGAGCGGCACAGCGAACCGTACGACCTGGGCTGCTTCCAGAGTGTCGGCATCGAGCCGACCCACCGGCGCTATCTCATGTTGAAGTCCCGCATCCACTACCGCGCCGGGTTCGCGCCGATCGCCACGCATATCGTCGAATGCGACGGCGTCGGGGTGACGTCGTCGGACATGAGCCTGTTCAAGTTCGAGAAGATCCGCCGGCCGATCTACCCCCTGGACGAGACGGCCGAGGCCTGAGACCCGTGGACGCGCTGGACCGCTTCGCCGATCTGGACCGCTTTCCCGTCCACGACCTGGACGGGCCGCGCGGCCGCGCCCTGCTGGCCGATTGCCAAACCGGGCTGGCGACGCAAGGGGCCGCGAATCTGCCGGCGTTTCTGAGCACCGAAAGCGTGGCGTCGTTGGCGGCGGAGGCCAGGGCGTTGGAGACGTTGGCCTATGCCAAGAACACCAGGCGGAACGCTTACTTCACGCCGGATGATCCGAGCCTGCCCCAGGATCATCCGCTGCGGCGGTTCTTTCCGATCGTCATCTCCCAGGTCGCCGGCGATGTGCTTCCGCCCGCCAGCCATCTCGCCCAACTGTACGCCAGCGACCTGCTCAAGGAGTTCGTCCGCCGGGCGTTGGGGCTGCCGCGCCTGTTCCGCCGCGCCGACGTGTTCCAGAACGTGAACCTCGTCTTCATTCCGCCGGGCGGGGTGCAGCCCTGGCACTACGACCAGAATCAATTCACCATCACCCTGCTGTTGCAGCCACCCGGCGAGGGCGGCGATTTCGAGTTCGTGCCCAACCTGCGGACGGCGACGGAGCCAAGCTACGACGGCGTGGCGCGACTGTTCCGGGGCGAACACCCAGGGGTCGTTCGCCTGCCCCGACCCGCCGGCACCCTCACCTTGTTCCGCGGCGAGCACGCCATGCATCGGGTCTCGCCGGTGGCCGGCACCCGCCCGCGCATCACCGCCATCCTCACCTATGACGAGGAACCCGGACAGTGGGCGACCGACGCGGAGAACACGATGATCTACGGGCCGCGGGTGCGCGATATCATGGCCGCGCGGCGGGCGACGGAGCGCTAAAGGATCTCCTGCCCCAGCCAGCGGTAGGCGCCGGCTTCGCGAATGGCGACGGGGCCGGGAGGGGGAGCGTCGCGGGCGAAGGGTTCGGACGCCGCGTAATCGGCGAAGGTCCAGACGGCGAGGTGGGCGGGGTCGGGCCCCAGGAGTCCGACGCGGCGCAGCACGTAGCCGAGCTTCGCCTCCGGGTAGCGCGTCCGGCGCGCCCAGAACCAGTCGGCGATCGCGCCATCCGCGGCGTCTGCGGCGAAGAACTCGACGTAGTGCAACCCCTCGCGCGTAGTTCCATCCTCGTGGAGCGCGTCGTAGAGGCCGGCGCTCGCGATGTCGATCGCCCGGTGCATGGCGTGGCTGCGACGGCCGCCGGCGAGGTAGGGCGCGGACGAGAAGTACTCCTCCCACGCGTCCAGACGGCCGATATCGGGGATGCGCCACAGGGCGAGGTAGCTGGGGTGGGGACCCAGGCGCATGGTCCGGCCCAGCTGCAGCACCATGCGGTCGACCGCGCCTTCCACCCAGGACGACGACTGGTCGGCGAACTGGCGGAAGATCTCGATCGGCATGACGCGATCGCGGGCGATTAACTCGACGTAGTACATGGGCCCAATCCCACCCTCACGCCCCTACCACATGGAGCCGCCGGCGATGGTGATGTCCTGGCCGGTGATGCCGAAGGCGTCGTCGCCGCACAGGAACGCCACCAGCGCCCCGACCTCGGACGCCGGGATCCAGCGCTGCTGCGGGATGTTGAGTCGCTCCTTCTCGTAGTACTCCTCGTAGGACATGACCTTGCCCTCGATCTTCATCTGCTGCACCGAGGCGATCTTGCTCTGGGGCGTGGCGACGAAACCGGGGTTGATGGCGTTGCACGATACGCCATGGGGCGCGCCTTCCAGCGCGACGCAGCGGGTGAGCCCCAGCACCCCGGACTTGGCGGCACAATAGGCGCCGTGGGCGACGGCGCCGACGTTGGCGGCGGTGGATGCGAAGTTGACGATGCGGCCCCACTTGCCCTCGATCATGCCCGGCAGGCAGCGCTTGATGGTGCGGAAGTGTCCGGTCAGGCATACGTCGAGGATCGCGTGCCACAGCGCGTCGGGGTGGTTCGCCATGTAGGCACGGCCCGAATGGCCGGCGGCGTTCACCAGGATGTCGATGCGGCCGAAATCCTTGACGATCGCGTCGAACGTCGCCTGGACCGATTCGTTCTTGGTGATGTTGAATCCGAGGGCCTTGGCCTTCACGCCCCGGGCGGCGATCTCAGCGCGGGTCTTCTCCAGCTCCTCGTCCGTCAGGGTGTAGGCATTCTGCTCCGGCAGAAGGGTGCCCTTTTCGCTGACCGGTAGCGAGGAGACCGCCACATCGGCGCCGAGGCCGGCCAGCGCCAGCGCGCATTCGCGCCCCATGCCCGTCGCCCCGCCCGTGACCCAGGCCTTGCGTCCTTCCAGTGATTTCGCCGCCATCCTAGTCCGCTCCTTGTTTCAGAGTGTGCTGGAGAAGTAGCCGCCATCGAGCAGCAGGTTCTGCCCGGTGATGAACCCGGCGTGCGCGCTGCACAGGAAAGCGCAGGCCGCGCCCAACTCGTCCGCCGTGCCGAAGCGGCCGGCGGGCTGATCCGCCATGTCGCGGGCGCGCACCGCCTCGTAGGCTTCGCTCGCGGCCTTGGCCGCCTCCTTCATCCCGCCCCGTAACCGGTCGGTATCGAACGATCCGGGCAAGAGGTTGTTGATGGTGACGTTGTGGGCCACCGTCTGTCGGGCGAGGCCGGCGACGAACCCGGTCAGCCCAGCGCGGGCACCGTTCGACAGCCCCAGCGACGCGATGGGCGATTTCACGGTGATCGAGGTGATGTTGATGATGCGGCCGAACTTCCGGGCGATCATGCCGTCGACCGTCGCCTTGATCAGTTCGATCGGGGTCAGCATGTTGGCATCGAGCGCCCGGAGCCAGACAGCGCGATCCCAGGCGCGGAAGTCGCCCCGGGGCGGGCCGCCGGCGTTGTTGACCAGGATGTCGGGCGCGGGGCACGCCGCGAGCAGGGCCCTTTGCACGGCGGGTTCGGTCACGTCGCCCGGGACCACGGTCACCGGGACCCCGGTCGCCTTGCGGATTTCGCCGGCCGTCGCCTCCAGGGCCTCGTACCCGCGTGCGTTCAGGGTCACCGCCACGCCTTCCCGGGCGAGCGCCAGGGCACAGCCCTTGCCCAGCCCCTTGCTGGAAGCGCAGACGATGGCGCTGCGGCCCTTGAGTCCCATGTCCATGACGTATCCTCCCCTCCTCTTCCAACCCTACCAGAACGAGCCGCCGGCCAGGGTGATGGCTTCCATGGTAAGTCCCGGAGCGTCGTCGCCGCACAGAAAACCGATCAAGGCGCCGACCTCCGATGGTGGGATCTTGCGCCGCTGCGGGTGGACGGCGGCGATCTCGGCGCGGTGATCGTCCACGGTCCGCCCGCGGCCCTCGTCCCTGACGACGATCGCGGAGCCCGAGCGGCTGAACGACGTCTCGATATAGCCCGGGTTGATCGCGTTGCAGACGACACCATGGGGCGCGCCCTCCAGCGCAACGCAGCGGGTGAGCCCGAGGAGGGCCGCCTTCGAGGCGCAGTACGCCGCGTGTCCCGGGAACCCGACATGCGCGGCGGTGGACGCGATGTTGACGATCCGACCCCAGCGTCGCTCGATCATCCCGGGAAGCGCGCGTTTGATGGTGCGATAGCAGCCGGTGAGGTTGGTCTCCAGCATGCCCTCCCAGAGTTCGTCGGCGTGCCCCCTCACCTCCTGCCGCGCGCAGATGCCGGCCGCATTGACCAGGATGTCGACCTTGCCGAAGGCCGCGATGGCGGCACCGTGGAACGCCCCGACCGAGGCGTCGTCGCAGACATCGAGGGGCCGGGCCAAACCCCGCACGCCCAGCGCCTCGATCTCGGCCCGCACGGGCTCCAGCTCGTCGGCCGCCGGCAGATAGGTGTACGCCCGGGCCGGCAGGCCCCCACCGGCCAGACGCGAGCCGATCGCGACATCCGCGCCTAGACGAGCGAGCTCGAGGGCCGCCGCCCTTCCCATGCCGCTGGCCCCGCCGGTGACGAGCGCCGCCCGCCCCGCGAGGGGCCGTAACATCGAAGAACCCATGTTCAGCGGAACGGCGTGGGATCGAGGAAACGGTCGAGCACGTTGCGGGTGATCCGCGCGACGTTGTTATCGAACGCGGCGTTCGGCAGGCTCGCGATCCAGGAGATCGAGCCGGTCGAGAACACGGCGCCGCCGGCCGGGGTCTCGAAGAACGTCATGTCCGCCCGCACCAGCTTGTTCTCGGTCCCGCCCAGCGCCAGGTACGTGCCGCGAAAGTCCTCGTTCACCAACAGCATGTTGTCGGTGTGCTCCTCCGAGGTGGCGACCACCAGCGCGTGCGGGGGCGAGCCGAGGGCGCGGTCGTAGCGATCGAGCTCCTGCCCCGCCGCGCCGCCGCCGGCCGTGCCGAAGTTGCCGATCAACTCGTCAGCGCCGATACCTTCGAAGATGAATGCGACGCGGGGATCGAAGCTCGCCTTTGCTCGGCGGTAATAGGAGCCGCAGTCGAACCCCTGCGCGGTCATGCCGACGCCCACGAGCTGGTTGGGCGTGCGATCCTGCCGGCGCCACAGCCCGCCGTATTCGCCGGTGAAGCTCATGTAGTATTCACCCGGCTCGGCCGCCCAGGCGCGAGTGCCATCCTCGGCGCGGCGCACCTCGATCACCCCCGGCAGCGTGGGATGGTACGCGACCCGCCAGTAGAAGCCGTTGCCACCCAGATACATCAGGCATCCGCTGCGATCGAGGTACGCCTGCATGGCATCCCACATCGGGAGCGACCAGTATTCCGGGTGGCAGCCGGTGACGACCACTTTGTACGCCGCGATCAGGTCGACACCCTCGGCGTCCAGATCTTCGTCGGTGAGCGTATCGGCCCGATAGCCGAGGGCATCCATCCAAGCGAGCAGGGTGTTGTCGCCGCTGAATGCCCATAGCGGCGTGTGGGGTCGCATGTTCACGATCGGCCGCAGCCGCGACGAGTAGCACACGCCGCTGCCGTCGCTGTGCGATCCGTAGAGGGAATCTCCGTAGTCCGGATGGTCGTTGAGGAACAGGTCCTCGGGCCCGATCTGCAGGAGCGCGCCCTGGAACGCCTCGTATTCCCAGGAACGGTTCATCACCCGAAAGTTCGCGTAGGCCATGTAGGTCGCGGTCGCGGCGAGGTAGCACACGTCGGCGGTCGCCCGGCCGCGCGGCGGGCGCACGAAGAAGACCACGTGTTCCGGGTCGGCCCCGCCTTCCAGCTTGGCCGCGTACACGCCGCTCGGCAGGTCGAGGGGCACCATGTATTCGAAGTCGGTGGACCAGCCGGCGTCGTAGACGTCGTCGTCGTGGAAGTGGATCGCGTCGTACTCGTCCGGCGCGGCCCGCCAATCGTGAACCCTGCCAGTCCACGCGTGCCCCTTCATGCCGCGTGCCGGCAGGTTGATCGTCGCACCGTCGAGCTTGTTCGCGGTGGTATCGACGATCCGCTGGCTCGGGGTGTCGAGCGCGAAGTCCCAGGCCGCGAGCATCGCCGAACGCAGCTCCTTCGGCACACGGTAGGCGAGCGTCGCCATGGCCTCGGCGGGCGTGAGCACCCGCTTCGCCACGCGCGGGCGACCGATCTTGCCGTTGAAGTGCTGCGCGAACGGGGTGCCGGCGTTCGCCCCGATCGAGAACGTACCGCGTGGCGCGGGAGATCGGCCGATCGGCCCCGCCACGCGCAACCCGCCGGCGTCGTCGATGCGCGGGTAGGCGACCAGATGTTCCTGAATGACCTCGACGATCCCCGTCTTGTGATCGTAGCTCGCCGCGACCCGGTACCACTCCCGCACCAGCAGCGGCTTACCGGTCGAGAAGACATTGCCATCGATCCTGAGGCTCGCGGCCCCGATTTCGTCGATCTCCAGGGCGATGCCGCGGCCGCCGGACCAGCCACCCAGAATCGCCTGGCGTCCGCGACGCGGCGTCGTCGGCCAGATCACGGCGGCCAGCGTGACGCTTCGCAGCTTCTCGAGCTTGGGGCTTCGGAGCACGGTGACGCAGCTTCCCATCGGGATCGCCTGGCGACGCGCCGGATGGCGGCCGTCGAAGGGTGCGCGCACCGGCCGCTCGCCGAGGCCCGGGCCGTCCGGGTGATCGTCGGTGCTGAACAACCGGACGAGGCTCGCCTTGTAGGACGTGGCGCCGTTCTCGGCGCTGACCTTGAACGCGATCCGTTCGCCCGGAGCGACACTGATGCGATCGGTGTATCCCGCGAGCGATTTCATCGTACCGGCCCCCCGTCCAGGAACAAATCGCGGCCCGTGTAGCGCTTCCAGCGCAGCTTGAAGACCTCCCATTCGGCCTGCTTCAGGCTGGTGAAGACGCGGTCCTCGTGCACGGAGAATGGCTTCCCCACCTCGCCCGAGAGTTCGACCAGCTTCCATTCCCGGTTGGGCTTGGTGCAGAGCAAGGCGTACTTGCCCTCGATCGGCTCGCCGCGGAAGAACCGCAGCAACCGTTGCAGATCGGGGCTGTGCTTCCCGATCGGGTTCGCGCGGAACTCCCGGGCGAGCCGGAGGTCGGCGACCGGATCGATCCGAACCATGGCGTCCTCCCCGAACGACACCGCTACGCGACCTTGCGCCCGAGCGCCCCCAACGCACGATCGGCGGCGTCGAGGGTCGCGTCGATCTCGGCATCGCCGTGGGCCATGGACAGGAACCATACCCCCCGGGCCGTTGTGCGCACTCCGTTGGCGGCGAGTTCTCCGGCGAAGGCCGTCATGCGCGCGGAGTCCGCCAGCGCCGCGGTGCGGAAGTCGGTGACCGCGCCCCCATCCAGGAAGAACGTCGAGAAGATCGCGCCGTAGCCCTGGACGAGCAGCGGTTGCCGGTGCTGGCGGCCGAGACGGCGCAGTCCCTCCATCAGCCGCTCGCCACGCGACTCCATGCGGCGGTAGGCGTCGGGATCGGCCGCGAGCGCCTCCAGGGTGGCGAGCGCCGCGATCACCGAGGGCATGCTGCCGTTGTACGTCCCCGAATGAACCACCTGCCCCGCCGGCTCGACCAGCTCCATGATGTCGCGGCGGCCGAGGATGGCGCTCAACGGAAAGCCCCCGGCGATCGCCTTGGCGAACACGGTGAGATCCGGCCGGATGCCGAGGCGGCCTTGCGCGCCACCAAGCCCGAGGCGGAACCCGGTGATGACCTCGTCGAAGATCAGCACGGTCCCGGTCTCGTCGCACAGTTGGCGCATGCCCTCGAGATAGCCGGGCTGCGGCGGAATGACGCCGCAGTTGCACATGACGGGTTCGGTCATCACCGCCGCGATCTCTGGGCCGTGGCGCGCGAGGGCCTTCGCCAAGACGTCGAGATCGTTCCACGGCAGCACGATCACCTCGTCCTTCACCCGTGGTGGTTGTCCGCGGCTCATGAGCACCGGTTCGGGCGATTCGCGCGCGCCGGCTTCGTTGAGCCCGGGCTTGGTGCTGATGAACACGTTGTCCAGCCAGCCATGGTACTGACCCTCGAACTTCACGTACTTGGTCCGGCCGGTGAAACCGCGGGCGAGGCGGAGTGCGCCGTGGACGGCCTCGGATCCGGAGATCGACAGGCGCACCAGGTCGGCCGACGGCACCAGGCTCTTGAGCTTCCGCGCCAGGCGCATCTCGCCTTCGAACTGACCGGCGAAGGCCTGGCCGTTCGCCAGCGCGGCCGCGACCGCCGCGATCACGGGGGCGGGCGCGTGGCCGAGAATGGCGGGTCCGTTCCCCAGCACGTAGTCGATCAGCACGTTGCCATCGACGTCGTGGAGCCTTGGGCCCTCGCCACGCTCGAAGAACAGGGGGACCGGCGCGTCGCCATAGCGGACGTTGCTGCTGGTTCCACCCGCGACGTGCCGTCTCGCCTCGGCGAACATCGCCATCGACTGTTGAAACGACGCCATGCCCGAGCCTCCCCTCCAAGCTTCGTCCGAGTATACAATCGCCGGCCCTGGACGCGCGACGTTCTCGCCAATGAACCTACCGGGGTCATAGGAGGTGTCGAAACATGCCCCCCCGCAGCAAACCGGTCGCGGTCGTCACCGGCGGCAACCGCGGCATCGGCCTGGAGATTTGTCGCCAGCTCGCGCGCAAGGGCTGCCAGGTGATCCTGACCGCCCGCGATGCGGCCATGGGCCGCGTCGCCGCCCGCTCCCTTGCCGCGACCGGGCTTGACGTTTCCGCGCGGGTCCTCGACGTGAGCGATCCGGCGAGCATCCGCCGTTTCTCCCGCGTGTTCGCCAAGGCCCCGGGGCGCATCGACATCCTGGTCAACAACGCCGGGATCTACCTCGACGGCGGCTATGACGCGGCCGGCAATCCGGGCCCGCCGGCGACCGAAACCACGCTCGCGGCGTGCGAGGAGACCATGCGGACCAATCTGTTCGGCCCCATGCTGCTGATGCAGGCGTTCGTGCCGCTGATGGTCGGCCAAGGGCACGGGCGCGTGGTGAACGTTTCCAGCGGCTCAGGCCAGCTTGCGACCATGGGTCGGGGCGAGCTGTCGTACCGCCTGTCGAAGACCGCCATGAACGCCCTGACCCGGGTGTTCGCGGCCGAGACCAAGGACAAGGGCGTCCTCGTCAACGCCATGTGCCCCGGTTGGGTGAAGACGGACATGGGCGGCCCCCATGCCAAGCGCAGCGTCGCCGAGGGGGCGGATACCGCCGTCTGGCTCGCGACGTTGCCGGCGAAGGGTCCGACCGGCGGGTTCTTCCGCGATCGCCAACCGATCCCTTGGTGAGGGGTGATCTACGTCACCTGAACTCGCCCTGGTCGTTCGACTCCGACAGGATCGTACTCGATCCGTCGGGGTCGGTTCACCAGCAGGGCGCTGAAAAACTCTCGGGCATCGTCATCGCGAGGCCACGTCGTGGCCCCGGCGCGGCGTGGCCGTGGTGGTCCAGAAAAACCGCGGAGATCCGTGCGATTCTGGATTGCCGCGTCGGGCTTCGCCCTCCTCGCAATGACGCCTCGGGGGCGGGGTCGGCAGCCTGCTAGTGGTCCGACACAAACGCATGATTCATCATCGTGTTTGGGGCGGGCCACAGGATGAGAGTCTTCCTAGGGATTTGGCCCAACGGATCGTGAACGATCCGTCGGAGTCAAAACACTAGGCGGGCAACCCGGCCTTGTGCATGGCATCGACGAAGTGCGTGAGTTCGGTCACCGATTGGAAAGGCTCGGCGGCGGCTAGCTTGTTCATGGCGAACGCAGGCATGGCTTGCAGGACCTCGCTGAGGGCCGCCCGCCCTTCGTCGATGCGGCCCCGCATGGCATAGGCGGCGGCCAGATAGGCGCAATCCCAGTAGTGCGGCGACGGCAGCTTGCCGAGCGCGAGAATGGCATCGTCGTACCGTCGCGCAACGAAGTACGCTATCCCCTGCACCCCGAGATGGCGGCCCGGGTGACAGGGATTGAGCCGGCTGGACCGTTGGAAATAGTCAAGCGCCTCGGACGGCTTACCCAGATAGCAATGCAGCAGCCCCATGCGCACCTGGGCGACGGAATCATTGGGATCGAGGCCGACCGCCTTCGACATGTGGAACTGCGCTTGCAGGAACCGCTTGCGATAGAGCGAGATGTAACCCAGCACCTGATGCGCCGTGGCGTCGTCGTCGTCCATGGCGAGCGCGGCCTTGGCGCACTTGACGGCCCGCTCGGCGGGGTCCGCCTGGCGGGTTTGCCTGAACTCATACATGTGGGTTACGGCCAGCATCGCGTAAGCCTGACTGCAGTTGGCGTCGAGCTCGACCGCCCGCGCGAACATCAGCCGGGCCTTTTGATCGTCGGCCGGAGTGATATGGCCGAACAGCTCGCGCCCCCGCAACAGGGCCTCATACGCCTCCAGATTCGCCGCCCGGGTCCGGCGCGACCGAGCGAAACCCCTTTCGTCTTGCGGCCCAAGCAACGTGGTGGCGATCCCCTGGACGGCATCCCCCAGGGCGTCGAACACCTCGGGGAAACCGCATTCATAGCGGCGCTCCCAGAGGACCTGCCCGCTGGGCGCGTCGACCAGCCGCGCCTCGAGAACCGCGCCGTTGCCGCCTGGTCGCACCTGGCCGAGGACGAGGCAGCGAACGCCCAACCGACGCGCGACCTCGTCGAGTTCGCGGTCGGCATCGTGGAACACGAAGGATGAATTGCGCGCGACCACGAACAGGTCACGGAACCGCGACAATTCGGCTATGATGTCCTCGGCAAGGCCGTCGCTGATGTGGTCGAGATCCCTGTCGTCCGATCCGTTGACGAACGGCAGAACCGCGAGTGAGGGCTTGTTCGGAAGAACCTGAACCGGATACAGCTCCGCCATGGGCTGCGGTCGCCCCAACGTGATGCGGTAGACTCGGACCGGCTGGGCGAAGTTCTTCACCACCTGTTCGCCCATGTCCGAGAAATTCAGGGGCAACTTGTTCTTCACCTGGTTGTACACGTCGCTGGATATGCAGATGCTGCCGGGCTCGGCGAGCTTCTCGAGCCGCGCCGCCAGGTTCACTCCATCGCCGAAGATATCGTCGCCGGCGACGATGATGTCGCCCAGGTTGATGCCGATGCGAAACCTGAGCCTGCGGTCTTCCTGGAGCTCGCCGTTGTAGGCCGCGAGGTCACGCTGCACGTCGACCGCGCAATTCACCGCGTCCACCACGCTCGCGAATTCGGCCAGGAACCCATCGCCGGCCGAACCCACGATACGGCCGCCGTACTGGGTCACCTTCGCGTGGAGGATGTCACGGGTCGCGGAGAGGGTCGCGAGGGTGGCGTCCTCGCAGACCCCCATGAGTCGGCTGAATCCTGCCGCGTCGGCCATCAAAATGGCCGCCAATCGCCGCTTACTTGTGACTTTCTCCATCCCCGTCCCAATGCAACCCGTCGCGGCAGTCTAGCCCAATGGTGTTAACGGTCCATTCATCATCCACAACCCGGTTCGGCAATTCAGCCGCCTCGAAGCCATCCTTGACGCGCCCGATCACCTCGGAAATCCGCGCCAAGCCGGGTCCGAGCCCGGCGGCCTCGGCCGGAAACGAGTTCAGCACCGTATTTTATTTTGCTCTCGCGTCGGCCATGCGCTATGGGATTTGCTGGCGTTGCCGATCGGTTCGACATTGGCCGGCGCCGTGAGTTAACGTGGATATGAGGGGGGTTACCATGGCCTTGGCAGCACAGAGTGGCGCGGCAGCGCCAGGCACACTCGTACGCGCGATTTCCTGGAAGCACGCGTTCTGGGTCGCCAGTGGCGTTCCGCCGTTGGTACTGATTTCGATCGGCGGCATCGCCGGAACCGTCGGCAACGTGGCCTTCGCGGTCTGGGCCGTATCGATGCTGCTGGGTTTCGTGCAGTCCTTCACCTATGCTGAGATTTCGGGGATGTTCCCGAACAAATCGGGCGGCGCGTCGGTCTACGGCGCGACGGCGTGGCTCCGCTACGGCAAGATGTTCGGCCCCCTTTCGGTCTGGTGCAATTGGATCGCCTGGACACCAGTGCTGTCGTTGGGATGCGCCATCGCCGCGTCCTATATCCTGAACGCCCTGGCGCCCATGCCCGGCGCGGAAGAGGTCACGGCCTACATCGCGGCCAATGCCGGGGCGACCGAGGAAGCGGCGATGATCGCCCTGACGCCGGGGGTTCGGACGTTCGAGTTGTTCAGCCTCGACGTCTTCGGGATCGTCAGCATCTCGATCAACTCGACGTTCTTCATCGGCGCGATCCTGATGCTGATCGTGTTCTCGATTCAGCACCGCGGAATCTTGAGCACGGCGCGGGTGCAATACGTCGTCGGGTTGCTGGTCATCGTCCCCATGCTGATCGTTGGCGTGGTTCCCCTGTTAACCGGGGCGGTGATGAGCGCGAGCTATTCGCCTTTCGTGCCCCTTGCCGCGCCTTACGTAGCCGATCCGGGGTCCTGGAACCTGACGGGATGGACCCTGGTGCTCGGCGGCATGTTCATCGCGGCCTGGTCCACCTACGGGTTTGAGACGGCGGTCTGCTACACCAGCGAATTCAAGAACCCCGGTACCGACACGTTCAAGGCGATCTTCTACTCGGGCCTGCTGTGCATGCTTTTGTTCATCCTGGTGCCGTTCACGTTCCAGGGTGTTCTGGGCCTTTCCGGCATGCTGGAAACGCCGATCGTCGACGGCTCCGGGGTCGCCGCGGCGATGGCTCACATGGTCGGTGGTGGCGCCTTCATCGAAGGCATCCTGGTGATGCTGATGATTCTGGCCCTGATCCTTTCGATCATGACGGCGATGGCCGGGTCCTCGCGCACACTGTTCCAGGGTTCGGTCGACGGTTGGCTGCCGCGCTATCTCTCGCACGTCAACAGCCACGGCGCCCCAACCCGGGCGATGTGGACGGATCTGTGTTTCAACCTGATCCTGCTCTCCTTCGCCTCGTCGGACGTGACGGCGTACTATCTGATCCTCGCGATCTCGAACTGCGGCTACATCATCTTCAACTTCCTCAACCTCAACGCCGGCTGGATTCACCGCATCGACAGCCCGAACGTGCAGCGGCCGTGGCGGGCGCCGGGCCTCATCATTGGGATCGGCGGCGTCCTCGCCTTCGTCAACGTGGCGTTCATGGGGGCAGGGGCCAAGGTATGGAACCCGATCGCGCTGTGGGCCGGATTGATTGCGGCGGCGCTCATCATCCCGGTGTTCCTGTTCCGGCACTACGTCCAGGATGGCGGCAAGTTCCCGGCCCAGATGCTGGCGGATTTGGGGCTTAAGGACGGCCAGCTCGGCGAACGCAAGGCGGGATTCCTGCCGTACGTCGCTCTTCTGGGGGGGCTTGTAACCATCCTCATCTCGAACTGGATCTTCACGCTGTAAGCGCACGAAATAATTGACGAGTCTGGCCGGCCTTCGCGCCGGCCATTTTTTTGCTCGGAATTTCGGAATAGACGACTGGGAATGCCGTTGTCATCGACGAATAGCCACATCTGAATGGGACAACCTCCATGTCGAAAAATAAGAACGGCGGCCACGGCAACGGTTTGAATGTCCCGGCTTGGGCCAAGGCCTGGGCCGCGTTTGAGCTTGGCAAGGATTTCGACGACGCGGGCGTGATCGGGAACTGGGGCGCCGGCAATGACAACGTGGTCGGCTCCAACGGTGACGACGTCGTCAAGTGCGGCAGCGGCAACGACAAGTTCAGCGGACGCAAGGGCGATGACCTTGCGGACGGCGGCAACGGCGGTGACGTCCTGCTTGGTGGCGATGGCGACGACGTCCTGACCGGAGGCCACGGCGACGATGAGCTTGCCGGTGGATACCACGACGATTCCATCTCCGGCGGCGACGGCGACGACCTTATCGACGGTGGCAAGCATGACGACATCCTCGATGGCGGCAGCGGGAACGACTCCATCGAAGGTGGCCATGGCCAAGACGAGCTGATTGGCGGCATCGGTGATGACGTCCTCGATGGCGGCGATCAGCACGACAAGATCCTCGGTGGCGCCGGCAATGACATCCTGCGCGGCGGCGACGGCCACGACGTTCTGTCGGGCGGCGCGGGCAACGACGATATCTCCGGTGGGGAAGGCAGGGATGCCCTTCTCGGCGGTGAAAGCGACGATGTTCTCGACGGGGGCGAAGGCCGCGACCTGCTGAAGGGTGGCGCTGGCAACGATACGCTCATCGCTGGCGACGAGTTGGACGATGATGATGACGACTCGCTGAGCAAGTGTAGCTCGAAAAACGATGAAGACGACGACGACGAGGAGGAGGATGGCGACGAAGCCGGCTTCGATCCCGACGATATCGACAATGTCCTCCTCGGCGGCGCCGGCGATGACGACCTCCAGGGTGGCAATGGCAGCGATGTGCTCGTAGGCGGTGCCGGCACCGACACATTGAACGGCGGCGACAAGCCCGACGCCTACGCGTACGTGAAAACGGCCGACGGCGGCCTGGTCACCGTCAACGGCACGGCGGCCGATGCCGGCGTGGTTGGCGACACGATCACCGGGTTCGTCTCGGGCGAGGATGTGTTCCTGTTCGACGCCGACGCCTTCGATCCGAACGATGTTCTCGGGATAGGCAGCCTGACCGAAGGGCAAGGCTTCTCGGTCATCGACACTCTGTTCGACGGCACCGGAGCCGGGACCAATGCGAACTTCGACAACGGGGACGCGACGTTCGTGTTCTCGACGGCGGACAGCACGCTCTACTACGACGGCAACGGTGCCGCCGACGGCTACACCGTGGTCGCCACGATGTCCGACGGCGCGACCGTGACCGCGGACGACATCATCATCGTCGGCTGATCGCCTCCCTGGCCGACACGCTCGCCGCGCGGCGAGACTCCTTTCCGGCGTTGCTTGGCAAGGCCGCCGATCCTGGCTACGGTTCCGGGCCGAAGTCAGGGGAATCCAATCATGCGCATCTTCTCTGGCGGACTTCTGACCGAAACGAACACGTTCTCGCCGATCCCGACGGGTCTCGGCAATTTCGAGAAGACCTGCTTGGTTCGCGACGGCCGTTTCGAGGATCCGCCATCGTTCTGGGTCGAGCCCAATGCGGTTTGGCAGCGCATGGCCGCGACGCGCGGCTGGGCGATCGTGACGGGCTTGTGTACCGGCGCCCAGCCCGCCGGCCTCACGGCCCGATCCGTCTACGAGTCCTTGCGCGACGAGCTGCTCGACGGGTTGCGGGCGGCGATGCCCGTTGACATGGTTCTCCTCAACCTGCACGGCGCCATGGTCGCCCACGGCTATGACGACTGCGAAGGCGACATCTTGGAGCGGGTCCGCACGATCGTCGGACCAACGGTACCGATCGGGGCCGAACTCGACCTTCACTGCCACGTCACCCCGCGCATGGTCGAGCAGGCCACGGCCCTGATCGCCTACAAGGAGTATCCGCATGTCGACGCCGGTCCGCGCGCGGCCGAACTGTTCGACCTGATCGCCGACGCGGCCGCCGGTCGCACCAAGCCCCGGACGTCCGTGTTCGATTGTCGCATGATGGGTCTGTTCGCCACCCCGCCGGAACCGATGCGCGGATTCGTCGATCGGATGGCTGCCGAAGAGGGTAAGAACAGTGTTCTCTCGGTGTCCTTGAGCCACGGCTTCCTTTGGGGCGACGTGGCCGATGCCGGCGCGAAGCTCTGGGTCGTCACCGATGGCCGGCCCGACGTGGGCGACGCCCTTGCCGAGAGCCTGGGGCGCGAGTTCTTCGCGCTCCGGGACAAGGTGTCGATCGCAACCATGCCGATGGATGAGGCGTTTCGCCGCGCCGCCAGCCACAACCGCGGGACCGTGGTCATCGCCGATTCTAGCGACAATCCCGGAGGCGGCGCCCCAGGCGATTCGACCACACTGCTGCGGCGCCTCATCGAGTCGGGCATCCGGGACGCGGCGTTTGGCGCCCTATGGGACCCGATCGCGGTCGAGCTCGCCTTCGAGGCGGGCGAAGGCGCCGTGCTGGACATGCGGCTTGGCGGCAAGATGGGCCCGATGTCGGACGCGCCTCTGGACCTCCGCGTCGAGGTCAAGGGCCTCCGCCGCAATTTGGTGCAGAGCTTCGGTCCCAGCATCGATCACATGGGCGACGCCGCCCACGTCGAACACGACGGCATCGACATCGTCCTGATCACGCACCGGACCCAGATCCTCGGTCGCGAGGCCTTCACGAGCTTCGGTATCGACCTCGGCGCCCGCAAGGCTGTCATCGTGAAATCGAGCCAACACTTCTACGCGGCCTTCGCGCCAGTGGCACAAGAGGTGCTGTACGTGACCGCGCCAGGCCTCAGCCCACCGCGCTACGCGGACCTGGATTTCAGGCACATCGCCCGGCCCAAATGGCCGCTGGATGCAAGCCCGTTCGGAGGCTGACGTCAACTCCAGGTGCGGAAGCGGCCGGTATCCAGGTGAACGAACCCGGACTTCGGATAGTAGCCCACGCCGCCCAGGCGTAGGCTGGTGGCGGCGCGGCGTAACTGCGACAGGCTTCGTCCGGGCAGGTCCAGATCGACCGCCCTGCCCTTCAGGTGCAGGCTGCGCTTCGCGACTCCCGTGCTGTTGGCCGCGAGCATCGCGTTGGTCCTGGGCGAGCGGTAGCCCGAGACGATCTCGAACGGCTTACGGCTGTCCAGCAACGACCGCACGCGATAGAGGACATCCAAGAGCTTCGGGTCGATCGGGTGCACGTCCCCGGTGCGCCAATCGCGCATGATCAGGTTGATCTCGGCCAGCGCTTCCGAGTTGTAGCGGCCGTCCGAGAAATAGATGGCCTTGATACTTTCGCCGGTGTGGACGGAACGGAACGACAGGACCCGGTCCTTGCTGGCGGCCTCGGCCGGGGTCGCGCCCCAGGTAGTGGCCCAGGTCGCGGCCAACGCCCCAAGACCGGCCAGGACACCCCGCCGCCCGATCCGGACACGATCGTCACTCGCATCCATGGTTCCACCCCCCCAAAGAGTTGCGCCATTCGAGGGCGTCTTCCCTAACCCCCGTACCCCATGTGCGTGACCCATTCAAGAGCATTGCGGTGAAGGTCCGATTAACGCTACCCCTTCGTCACCACGCGTCCGCGCGGATCATCCACCGATCGTTCAGCATTCCCGTGACACCATGCCGTTCTGCGCGAAGGACACCCGCCGGATGACCCAAGTTACACGGTTGACGATCCTGCGGGTCGGCGGCGTCGCGGGGCTGCTCGCCCTTTTGGACCGCGCCCCCCACGGCCCAGGCGCGACCCCTACAGCACCCGGTCGACGCGGCGAACCCGAAGCCCGCGCTCGCGGCGCTGACGCGCATCGTCGCCGACGGCGGCTTCACGCCCGTCGCGGCATCGGCCACGCTGCGACCGGGAGAACGCGGCGCCCTGATCGCGCCCTCGACGAACGCCTGCGCCAGAGCGGCGACTTGACCGCGGCGCGCGCGGACCCCGCGTTCTTCGATCCCGTTCTCGAAACCGCGGTGCGCCGGTTCCAGACTCGCCACGGTCTCGACGCCGACGGCCTTGTCGGCAGGCGCACCCTCGCCCAGCTCAACGAGACCCCGCACGGCCTGGCGGAACGTGTGCGAGTCAACCTGGACAGAGCCGCGACCGCCCTGCCGATTCCATTGGGGCGGTTCATCGTGGTCAACGTCCCTGGCTTCACGCTGACCGCCTATCGCGACGGCGAGCGCTTGCTACACATGCCGGTGATCGTCGGCCGGCCCGACCGCCCGACGCCCCTGTTCCAGGCTCGGGTCACCAACCTGGTGGTCAATCCGGACTGGACGGTTCCTCCGGAGATTCTGCGCAAGGACGTGGCGCGGCGCATGCTGGATCGCGACCTCGAGTACCTGATGGAGCACGGATTCCGGCTCGTCACCGCCGACTCGAGCCAGCTTCTGGGTTTCGATGCCGCCAACTGGTTCGACATCGCGGCCGGCCGCCGTGCTCTACGCTTGGTGCAGCCGCCCGGACCGAGCAATCCGTTGGGCCGCATCAAGTTCCTGATGCCCAACCCGGACTCCATCTATCTGCATGGTACCAACGAACCGAAGCGGTTCGAATCGCCGGAGCGAGCCCTAAGCTCGGGCTGCATTCGGGTCGCCGACCCAGTTGGCCTCGCCGCCTTCGTGACCGCAAGCGCCGACCCAATCTGGCGTGATTGGATCGAGGATCCGGCTTGGTGAACCCGTTGGCTCGCCCTGCCGGATCCCGCGGACATCCGCCTCGTCTACCGCACGATCTGGGTGGACCAGGCCGGCGTCTTGCAGGTCCGCGCCGATGTGTACGGCCGAGACGCGGCCGAGTTCCCTCGGCTCGCGGCGCTTCCTTAGGCCAAGCCCTCCGCCTTCAAGGGTAGCTTCACGGCCGTGAACTCCCGTTGGTTGCGAACGGCCGGAACCTTTGCGGTCCAAAACCCAGCGGCGCAACGCGCCCCCACCTCACGATTTCGTGATCGAGGGGGCTTGACCGCGACGCGGCCGGCTGGCGGTATGGGTGGCGTGCCGGATAGCCCTCTTCTCATCGACGTTGCCGACGGCGTTGCCCGCGTTACGCTCAATCGACCGGCGCGCCACAACGCGTTCGACGAGATCCTGATCGGCAAGTTGCACGACGCCTTTTTGGCGATCTCGGGAGACGCCACGGTTCGCGCGGTCGTCCTGGCCGGATCGGGGCCATCGTTTTCGGCCGGCGCCGACCTCGAATGGATGCAGCGAGCGGCGAGCCACGGACCAGAGCAGAATCGGGCGGACGCGCTGGCTCTCGGCCGCATGCTCAAGGCGCTTGCCGACTTGCCGATGCCGGCGATCGCGCGGGTGCATGGTTCGGTGTTCGGCGGCGGCGTCGGACTGGTCGCGGCCTGCGATATCGCCGTCGCCGCCGAGGGCTCGGTGTTCAGCCTCAGCGAGGTGCGCCTGGGCCTCGTTCCAGCGGTCATCAGCCCGTACGTGATCGCGGCGGTCGGCGCCCGCGCCGCCGGCCCACTCATGCTCCTCGGTCGTCGTATCGGTGCCGATGAGGCCCGCCGCATCGGTCTGATCCACGAAATCGTGCCGCCCGCCGGTCTCGACGCGGCGATCGCCGCCGTTCTCGGTGATCTCGCCCAGGGCGGCCGTCGCGCCCAGGTCGAGATCAAACGTCTGGTGCGTCGCGTCCAGGGCCGCGGCGTGGACGACGACGTCCTTGCCCTCACCGCCGCCAGCATCGCCGAGGCCCGCGCCTCCGAGGAGGGGCGCGAGGGCGTCGCCGCCTTTCTCGCCAAGCGCGCACCCACCTGGCGGTCATGATCCGCACCCTGCTGATCGCCAATCGGGGCGAAATCGCCCGGCGAATCACTCGCACCGCGCGCCGGATGGGTGTGCGCGTCGTCGCGGTCTACTCCGACGCTGATGCCAACGGCTGGCACGTGCGCGAGGCCGATGCCGCGTACCGACTCGGCGCCACGCCTGCGTCCGCAAGCTATTTGAACATCGGCGCGATCCTCGCCGCTGCGCGCGCGACCGCAGCGGATGCGATCCACCCCGGCTATGGCTTCCTGTCCGAGAACGCCGAATTCGCTGCCGCATGCCGCGACGCCGGGATCACCTTCGTCGGACCGTCGCCCGAAGTAATGCGCGGTCTGGGTCTCAAGGGTGCAGCCAAGATCGTGGCCGAACGGGCGGGAGTCCCGACCCTGCCCGGCTATCACGGCGACGACCAAGCGGATCGGGAGCTCGGCGGCCAGGCGACGCGCATCGGCTTCCCGATCGTCATCAAGGCATCGGCCGGCGGCGGTGGACGCGGAATGCGGGTCGTCCACGACGCGGGATCCTTCGCCGATGCGCTCGCTTCCGCTCGGCGTGAGGCGATGGGGGCCTTCGGCGACGACCGGGTGATTCTCGAGCGCTTTCTGCCCCGGCCCCGTCATGTCGAGGTGCAGATCTTCGGCGACGCTCATGGCAACGTCGTCCACCTGTTCGAGCGCGATTGCTCCCTCCAGCGTCGCTATCAAAAGCTGGTCGAAGAGGCGCCCGCGCCCGGGCTCGACGAGGCCATGCGCCACCGCCTCTATGACGCCGCCATCACGCTTGGCCGCGCGGTCGGCTATAGCAACGCTGGAACCGTCGAGTTTCTGGTGGACGGCGAAGCGTTCTACTTCCTCGAAGTCAACACTCGGCTTCAGGTCGAGCACCCCGTGACCGAGGAGATTACGGGCCTCGACCTGGTGGAATGGCAGCTTCGCGTCGCCGCCGGCGAGCCTCTACCGCTCGCCCAGAATCGCATCGTCGCGACGGGCCACGCGATCGAGGTACGGATTTGCGCCGAGGATCCGTTGCGCGATTTCCTTCCGCAAACCGGGACACTCCGGATCATGACGCAGCCGGCGCATAGCGTGCGGATCGATTCGGGGTTTCAGGCAGGCGACAGCATCGGCGTCGCCTACGACTCGATGATTGCCAAGTTGATTGCCCGCGGCGCCGATCGCGGGGAGGCGCTGCGATTGATGTCCGAGGCCCTCGCACGGACCCGGATCGTCGGCGTCACCACCAACGTCGGCTTCCTGCGCGAGGTCATTCGCCACCCCGAGTTCGCCGCGGGGGAGATCGACACGACCTTCTTCTCCCGCCACGAGGCGGTGCTCCGCATCCCCCCTCCGCCACCCACCGAACCCCAGATCGCCGCCGCGGCGCTTGCCTGGGTGCTGTCACGCTCCAGGGTCGGTGACGGTGGACCCTGGCGTGCGGGGCGGCCCTGGCGGCTCAACACGCCCCCGACCGAAACGCTTCGTCTACGTTGGGGCGACACGGACCTGGCGGTGTCCCTGACGCATGCGAGCGCGGGCTTTCGCGTGCGGATCGGCGATTGGGAGCAATCAGTCCGGGCGGAGATGGTCGGCCACGAACTCGTCGTCGTCCAGGGCGAGATGCGGTCCGAGTTCATGGCCTTGGTGGACCCCAGCGCGATCACCCTGATCGCGGACGGCGTCATCACGGCGTTTGCCTTCGTCGATCCGCTGGCGTCCGCGGCAGCCGCGGTGGTCGCCGACGGGCATGTGCGGGCGCCGATGCCCGGGCGCATTCTCAAGGTCCTGGCGGCGGCCGGCGTTTCGGTCGTTCGGGGTCAACCGCTGGTCGTCCTCGAAGCCATGAAGATGGAACACAGCGTGCTGGCGCCCATGGACGGTGTGGTCGAGCGTGTGCCCTTGGTCGGCGACCTGGTCGAGGAAGGCGCCGAGCTGGTTGTCTTCGCCGCGAGTTGAAGCGTGCCTTACCCCGCCCGCGTCACCCTCGTCGAGGTCGGCCCCCGGGACGGCCTGCAGAACGAACCCCACCACCTTCCCGCCGCGACCAAGGCCCAACTGATCGACCGACTTGCCGACGCCGGGCTTTCCGTCATCGAGGCCGGTAGCTTCGTTTCCCCCAAGTGGGTGCCGCAGATGGCGGACAGCGCCGAGGTCTTCCGCCTGATCAACCGCAAACCCGGGGTCCGCTACACCGCGCTGACCCCGAACCTCAAGGGACTTGGCGCGGCTCTCACCGCTCGGGTCGACGAGGTGGCCGTGTTCGCCGCCGCTTCCGAGGCGTTCAGCCAGAAGAACATCAACTGCGGAATCGCCGAGAGCCTGGACCGCTTCCGCCCGGTCTGCGACGCGGCCCGCGCCGCCGTTGTGCCGGTACGCGGTTACGTCTCCTGCGTCCTCGGTTGCCCGTACCAGGGCGCGGTACCGGTCAAGGCCGTGGCCGCCGTCGCCGCCGCCCTCGTCGCCATGGGCTGCTACGAAGTGAGCCTGGGCGACACCATCGGAGTCGGCACGCCCGGGAAGGCACGCGCCATGGTCGAGGCCGTCGCGGCCGCCGTGCCCATCGCCAGGCTCGCCGCCCACTTCCACAACACCTACGGTCAGGCCCTGGCCAACCTGCTCGCCGTCCTCGACCTCGGACTGGCGACCATCGACGCCTCGGTCGGCGGCCTTGGCGGCTGCCCCTACGCCCGGGGCGCCACCGGCAACGTGGCGACCGAGGACGTGGTCTACATGTTAAATGGATTGGGTATCGCGACCGGTGTGGACCTCGACCGCCTCATCGCCGCCTCCTGGTTCGCCGCCGATGCCCTTGACCGTCCGCCCTCCTCCAAGCTGGCCCGCGCCAAGGGTCGCCCGGCGGTTTCTTCCTCTTAACCACGCTTCGCGAATCTGAGCCCCTTCCGGGGGTATACCCATGTCCGATCTCGAGCTCTGCTATCTGCCCGCCACCGAGGCACTGCGGCGATTCAAGGCGCTCACCCTTTCGCCCGTCGAACTGATGCAGGCGATCATCGATCGTGGCTATGCGGTGCAGCCGCGCATCAACGCCTTCACCTTCACCCATGAGGATCGCGCGCTCGCCCAAGCACGCCAGGCCGAAGCCCGGTACATGAAGACCGATGGCCGAGTGCGGAAGCTGGAGGGCTTGCCGTTGGCGGTCAAGGATGACTCGCCCATCAGGGGCGAAATCACCACGCACGGCAGCCGCGTGTTCGCGAAACATCGGGACACCGCCACGCTCGCGGTGGTCGAGCGCTTGCTGCGGGCGGGAGGCATCGTTCATGCCCGCACGACGACGCCGGAGTTCGGCTCCGCGGCCGTCACCCACAGCCGCTCTGGGGCATCACGCGCAACCCGTGGAATCCGGATTTCAGCCCTGGGGGTTCCTCGGGCGGATCGGGCGCCGCGGTGGCGGCCGGTGCCACGACGTTCGCCACCGGCTCCGACTACGGCGGATCGATCCGCATTCCCGCCTCGTGCTGCGGGGTCGTGGACTTCAAGCCGCCGTTCGGCCGCAATCCCCAAGACGCGGGGTGGAACTTCGACAGCTACAGCGCCTATGGACCGATCACCCGCACGGTAGGCGACACGATCCTGATGCAGAACACCATGGCGGGACCCTACGACCAGGACATCACGCCCTGCGACCCAAACTGACGGTCCTCGATCCAGCGCGCCTCGGGCCGATCAAGGGTTGGAAGGCCGCCCATTCCCTGACCCTCGGGTACTTCGAGGTCGATCCGGAGGTGATCGCCAACACCCACGCGACCCTCGACGTCTTCCGCTCCCTCGGCTGCAAGGTAGAGGCCGTCGACATTCCATGGACGTCGGCCACGTTCGCTGGGTTCCTAGCCCATTCCAGCGCCGGCTTTGCCTCGGTTGCGGAGGGGTTCCTCCTCCGCCACCGCTACGAATTCTCCGACTACTACCGGCAGCGCAGCGACATCAGCACCCACGTTTCCCTTCGCGACATGGGGGAGGTGCGCCGCGCATTCAGGCCGAGATGTACAGCCAGCTCGCCCGATCCTGGACCGCCATCAGGTGCTGATCTGCCCCACCACGGCTTTGCCCTCGGCGCCGCCGATCACGACCCCACCAACCTGGATTTCTTCATCAACGGTCGGCGGGTGAATCCGCGCATGTGGTACATGACCAATCCCTTCAATATGCTTGGCCAGCTCCCGGTGATCAGCGTACCGTCCGGCCTCGCGGGCAACGGCGTGCCCACCGGCATCCAGATCGTCGCGCGTTCCTACGACGATGCACGGGTGTTCCGGGCCGCCGCGGCCTACGAGCGGGCGCGGCCTTGGATGCACGACGCCGCCTCGCGCCCCAAGCTTTAGGGAGAACCCCATGACGACCCGCGTATGGACCGACATCGACTTCGAACGGGATGGCAAGCAGTTCGGCTGGCTGTACCTGCCCCATTCGGTCACGCGCTCCGGCTACGGCAACCTGGCGACGGCCATCGCGGTCATCCGCAACGGCCGGGGCCCGACCGCGCTGCTGATGGCTGGCAACCACGGCGACGAGTACGAGGGCCAGGTGGTCCTCAGCCGCATGATCCGCGAATTGGAACCGTCGGCGATCCACGGCCGGGTGATCATCGTGCCCACGGCCAATGTTGCCGCGGCGCTCGCCGGGGTACGCACGTCGCCGATCGACGAGGGCAACCTCAACCGCGCCTTCCCCGGCGATCCCAACGCGACCCCGACCTTCGCCATGGCGCACTATTACGACAGCGTCCTGTTCCCCATGGCCGATGCCTTCATCGACGTCCACTCCGGCGGTACGTCGATGGATTACCTGCCCTTCGCCTCGATTTGCCTATCCGGCGACCCGACGACCGACGCGCGCGCCAAGTCGCTGCTCGCGGCGTTCGGCGCGCCGATCAGCATCGTCTGGGACGCGGTCGATTTGCGCATGGCCGAGGTCGCGGCCGCCAAACGCGGGGTCGCGGCCGTCTCGGGCGAGTTCGGCGGCGGCGGCACCGTGGCGCGGGGCGGTGTCGCGATCGTGCGGTCCGGCATCGAGAACGCGTTGCGCCATCTCGGCATCCTGCCGGCGAACGGGGCGAAGCCCGCCAACAGCCGGCTAATGGAGATCCCTACGAACGATTTTTACGTCTTTTGCCCCGAGGCCGGACTGTTCGAACCGCAAGCCGTACTCGGGGATAGCGTGCGTTCCAGCGACGCCTGCGGCCTCATTCACTTCGTGGACAATCCGGCGCGCGAGCCGGTCCAGGTCCGCTTCCGCGCCGACGGCTTGGTCGTCTGCCGCCGCCACCCCGCCCGGGTCGAGCGTGGCGACTGCCTCGCCCACCTCGCCCGCGACGTGGCGGCCTAGCCGACCTCGACGAAGTGGGGTTCGGGGTTCCGGAGCAGGTCTTCGTAGTGGATCAGCACGGGATCGCCCAGGGGGCAGGGATTGCCGCCCCGGAAGGTCCAGGCGCTGCGATCGCAATCAGGGGCACGGACATAGCCATTCAGATAGAAACGCCGGTCGATCGCCGATCGGTTGGTGCGCGAGCCGTGCACCGTAAAGAGGTTCCACAGGGCAACGTCACCGGGTTGCAGTTCCACGTCGACCACCACGCCCGGGTCCAGCCCCGCGTTCTTCAGGTCCGCGGCGCTCGTCGATCGCTCCATGATCCGGCCGTCACCGCCAAGGGCCAATTCACCCAGCCGATGGCTGCCGGGATAGACCGTCAGGCAGCCGTTCCAGCGGCCATGCGGATCGATGGCGATCCCCGTTTGGACGTAAGAGTGCAGCGGGTCCCGGTAGGCCTCGCGGGGCCGCCGGAAGCGGATGTCCTGGTGATAGCCGAACTCGGTCGCGGCGGCGCCCGGGGTCTTCCAGTGCATCTGGTTGATGATCTGCTTCACGTCCTGCCCGATGAGGGGCGCGACGATCGCCAGCAGACGCGGATCGGTTCGCACCCGGTCCAACGCGGAGTCGACATAGGACGGCCACTGCACCATGCGCAGCACGCGACCCAGATTGGCGTCGTTCGCCTGGCGAAAGAACGTGTTGCCGTTCCGGTAGCTTCGCGGGTAGGCGGTTCCCTCCGCATGCGTCCGGTCGAATGCGGCGGCCATATCCGCCGGCGTGAACACGCCGCGCACGATGGCGTAGCCATGGCGCCAGTAGTCGCGCACATGCTCAACGGTCATGGTCTTGGGCACGTCGAACGATTGGGCGCTTGCTCTGATCATGCCGATGGCTCTGCAATCCCTGGGCCGCCGATACCCTATCGGACTTTCCCCATCGCCGCTAAGCTGCTCCGCGGTCAAGGTTAATCGGGAAATCCTAGCGTGAATGCAGCCGTTTGGGGCACCCTCTGTTCCCTCAGTTTCGGTTTGGCTGACCTGATCGCCAGCCGCAGCGGACGGGCGATCGGGCCGAAGTGTTCCCTGCTTGCCACGTTCCTGGTCGGCACCGCGGGAATCACTCTGTGGATGGTCCTTGACCCTCCGGCAACCGATTGGCCCAGGGACCAGCTTTGGCTCCTCGGCGTGCACGGCATCGCGACGACAGTGTCCATCCTTCTGCTCTACTGGGGCTTCGCCAGAGGACCCATTGGCGTCGTCGCACCGATCATCGCTGTACACCCGGTGCTGGTGGTGGGTTGGTTGTGGCTGCAGGGGGCCGAGCCTGGCGCGCTGCAATGGGCGGCGATGGCCACGGCGATCGCCGGGGCCGTGGTCGTCGCCGTGGTCGGCGAAAATCCCGTCGAAGCCGGCCGGGACCGGCGGTTCTTCATGCGCAGCGTCGCCATCGCGGTCGCCTGCTGTCTCGCCTACACGGTCTGGGTCGTCATCGGTCAATCCGCCGCCCGCGCCTATGGGGCCGACGCCGCCCTGTGGGCCACCCGGCCCATCAGCCTGGTCGCGCTCCTGCTTCTGTTCGTCATCGCCCGCGAACGACCCCGTCTGCCCATCCGGTGGTGGCCGCTTCTCGTCGTCCAGGCTACGCTCGACTCCGCCGGGGTCTTCTTCTTTTATGGCGGGGGCCGCACCGATGATCCGGCGATCGCCGCCGTCACCAGTTCGGTGTTTGGCGCCGTGACCACGTTTTTAGCCTGGGCGGTGTTCCGCGAACGGGTGGTTGCCTTACAGTGGCTGGGCATCGTAATCGTCTTCGGCTCGGTGGCCGTGCTCGCGGGCCAGGGCTGAGCCAATCCTCGGGGGAGTACCGCCATGCCGTCGTTCAAGCCGCTCGCGGGCCATTGCCAGTGTGGATCCGTGCGCTTCCAGGTGACCGCCGTGCCGCGCGAGCTCTACCATTGCCATTGCTCCATGTGCCGGCGCTGCCACGGGACTGTGTTCGCGACCTACGCCACGGTCGATCGGGCCCATTTGATCGTCGAAAAGGGCGAGGCGAATCTTGCGCGTTTCGACAGCTCGCCCCCGGTCCACCGCTTCTTTTGCAAGACCTGCGGTTGCCAGATGTTCATCGACGACGACGCCAGACCCGACATCCGCTACTTCACCCCTGGGACCATCGACTGGCCCGACCATGCCGAGGTGCCCGTTCCCGCGCGGCATATTTTCGTCGGCTCGAAGGTTCCGTGGTTTGAAATCGGCGACGGATTGCCGCAGGCGACCGTTGTCTGACGGTCGCCCCTAAGTCCACGTGAGCTCCACCGAACCATCCGCCAACGGCAAACCGGGCGCCCAGCTCGCCACGTTGATCGTCGGTGCCGTCGGAGTCGTCTACGGCGACATCGGCACCAGTCCGCTCTATACCCTGCGGCAGGCCTTCGCCGGGGTCGGCGCGGACGGAGTCGACGAACCCTTCGTTCTCGGGGTCTTGTCCCTGGTGATCTGGGCCCTGATCATCATCGTCACGCTGAAATACGTCCTGCTGGTGCTACGTGCCGACAACAAGGGCGAAGGCGGCGTTCTTTCCCTGGCTGTCCTCGCCTTGCGCAGCGCCACCCACTATCCCCGCAGCCGGATCATAATCGTTGTGCTGTCGGTGCTTGGCCTGTCGTTGTTCGGCGGCGACGGGCTCATTACCCCGGCGATCTCGGTTCTCAGTGCTGTCGAGGGCCTGACCGTGGTCACGCCGGCCCTCGAGTCCTGGGTGGTTCCCGTGGCGCTCGGCATCCTGATCGCCCTCTTCGTGCTGCAGTCGCGCGGCACCCATGCCGTGGGCCGACTGTTCGGCCCGATCATGGGATTGTGGTTCGTGGTGATCGGCGGCCTCGGGCTGGTCGAGATCGTGGCCGCGCCGCACGTCTTGCTGGCGATCGATCCGACCTATGCCATCGCCTTCTTCGCGACCCATGGCTGGCAAGGCTTCGGCGTCCTGAGCTCCGTCCTCCTTGCCGTCACCGGGGCCGAGGCGCTCTATGCCGACATGGGCCATTTCGGTCGCGCCCCGATCCGCGCGGCCTGGCTGGGTCTCGTCCTCCCCGGCCTCCTGTTCAATTACCTCGGGCAGGGCGCCCTGGTCCTCGGCGACCCGTCCGCCGCCTCCCATCCCTTCTTTCTGCTCGCCCCCGACTGGGCGCTCATGCCCCTCGTCCTGCTCGCGACCGCGGCCACGGTCATCGCCTCCCAGGCCGTCATCTCCGGTGCCTTCTCGCTCACCCGCCAGGCGGTACAGTTAGGCTACATCCCACGCATGACGGTCCTGCACACGTCCGAGACCGAGGCGGGCCAAGTCTACATGCCCTGGGTCAACTGGCTGATGATGGGGGGTGTCGTCGCGCTGGTCGTGATCTTTCGCTCCTCCGATGCCCTGGCCGCCGCCTACGGCGTTTCGGTGATTGGCGCCATGGCGATCGACACGATCCTCGTGGGCATGGTCGCCCGCTGGCTATGGGGATGGAGCCGCCTGCTTGCTGTCCTCGTCTTCGGAGCCTTTCTGCTGATCGACGTGTGCCTGCTGACGGCGGCGCTACTCAAGATACCCCAGGGTGCCTGGATTCCCCTGCTTATCGCCGGTTTCGGCTGCGTCGTAATCGGCACCTGGCGGCGCGGGCGGCGCGCGCTCTACCGCCGCATCTACGAAGGCATGATGTCGACCGAGGTGTTCCTGGCCACCTTGCGCGAAACCATGGTGCGGGTGCCCGGCACCGCCGTCTTCATGACCGCCAACACGGCGGTCGTTCCCAACGCGCTGCTGCACAACCTGAAACACAACAAGGTTCTGCACGAGCGGGTCGTGCTCATGACCGTTCAGACGCTCGATGTACCCCGGGTTCCGCCCGATCAGCGGCTGGAGGTCGAGCGCCTTGGTAAGGGCTTCCACAGCGTCGTCGCGCGGTTCGGCTTCATGGAATCGCCCAACGTCCCGGGCGTGCTGGAGCTTTGCCGACGTCACGGCCTGCCGGTGGACGTCTCCGACGCGTCGTTCTTCCTGGGTCGAGAATCCCTGATCCCATCGGCCCACCCCGATCTGCCCCGCTGGCAGGAGCGGTTGTTCATCATGCTGTCGAGCTTTGCGGTCGGCGCCACGGCCTATTTCCGCATTCCCCCTGGCCGCGTCGTCGAACTCGGTACCCAGATCGAAATTTAACTCCCGGCCAATTTACGTTCTGTAGTCGGGCTCTTCGCGGTCGAGGGTGCGAAGGAACATGGCCCATTCCATGGCTCCCGCGGGCGGGCCGTCGTTGCTGGCATAGACCTCGGTGCGCCGGCACGCGTCCTCGCCCGGCATGGTCAACTCGGCGCCGGTCCGCATGGCCGCGATCTGGACCGCGCACGCCTTGTTGATCTGGTCCATGGTGACGAGGGCCTCGGCGATCGTGCGCCCACACGTGATCAGACCGTGATTGCGCAGGATCATGATCCGATGCGGCCCCAGGTCAGCTACCAGCCGGACGCGCTCGGCCTCATCGGTCGCCGCGCCTTCGTAGTCGTGGTAGGCGACCCGGCCCCAATAGAACATCGCGAATTGGGATAGCGGCAGCAGGCCGCCTTTCAGAGCGGAGACCGCGACCCCGTCCCGGGTATGGGTGTGGAGGACGCAGGCGAGATCGGGGCGCGCGCCGAGAAGCCCGCCATGGATTACGAATCCCGCGCGATTGAGGCCGTGCTCCGACGGTGTGTGGACGGTGCCGTCGAAGCCGACCTTGAGCAGGTTGGATGCGGTAATCTCGTGAAAGCCGAGGCCGTAGGGGTTCATGAGGAACGCGTCCTCGCCGGGTACCCGCGCCGAGATATGGGTGTAGATCACGTCCGCCCAGCCGAACCGCGCGGCCAGACGGTAGCACGCCGCCAAGTCTACGCGGACAGCCCGTTCCGCGTTGCCCATGGCCGTCGCGTCAGGCAACGGCGCGGGGGCGGGCAAGATCGGGCCGGGCGCAGCGGAGGAACTGACCGCGGCCGGTCGCCGCCGATAGTCGACCGTCGTTCCAGATCACCTCGCCGCGCGAGATCGTCGTCACCGGCCAGCCCTTGACCCGCATCCCTTCGTAGGGCGTGTAGT
The DNA here is from genome assembly GCA_009694045.1 of Alphaproteobacteria bacterium. Taxonomy (GTDB): domain Bacteria; phylum Pseudomonadota; class Alphaproteobacteria; order SP197; family SP197; genus SHVY01. Next base: position 8,129 of record SHVY01000025.1, on the reverse strand, counting down.
CCATTGCGTCGTGCAGGTCGGCGTGACGTATGGTGACCTCGCGAGCCGGATCCCACAGCACCAGATCCGCATCGGAGCCGACCGCGATGGTGCCCTTGCGGGGGTAGAGGCCATAGATCTTCGCGGCATTGGTGGCCGTGAGGGCGACGAAGGTCTGCAGATCGATGCGCCCCTTCCCCACCCCTTCCGAGAACAACAACGGCAGTCGGGTCTCGATTCCGGGAACGCCGGGGCTGATGTGGCGGAAGTGGGGCTCCGGACCGTGCGCCTTCTTGCCCTCGGTGCCCTCGAACCGGTAAGGCGCGTGATCCGACGAGAACACTTGGAACACCCCGGTGGCGAGACCCCGCCAGATCAGCTCCTGGTTCGCGGCGTCGCGCGGCACCGGCGCGCACAGGTACTTGGCGCCCTCCCATCCCGGCTGGGCGATGTGATCGGCGGTCAGAAACAGGTACTGCGGGCAGGTCTCGCCATAGACCTGGAGCCCCTTCGCCTGCGCCCAGCGAATCTGGTCCATGGCCTCGGACGCCGAGACGTGGACGACGAGGATCGGCACGTCCACGACCTGGCCCAGGGTGATGGCCCGGTGGGTTGCTTCGCGCTCCACCGGCGATGGCGCCATCTTCGGGTACTGCGACAGATCGGTGATTCCGCTGAGCGCTAGACGGTCCGTCAGCCAACGGATGCAGTGGTCGTTCTCGGCATGGACCATGACCATGGCGCCATTCTCCCGCGCCGCGGCCAGCGTGTTCAGGATCTGCCGATCGTTCAGCGCCATCCCGTCGTACGTCATGTAGACCTTGAAGGAGGTGTAACCGTCCTCGACCAGGGCCGGCAATTCCTGCCCCAACGTCTGCTCGTCGGGATCGACCAGGATCTGGTGGAAGGCGTAGTCGATCACCGCTCGGCCCTCGGCCTTGCGGTGGTACTCGTCGATGGTGGAACGCAAGGAGCGCCCGCGCACCTGCTCGGCGAAGGGGATGACCGTGGTGGTCCCGCCGCAGGCCGCCGAGCGCGTAGCCGAGGCAAAATCGTCGGCGGACTTGGCCCCGAGGAAAGGGTACTCGTCGATGTGTACATGGGAATCGATCCCACCGGGCAGGACGAGCTTGCCGCGGGCGTCGATGGTCTTGGCCGCCCGGCCCAGGTCCTCGCCCAGCACCACGACGCGACCGCCCTTCACACCGATGTCGCACTTGGTTGTGTCGCCGGCCGTGACGACGGTGCCGCCCGAGACCACGAGATCCAGATCCGCCATGACTCTCCCCTGTTTGCCGACGGCAGTCTAAAGTGCGCGGCGTCGGGAGGGAACCATGGTGGGCAAGCTGGACGGGCGGGTGGCGCTGATCTCGGGGGCCGGCAACGGCATCGGTCGCGCCACGGCCGAGCTGTTCGCCGCCGAAGGTGCGCGGGTCGCCGGCGTCGACCTCGAGGGGGCCGAGGTCTTCGTCTGCGACGTGAGCAACAGCGCCGCGGTGGCCGCGACCGTCGCCGGCGTGGTTGGCCGGTTTGGTCGCCTGGACATCGTCATGAGCAACGCGGCCTTCTTCCCGCCGACCCGGCCGGTGACCGAACTGGACGACGCGCTTTGGGAGCGGACCTTCGCGGTCAACGTCCATGCCGCGTTCTACCTGGCCAAGCACGCGATCCCGCACATGAGGCAAGGCGGCAGCATCGTCCTGACCGCCTCGCAAATGGCCAAGGTGGGCAGCAAGGGCGACGTCGCCTACTGCGCCTCGAAGGGTGCCCTCATCACGATGGCCAAGGCGCTGGCGCTCGAGGTCGCCGACGCCGGCATCCGGGTGAACACCCTATCGCCCGGCGGCACCGCGACCGAGCACATGGCCGCGAACTGGGGCGGGATGGAGGCCGCCGAGCACGCCTGGGGCAAGCCAATGCATCCGCTCGGGCGGCTGGGGCGGCCGGTCGAGATGGCGCGAGCGGCCCTCTTCCTCGCCTCCGACGACTCCTCGTTCATGACCGGCGCCGACCTGGTCGTCGACGGCGGCTACACCGCGCGTTAGGAGGGTTCATGGCGACGATCGACGGCAACCGGCTGCTCGCGGATTTGAAGGCACTGCGCCGGTTCGGCGCCACCGGTACCGGCGTGGTGCGACCCACGTTCTCGGAGGTCGACATGGCATCGCGCCGCTGGCTGGTCGAGCGCATGACCGAGGCCGGGCTCGACGCCGGCATCGACGGGGTCGGCAACGTCATCGGCCGGTCGCGGCAGCCGGGCCCCGCCCTGCTGATCGGCTCCCACAGCGACACCCAGCCCCGGGGCGGCTGGCTGGACGGCGCCATGGGCGTGATCTACGGGATCGAGGTGGCGCGCGCCCTGCCGGACCACGCCATCGATGTGGCTTCCTGGGCCGACGAAGAGGGCACCTATTGGGGCTTCCTCGGCAGTGGCACATTCTGCGGCGAGGACGTCGAGGGCTGCGCGCCCCTCGACGCCGCGATTAACTCCGCTGGGCTCGCGGGCGTGCCCAAGGCGCGGGCAGAGGACGGCCGCTATCGCTGCTACCTGGAGGCGCACATCGAGCAGGGCGGTGTCCTGGAGGCCGAGAACAAGAAACTCGGCGTGGTCACCCACATCGTCGGCATGAACGGCTTCGACGTCACCTTCACGGGCCAACAGAACCACGCTGGCACGACACCCATGGGCTTACGCAAGGACGCGGGCGCGGCCGCCATTCGCTTCGCCCACGAGGTGCAGACGACCATGGCGTCCGTGGCCGGGCCGCACAGCGTCTGGACCATCGGCCGCATCGCCTTCGATCCGGGCGCGCCAAGCATCATCCCCGGCCGGGCGGAACTTTACGTCCAGGTGCGCGACATCGCGCCGGAAACCCTGCGCCGCATGGAAGATCACGTCCGCGCCCTGGTGGCGGCGGCCGATCGCCGGGGGCCGTGCCGTGCCGCGCTCTCGGGCGGGGACGACGGCGTGCGGCCCGCCGCCATGGACGAGGACTTGCAGAAACACATCGCCGCTGCCGCCGAGCGCCATGCGCCGGGCCTGTGGCGCAAGATGCCGAGCGGCGCCGGCCACGACGCCCAGGTGCTGGCCCGACGGATGCCCGCCGCGATGCTGTTCGTGCCCTCGATCCAAGGCATCAGCCACGATTTCGCCGAGGACACCCACGAGGCCGACATCGTGCTCGGCTGCCAGGTCCTGGCGACGGCCGCGGAGTCGATTTTGGCGGGGTAGACCGCCGGGGTCAGATCGAATCGTACATGCCCTGCACCGTTTCCAGCGTATAGGGGTAGGAGCTCGGGGCGGTGAAGTCCCAGGCGGCGAAGGGTTCGCCGGCCAGCGCGTTTTCCAGCTCCCGGGCCCGGATGATGCGGCCGCCGTAGAGCCAGTTCGCGAGATCGAGGATCGAAGTCATGTGCATGAGCGAGGTCGCCGTTGAACAAGCGTCCTTGACGATGGTGATGCGGTAGTCGCGCCACAACGCGTCCCAGACCGAAGTCTCGAAGCAGGCCTCGGTCCACACGCCCAGCATGATCAGGTGCGATGCGTCCATCCGCCGCAGCACCACGTCCATATTAGTGCCGTGGAAGCCGGTCCAGCGCTGCTTCCGGACGATGATGTCGTCGGGCTGGGGTGCCAAGTCGGCATGAATCGCCGCCATCGGATTGCCGGCCACGCTGTGCAACGGGCGCCCGCCTTGGGCTTGGGGTTCGTAGCGAAGAGCGTCGTTGCCACGGGGGTCCAGCCAGTGCTGGGTGTAGATGATCGGCAGCCCCGCCTGGCGACAGGCCGCGATGGCGATCCGCGCGTTCGCCAGCAGTTCGGCCTTGTTGTAGATCGGCCAGGCGCCGTCGGCCTCGATGCACTCGTACTGTAGATCGACCGCGATCACGGCAGTCCGTTCGGTCTCCATCGGTCTCGGCACATCACCCTCCTTGGCAGCACCCCTGTAGCCCTGGGGTGCCGGCACGTTGTACGTTTTCCCCAGTGAACCGTCCGGTCAAGAGGGAGGCGACGATGAACAACGCCAGCAAGCTAGGCCACCGCCATACGATCCACGCCCACCAGCATCACTTCCACTGGGATAACTCGGTCAAGCCAGCCCTTACCGTAGCCCCGGGCGACACGATCGCGTTCGAGAAAATTGATTCCACCGATGGCCAGATCACGCCCAAGACGGTGGCCGCGGATGTGCCGCAGCTCGATTTCGGTCGGGTCAACCCGATCTCGGGACCCGTCTACGTCGACGGCGCGGTACCGGGGGATGCGCTCAAGGTCACCATGGTGGGCGTCGAGTCACCTGGTTGGGGTTGGACCGGTGTCGTCCCGGGGTTCGGCCTGCTGGCCGAGGATTTCCCCAACCCGGCTCTGGTCCACTGGACGTACGACACCAGCTTCAAGGTGCCGGCGATGTACGGCCCGGGCGGACGGGTACCACTGAAACCCTTCTGCGGCACCATCGGCGTGGCGCCAGCGGAGAAGGGCGCGTTCTCCACCATCCCTCCCTTGCCGACCGGCGGCAACGTGGACACCCGTGACCTGGGCCTTGGCGTCGATATCTACTTCCCTGTTGCGGTCAAGGGCGCCCTGTTCTCGGTCGGTGACAGCCACGCGGCCCAGGGCGACGGTGAGGTGTGCGGGACGGCGATCGAATCGCCGTTCTCGGTCGTCTACAAGTTCGATCTGGTGAAGGGCGCCAATCTGAGGTTCCCCCGCTTCCAGACCCACGAGCCGGTCACCCGCCACCTGGATGCGAAAGGTTACGACGCGACCATGGGCGTCGGCTCCGATCTGATGCGCTGCGCCAAGGACGCGGTGCGCGGCATGATCGACCTTCTGGGCAAGCGCCATGGCCTGTCGGCCGAGAACGCCTACATGCTGTGCAGCGTCTGTGGCGACTTGCGCATCAGCGAGATCGTCGACCAGCCGAACTGGGTGGTGTCGTTCTATTTCCCACGGGTAGTGTTGGAATAGCCTCCGTGCCCACGCTTGCCTGTGACGGGGCCGTTCTTGCCTATGAGCAGTCGGGTGTCGGCCCCGATATCGTGTGGATTCCGGGCGGCGACAACCGGGGTGCCGACTGGGTGGACCAGGTGGCGGCGTTCCGCGGGGATTTCCGCAACACCACCTACGACCCGCGCGGCGCCGGCGATACCCGGGCGCTGGTCCCGCCGCCTTGGTCGATCGCCGACCATGCCACCGATTGTGCCGCATTGATCCGGGCGGCCTGCCGCCCGCCGGTCTTCGTGGTCGGCCTGTCCATGGGCTCCTTCATCGCCCAGGAAATGGCGATGCGCTACCCGGAGATGGTTGCCTGCGCCGTCGCCATGGGCACCGCGGGGCGGATCACCGGCTACTTGCGAGAATGGATGCAGGCCGAAGTGGACTTTCGTCGCGCAGGGGGCACCTTGAGCCAGCCCATGGCCGTGGCGCACTACGGAGTCTTGATGTACCCGCCCGAGGTTCTGGCCGACGACGCGCAATGGGCGGCGGTGAAGCCCTTCGTCGATGCGAGCTACGGCGAGCGCGACGGAGAGATGTTGGCGACGCAGTGGCAGGCCTGCATCGATTTCGACAGCCTGGACCGGCTGCCGGCGTGCCGCGTGCCGTTGCACGTGATCGGCTTCAGCCATGACGTGCAGGCGCCGTACCAACATGGCCAGCGCGTCGCCGACGCGGCCGGTGCTGGTCACTTTCACCTCCTGGAGGGTCTCGGTCATCTGTCCCTGCGCGGCCACAAGCCCGAGATCGTGAATGCCTGTCTTCGCGACATCCTGCGGCGATACATTTAATCTGGGTTTCCCATGTCGCCTCTGCCGCACCTGCTCTCGCCCCTGACGATCCGGGGCACGACATTCCGCAACCGGATTTTTTCCACCGGGCACATGACCATGATGGTCGCCGACGGCTGCCCGACCGACGACCTGGTCGCCTATCACGCGGCGCGAGCGGCGGGCGGGGCCGGGCTGATCATCACCGAGGCGGCGCGGGTCCACGCCTCGGGCGTCGGCTCATCGATGGCACTGAACGCGACGCGAGACGCCATCATCCCCGGTTATCGTAGCATCGCCGAGGCCGTGCATCGCGAGGGCGCCAAGGTGTTCGGCCAGCTCTCGCACTCGGGCCGGGTGATGGGCCTGGCCGCCGACGGCACGCTGCCGGTCGCCTACAGCGCCTCGACGGTGCCCGACGAGCGGCACCACATGATGCCGCGGGCGATCCCGCCGGCGATGATCGGCGAGCTGGTGGCCGGCTATGCCTCCGCCGCCGGGCGGATGCGCGAAGCCGGGCTGGACGGCGTCGAGATCTTGGCCAGCCACGGACTGCTCCCCGCCCAGTTCCTGAACCCGGAGACCAACCGGCGCACCGACGCCTATGGCGGCAGCGCCGACAACCGGCTGCGATTCCTGCGCGAGATCGCCGGCGCGGTGCGGGCCAGGATCGGACCCAACATGGTGATCGGTGTGCGCATTTCCGGTGACGAACTGGAGCACGAAGGCCTGACCCTGGGCGTCGTCATCGACGCCTGCATGGCGCTCGACCGCGACGGCGTCATCGACTACGTCAACGTCATCGCCGGCTCCATGGCGGGGCTCGCCGGTTCGGTCCACGTGGTGCCGCCGATGTTCATCGCCGCCGGCTACGTGGCACCCCTTGCCGGGGCCGTTCGCTCCAAGGTGACGTTCCCGGTGTTCGTCGCCGGCCGGATCAATCAGCCGCAGGTCGCTGAACGGATCATCGCCGAGAGCCAGGCGGACATGTGCGGCATGACCCGCGCCATGATCGCCGACCCGCAGATGCCGAACAAGGCGGCAGCCGGCCGGCTGGACGACATCCGCGCCTGCATCGGCTGCAATCAGGCGTGCATCGGCCACATGCAGACGGGCTATCCGATCAGCTGCATCCAGCACCCGGAGACGGGACGCGAGCGGTATTACGGCGTGCGTGGCACGGCGGCGCGGCGGAAGACGGTCATGGTCGTGGGCGGCGGCCCCGCCGGGATGAAGGCCGCCGCCGTCGCCGCCGAGCGCGGCCACGACGTGACGCTGTACGAGCGAGGCGCACAACTCGGAGGCCAGGTGCTGCTGGCTCAGCTCCTGCCCGGCCGCGCCGAGTTCGGTGGGCTGGCCACCAATCTGGCGCGCGAGGTCAAGGCCGCGGGGGCCAAGGTCTCGCTCAGGACCACGGTCGATCGCGCCGTGGTCGAGGGGGCGCGGCCCGACGCGGTCATCATCGCCACCGGGGCCGGTTCACGCAGGCCACACATCGAGGGCGCCAAGGACGGCCACGTGATCGACGCCTGGTCGCTCTTGCGGGGCGAGGCGAACGTCGGATCCCGCGTCGTCATCGGCGACTGGCGCTGCGACTGGATCGGCCTGGGCCTCGCCGAGAAGCTCGCCCGCGACGGCTGCAAGGTTCGCCTCGCGGTCAACGGCACCATGGCCGGGCAGACGATCCAGATGTACGTGCGCGACCATTGGATCGGCGTCCTACACAAGCTCGGCGTCGAGATCACACCTTATGTTCGGGTCGCCGGGGTCGAGAAGGAGGCCGTGATCCTGCAACACGTGATCAGCGGCGAGGCGATCGTCTGCGAGGGCGTGGATACCCTGGTGACATCGCTTGGTCACGAACCCGACATCACGCTGGAGACCGAGCTTGCCGGCTGGGGCGGCGAGATTCACCTGATCGGCGACTGCCTCGCCCCCCGTACCGCCGAGGAAGCCGTGCTCGAAGGCCTCAAGGTCGGGGTGGCGCTGTAGCGGACTCCTTACTCCGGCAGGCCCGCCGCGCGAAATCCATCGAGCACCGTGTTCAAGAATGCCTGGTTTCTGATCGGAAAGCGCTGGCGGGCACCGGACACCGTCAATCCGGGTTGCAGGGCCACAAGCTTGGCAAGCGCGGCGCGTGCCTCCGGCAGTTGATCAAGCCGGACATGGGCGGTCACCAGAAGCCAGTAGGCGGTGTCCCAGTCGGGGTACAGGGCCGCCGACCTCTTGCCCAACTCTTAGAGCCGCTCCGAAAAGATGTTGAGTCTGGGGAGTCGGTTGTGACTCTATGGGTGGCAACCTTGTTGAGGAGGTTGCTTGATGTGGACGCCCGAACATCGTGCCGTGGCGGATCGTCGCGGTCTGCGTTATCCCAGCGATTT
>SHVY01000083.1 GCA_009694045.1 Alphaproteobacteria bacterium | reverse complement strand
CCGTCAAATCGCTGGGATAACGCAGACCGCGACGATCCGCCACGGCACGATGTTCGGGCGTCCACATCAAGCAACCTCCTCAACAAGGTTGCCACCCATAGAGTCACAACCGACTCCCCAGACTCAACATCTTTTCGGAGCGGCTCTGACGGTGGCATGACGAATGACGACGGCGACAGCGAAGCAACTTTGTTCACGATGATCCAGTAGTCCCCCATCAAGTGGGCGACGGAGCTTCCGAGCGGAACGGGATTTCGCTTGCTCAGTGCCTTGATCTGGATTCCGACAAAGTGCGCGGCATCTCGGTCGTATGCCACGATGTCAAACTCCGCGCGTTCCGCGCCGTGGGCATGACGTTCCAACCGAGTTGGGACAGCCGGTAGCAACAATAGTACAGACCGACATTTCCCGTCAGTAGTTTGTCCGCGGCCCGCTCCACCTTACCGTCAGTTCCCCCCATGCGGCACCAGGACCTCCCGCTTCCCCACCCGGTCGGCGCGGCTGACGACGCCTTCGTTCTCCATCCGCTCGATCAGGCGGGCGGCGCGGTTGTAGCCGATCATCAGGTGGCGCTGGACGAAGCTGGTGGAGGCCTTGCCTTCGCGGATCACCAGGGCCACCGCCTGGTCGTACAACGTGTCGCCGGAGCCCTCCTCCAGGTCGAGTGGTGCGTCCTCCTCGGGATCGACGGTCACGTCGGTGACGTAGTCGGGCACGCCCTGCCTCTTCAGGAACGCCACCACCTTCTCGACCTCGCCCTCGCTCACGTAGGGGCCGTGGATGCGGGTGATGCGGCCCGAGCCCGCCATGTACAGCATGTCGCCCTGGCCCAGGAGCTGCTCGGCGCCCTGCTCGCCCAGGATCGTCCGGCTGTCGATCTTGCTGGTCACCTGGAAGCTGACCCGGCTCGGGAAGTTGGCCTTGATGGTGCCGGTGATCACGTCCACCGACGGCCGCTGGGTCGCCATGATCAGGTGGATGCCCGCTGCCCGGGCCATCTGCGCCAGGCGCTGGATCGCCACCTCGATGTCGTTGCGGGCGAGCAGCATGAGGTCCGCCATCTCGTCGACGATCACGACGATCAGCGGCAAGGGCTCGGAGGCCAGCACCTCGTCTTCCAGGATCGGCTGGCCAGTCTCGGGGTCGAACCCGGTCTGCACGGTCCGGGTCAGGGTCTCGCCGTTGGCGGTCGCCTCGGCCAGGCGTTTGTTGAAGCCGGCGATGTTGCGCACCCCCACCTTCGACATCAGGCGGTAGCGGTTCTCCATCTCGCGCACCGCCCACTTCAGGGCCACCACGGCCTTCTTCGCCTCGGTCACCACCGGCGAGAGGAGATGGGGAATGTCGTCGTAGACCGACAGCTCCAGCATCTTCGGGTCGATCATGATGAAGCGGCAGCGCTCGGGCGGCAGGCGGTAGAGCAGGGACAGGATCATCGAGTTGATCGCCACCGACTTGCCCGAGCCGGTGGTGCCGGCGACCAGAAGATGGGGCATGCGGGCGAGATCGACGATCACCGGCTTGCCGCTGATGTCCTTGCCGAGCGCGAGCGTGAGCTCGGCCGCGGTCTGCTCGTACTCGGCCGCCGCCAGCAGGTCGCGCAAGGACACCACCTCGCGCTCGCTGTTGGGCAGCTCGATGCCGATGGCGTTGCGCCCGGGGATCACCGCGACGCGCGCCGAGATCGCGCTCATGGAGCGGGCGATGTCGTCGGCCAAGCTGATGACGCGGGATGACCGGATGCCGGGCTCGGGCTCCAGCTCGTACAGCGTCACCACCGGCCCGGGGCTCACCCGGGTGATCTGGCCCTTGATGCCGAAGTCGTCGAGCACCGATTCGAGCTGCCGCGCGTTCTGGTCCAGCACCGCGTCGTTCGCGCCGCCACCCGCGCGGGACTTCGCCTTGGACAGGAGGTCCAGGGGCGGCAGTTGATGGGCGCCCGTGGTCTCCAGATCGAGGCTCGCCTGTTTCGGCTGGCGCGCGCGGCGCGGGGCCGGTCGCTCGGTGATCCGGGGCTTCGGACGTTCCTCCTTATCCCGGGCCGGCGCGGGGCTCGGGTCCAGGGTCGCGATGTCCCCGAGGCGCGGCTCGATCCGGGTGCGCGCGACGATCGGTTCGTCGTCCAAGGTCTCGTCCCGTGCCTGCGCGCGCCCGATCAGACCCGCGATCAAGCGCCCCGCCTGGCGGGCCGCGTGACGCGCGCCGCGGCCGATCCCCAGCCAATCGCCGGCCGTAAGGCCGAGGCCCACCGCCGCCAGGGCGAGCGCCAGGGCGCCGGCGATCGCGGCGACCAAGGGACCGCCCGCCGGCACGAGGGTCGCGAACCGCGCGGCCAGGATCGCGCCGATCATGCCGCCGGGGCGAGCACCCAGGGGACCGGCGTCGAGCCAGGGGATGCTGGCGAACGCGAGGGCCGCGAGAACGAGCACGAGCGGGAGCAACAGGACCCTCAGGCGCGGCCGGGCAAGGGCGCCCGCCGACATCAGGCGCCAGCTCCAGCCCAGCGGGATCAGCACCGCGAATGCGGCGGCGTAGCCCACCGCCTGCAGGGCGACGTCCGCGGCGTAGGCCCCGGCGCGTCCGGCCAGATTGCTCGCCAGCCGGTCGGTGAGGACGTTGAACGACGGGTCGGCCCGGTCGAAACTCAGGAGGGCGAGGGCGAGCCACAAGGCCAGGGCCGCCACCGCCCCGCCCAGGAACTCCAGCGCCCGCCGCCGCAGGTACGGCATGGTCCCAGGCGGGAACAGCCGGGTGCGTTGCGAATGGTCGAGGACGGTCATGGCGCTACAGCGTCGCGGCAATGCGGCGCATCGCCTCGCCGACGGTGTCGGCGTCGTGCACCAGGGCGAGGCGGATGTAGCCGTCGCCGGGGTTGTCGTCGCCAGTCGGCGCATGGCCAAGGTAGGTGCCGGGAAGGACCTTCACCGCGGCCTTGCCCCACAGAGTGCGGGCGACGCTCTCGCCGTCGTCGACCTCCAGCCAGAGGAAGAACCCGCCGGCCGGGCGGCGGAAGCCGAACCGGTTGCCGATCACCCGGGCGGCCGCGGCGAACTTCGCGCGGTAGCGGTCGCGGTTCGCCTCGACATGGGTTTCCTCGCTCCACAAGGCGGTGGCGGCGGCGCAGATGGGAATGGGCGTGCCGGCGGCGCTGTAGTTGCGGAGATTCTTCAGGACCCGCAGCACCTCGGGATCGCCGGCGATGAAGCCGGAGCGCAGGCCCGGCGCGCTCGAGCGCTTCGATAGGGAGTGAAAAACCACGATGTTTCCGAGGCTTCCCGTCGCGGCGGCGACTTCGAGCCCGCCCGGTGGCGGCGCTTCGTCATAGATCTCCGCATAGCATTCGTCGACCGCCAGGGTGAAATCATAGGTGCGGGCGAGCGCGATCGCCGCACGGAGATAGGCGGCGTCCGCCACGGCACCTTGCGGATTCGAAGGGGAGCAGAGGTAAAACAAGGCGGTCCTGGCGAGGACCGCCGGGGGAATCGCCGCAAGATCGGGCAGGAACCCGGTTGCCGCCGTCGCCGGCAGATAGACCAGCTCGGCCCCCGCCGTCACCGCCCCGCCCTTGTAGACCTGATAGAATGGATTCGGCATGAGCACGAGGGGCTTGGCGCCATTCCGCGCCCGCGGCACCACGGCAAGGGGCAGCATGAACAGGCCTTCGCGGGTTCCGGCGAGCGGCGCCACGTGCCGATCCGGGTCGATCGTGCCGGCGGCCAGGCGATAGCGGCGGGTGAGCCAGCGGGCGATCGCGTGACGCAACTCCGGCGGGCCGGCGACTGGCGGATAGCGGCCAAATTCGGCGAAGGCCGCGTCGATCAGGGGACGCGTGAAGGCCGGCAACCCCTCCTTCGGCTCGCCCATGGACAAGTCGATCGGCGCGAGCCCCGGGGCCGGCGCCACATCCTTGAGGAGCGCCGCCAGCCGCGGAAAAGGATAGTCGGACAGCTCGGCGACCGCGTCGTTGAGCATGGCCCCCGCCACAACCCCATCCACATCGGAAAAATCGATGCGTACGAGTATTTTACTCGACGTTCTTCCGATGGAAAGTGAAATCTTATACGGGCACCGGTTTGGCGATGCCGGCCAAGGCTTTCTCGGCCGCCGCGGCCAAGCGGAGAAGCTGGCCTTCGAACCCGCCGCGCTGCATGAACATGAGGCCGACCGGCAGTTTGGCCCCGCCGCAGGGGACGCTGACGGCGACGCAGCCGAGCCAGTTGCCGGGCGCGGTGTTGAACAACGACAGGCTGTTGGCGTCGAGGTAGGCCTGGTCGCTGGCGAGCAGGGGAGCGATGGCCGGGGGATCGACGGCGACGGTCGGGGCGATCATCGCGTCGCAGCCGGCAAGCCGGCGGGCAAAGGCAGCCGAAAGCCGGGCCAAGCCGTCCTTGAGGGCAATCAGGTCGGCCCCGCTGGGCTTGCCGCCGGGGGCGATGCGTTCGCGCACCATGTGGAAGACGACGTTCGGATTGGTAGCGATGAGGTCGTGCCAGCAGGCATAGGCCTCGATGCCGGCCAGGACCCCGTGCTTGCCGATCAGGGCGCGACCAGCCAGGACTTCGGGCGCGGGTTCGCGGACGATTGTCGCCCCGGCCTTGGCCAGGGCTTCCACGGCCGCCTCGAAGGTGGCGCGCACGCCGGCTTCGGTGCGCTCGAAGAAATGATCGGTGGGGACGACGAGACGGGTGCCAACCAGCGTGGCACCGCCGAGGTCGCACGACGGTCGGCCGGCGAGGACCCCGAACAGCGCGTTGGCGTCGGCCACGTCGCGGGTGATGGGGCCGACGGTATCGAGGCTCGGCGAGAGCGGCAGGACGCCATCCAGCGGCAGGATCCCGTGGCTGGTCTTGAGCCCGACCAGCCCGTTCCACGCCGCCGGGATGCGGACCGAGCCGCCGGTGTCGCTGCCGATGCCGGCGGCGGCCAGTCCGCGCGCGACCGATACCGCGGCCCCCGACGACGACCCCCCGGGCACCCGGGGGGTCGCGGCGTCGAACGGGTTCGCAGGCGTACCGTAGGTGGGATTGATGCCGAGGCCGGAGAAGGCGAATTCGGTCATGTTGGTCTTGCCGAGGCAGACGAGCCCCGCGCGGGTGGCGCGGGCAAGCACCGCGGCGTCGCGGGCCGGCACCCGGTCGGCCAGCAGCTTCGAGCCGGCGGTGGTGACGGTGCCGGCGGTGTCGTACAGATCCTTCCAGGATAGGGTGACGCCGTCGAGCGGGCCCAGGCGGGCGCCGCTCGTGGCCCGAGCGCGGGCGGCTTCGGCCTCGGCCAGGGCACGCTCGCGGGTCAGGCGGACATAGATCGCGTGGTCGGGGTCGAGACGCGCGATGCGGTCGAAGTAGTGTTCGGCCAACGCCACGGGATCGAGCGCGCCCGCGCCGATCGCCTGCCCGAGTTCGAGCGCCGTCCTGCCGTGCCAATCCGCCATGGTTGCCTCCTCGCGCGACCAACATAAAGGTCGGGAGCGGCGCTGGACAACGGCCGACCGGGGCCGGAGGATCGGGGCATGACAAAGCGAGAGGCAACCTGCGAGATTGCCATTGTCGGCGGCGGGCTGGTGGGGCTGACGCTCGGGGTCGCGCTGGCGAACGCGGGGTTCGCCGCGGTGGTGGTCGATCGCGACCCGCCCGCGAGCCACGCGGCACCGGCGTTCGATGGCCGCGCTTCGGCGATCGCGCTGGCGAGCGCACGCGCGCTGAATGCGCTGGGGCTGTGGCGGGACCTCGCCGCCGACGCCCAGCCGATCGACCAGATCCGGGTCAGCGACGGGCGGTCGCCCCTGTTCCTGCACTACGACCACCGCGACCTGGGCGACGAGCCGCTCGGCCACATGGTCGAGAACCGGCGGTTGCACCGGGCGCTGCTGGACCGCGCGCAAGGTCTTTCGGCGGACCCCCTCCCCTTACCCCTCCCGCGAGGGGAGGGGGAAAGAGTGGCGGACGCACGGGTCCGTTCGAATCTCCCCCTCCCCTTGCGGGAGAAGGTTGGGGAGAGGGGTAGCCTGCGCCTCGTCAACGGCGTGACCGTAACCGGCCTGGATCAGGGGCCGCACCGGGCGACCCTCAGCTTCGCCGATGGGGGAACGCTGGCCGCACGGCTGGTGTGCGGGGTGGACGGCGCGCGGTCGCGGCTGCGTGACATGGCGGGGATCGCGGCCCGGACCTGGAGCTATCGCCAGACCGGGATCGTCTGCACGGTTTCGCACACGGAGCCCCACCGAGCGGTCGCCCACGAGCGCTTCCTGCCGGCGGGCCCCTTCGCCATCCTGCCGTTGACCGGCAACCGGGCGTCCCTGGTGTGGACCGAGCGGGAGGATCTGGCGCCGACGCTGCTGGCCCTGCCCGATGACGAATTTCTGGCCGAGCTCGGCTCTCGCTTCGGCGATTTCCTGGGCGATCTCGTGCTCGAAGGCCCGCGCTGGAGTTATCCGCTGTCGCTCACCCTGGCCGAGCGTTACGTCGGCGACCGGCTCGTGCTGGTGGGCGATGCCGCCCACGGCATCCACCCGATCGCCGGCCAGGGTTTCAACCTCGGCCTGCGCGACGTGGCCGCGCTCGCCGAGGTGCTGGTCGATGGCCGCCGGGTTGGTCTGGAGCCAGGCGACGCCGCCCAGCTCGCCCGCTACGCCGCCTGGCGGCGCTCCGACGTGCTGGCGCTCGCGGCCGTGACCGACGCCCTCAACCGCCTGTTCTCGAACGACCTGGCGCCGTTGCGCCTCGCCCGGTCGGCGGGGCTCGCGGCGGTCAACCAGATGCCCGCGCTCAAGCGGATATTCATGCGCCATGCCATGGGGACGGTGGGGGCGGTGCCGAGATTGATGCGGGGCGAGGGGCTGTAAGGTGGGGTTCGTGCGGTGGCCCTGGGTTGCTTCGCCTTCGGCTCGCAACGACGAAAATGGAATGGCAGGAGACAGGGAGCTTGCGGCATGAACCGGAAGTCGAACGAATCGGACATCGCGGCCGTCACCGAGGTGGTGCGGGCCTATTACGAGGGGATGATGGCGGGGGACGCGGCCAAGCTCGAACGCGCGTTCCACCCGCGCGCCTGCATCGTCGGCAACGAGGGAGACAAGCTGTACTGGGCGACCCGGGAGGAGTTCGCGGCGGACTGCAAGCGGACAGTGGCGGGAGCGGGGCCGTACGAATGGCGCATCGAGGGGTTGTCGTTCGCGGGCGACACGGCGCTGGTCAGGCTCGGCAACCAGTACGCCGGGGTGTGGTACAGCGACGATCTGTCCATGATCCGGATCGACGGCACGTGGCGCATCGTCCACAAGACGTTTTTCGCGCATCCGGCGGGATGAAGGGGGTTCGTGCGGCAGGCAAGTGCGGTGCGGTTGCTCCTGGATTGCTTCGGCGTCGCCTCGCAACGACGATGACTGTAGGTTGATGGCGTCCGCGAAAAGGGAGCCGGGTCATGGCCGAGGTGAGCGTGTTCGAACCGGGGGGATACCGGTACGTTCCGGGCGTGTTCCAGTATTCCAGCGGGGTGGCGGCCGAATCGGGGTTCGCGATCGAACGGGCGCGGTTCCGGCGGGCGCTGCCGCTGGCCGCTGGCTTCGCGGCGGCCGAGGCGCATCTTGCGGCGATCGGGCGCCCGACGGTTGCCTTCGCGGCCTGCGAATTGCGCTCGCCGGCGCCGTTCACCGATGCCGGCTTCCGCGCCTTCAACGAGATCTATGTCGGAACCCTGGAGCGCTGGGGGATCTTCCGCGACGGGGTCAATCCGGTGGCGCGGACCAACGTCTGCCCGATCTACGACAAGCCGACCGCGCCGGCGATGGTCGCGTTCTCCTACACGGTGCCGGCGGCGGGCGACGGGTTCGTGGTGGCGGGCAGCGGCGAGGCCAGGGAAGGGCCCGGCGACTACGCCAGCCGGACCGTGCGCCTGAACGACACCTCGCCGGAGGGGTTGCGCGAGAAGGTCGCCTTCGTCGCGGCCGAGATGGAGCGGCGGATGGCGGCGCTCGGCTGTGGCTGGGGGGACGCCACCGTCACCCAGGCGTACACGGTGCAGGACATCGGCCATCTGGTGGGACCGGAGCTCGGCGTGCGCGGCGCCATGGCGGCGGGCCTCACCTGGACCTACGCCCGCCCGCCCGTGGTCGGGCTCGACTTCGAGATGGACGTCCGCGGCGTGGCGCGGGAGCTGGTGATCTGACCGTGCGGAGCGCGCCGGCGAAGGGCATCGCCTGCATCCTTGGGGCGATGACGATGCTGTCGCTGAACGACGCGCTCGCCCGCGACCTGGCCGATCGGCTGCCGGTCATGGCGATGGTCTTCCTGCGCAGCGTGCCGGCGCTCGTGCCCGTGCTGCTGTACCTGCACCTGACGCGGACGTGGCGCCGGCTCGCCACCCGGCATCCGCTCGCGCAGCTCGCGCGGGGCGGACTGATCATCGCGTCCTATTCCCTGTATCTGGTGGCGCTGACGGGTGGTTTGTCCTTCGCCATGTCAATTTCGCTGGTGTTCACCTCGCCCCTGTTCGTCGCCGCGCTGTCCCCCTGGGTACTGCGGGAGCGGGTCACGCGGGCGCGCTGGATCGGCACATTGGTCGGCTTCCTGGGCGTCGTGATCGCGGTCCAGCCGGGCGTCGGCGAATTCCAGCCGCTGTCGCTCTACGCCCTCGGCTCGGGGTTGTGCTACGCCGCTGCGTCGTTGCTGGCACGGCGGCTGGGGGCGAGCGAGCCGGCGGCGGTGACCTCGTTCTACACCTGGCTGATGTTCTTCGCCGGCGCGGCACCGTTCGCCCTGTTCACCTCGGGGCCTTGGGCGGTGCCGCAGGGTCTCGATCTCGGCATCGTCGTGGTGATCGGGTTGATCGCCGGCACGTCGCACGCCCTGATCGTCGCGGCTTACCGCCTGGCACCCGCTGCCATGGTGGCGCCATTCGAATACGTGGCCCTGCTGTGGGGGGCCCTGCTTGGCTACGCGTTCTGGAACGAGGTGCCGAGCATCGGGGCGATCGTCGGCATCGTCTGCATCATGGCGGGCGGACTGATGATCCTCCGTGGCGAGAGGAGGGTCGCGACCACGGCTTGACCTTGCGGGTTTTCGGCCCCAGGTTGCGTTCATGGCCTCAACCCTCACCCGTCGGCGAGCCGGCATCGCGCTTGCTGCCGTGTTCGCCACCATTCCCAGCCTCGGGGCCCAGGCCCTCGCCGATCCGGCGATCGACAAGGTCAGGGACTATCTCAACCGAATCACCACGCTCCGGGCCCGCTTCATGCAGGTTGGGCCGGACGGCGACCTGGCCCAGGGGGTCGTCTACGTCGAGCGCCCCTTGCGCATGCGCTTCGAGTACGAGCAGCCGGCGGGCCTGCTGCTGGTCAGCAATGGCGACGTGCTGAAGGTCTACGACCCGGATATCCGGAAGGTTACCGAAATTCCCCTGGACGAAACGCCGGTGAGCTTGCTGCTGGGCGAGACCATCGACTTCGACGGGGCGATCGAGGTTCTCGAACTCAAGCGCGGCGAGGGCGTCCTCGAAGTGACGGTCGCCGATCGCCTCGCCCCCGGCACGGGGACTCTTACCGTCGTTTTCACCGAGCAGCCGTTCGAGCTGCGACAGTGGTATGTGGTCGATGCCCAGGGGTCGACCACGCGGGTGACGCTGCTGGAGACCCAGTACGGCCTCGCCATCGATCAGAGCCTGTTCGACATCGAGACGACCCGGACCCCGCAGGTCGACCGCTAGAGCACGTTTCGACCACGGTGACTCGGTCGGATCGGCCCCCTCCCCCGTCCCCTCCCCTTGCGGGAGGGGCGGGTCAACATGAACGGAACGTGCTCTAGCTCAGTCGAGGACCACGGTCGCGCCGGGCAGGCGGTCGAGCCAGAAGGTGACGCGGCCGGCCAGCGGCATGGCTTCGGCGACCGTCCAGTAGCGGGCGTTCGTCGCGTGGATGTCGACCCGATGGGTCGGGTTCTCGCGGAAGCCGGGAGCCTGGTTGTCGGCGAGGGCCTGGGTCATCGCCTCACTCTTTCTTCAATTCGGCGGCGATCGCCGCGTCGGCGCCGGCGTCGGCGAGGGGCGGGACCGCGATCCGGGTGCCGGCCGGGACCGCGCGTTCCGCGTCGGGCAGGGCGGCGTCGGCCAGAATGACCGGCGCCAACCGTGCCAGCCGGGCGACGACCGCGGCGAACGCTGCGGCGTCGGCCTCGGCGCCGTCCACCACCACGGGAACCCGACCGGCCGCGCGCGCCACGGCGGCGACGCGGTCGACAACTTCGGCG
>SHVY01000024.1 GCA_009694045.1 Alphaproteobacteria bacterium | reverse complement strand
AGTTTCGGAGTCGCCTTCGGCGACTCCGAAACTCGCGAAAGTCGGTACTAGGGGCTTTTGGTCTGCTACGATGACGGCCTCTCAGTTCGCAATGCGACCAGGGCCCTGGAGGGGCACCGCACAACGCCAGCGACGGCTTCGCCGCCGTGGGGCGTCTTGCTAGAAAGATGGGGTTGGCGACGAGGGAAAGCTAGATCGGCTTCACGATTACCGTCTCGGGGTTTTTCCGGGGCCTGCTGGGCGGCATGGCCTGTCCGAGGCAAGGATACCGGGACCTACAACATCGTGTCGATGACCCGGTCCGGCGGCTTGTGGCCGTCGACAAAGGTCTTGATGTTGATGATGACCTTCTCGCCCATGTCGATCCGGCCCTCGATCGTCGCCGAGCCCATGTGCGGCAGGAGGACCACGTTGTCGAGCTTGAGGAGCTTCGGGTTGACCGCCGGCTCGTGCTCGAAGACGTCGAGACCCGCCCCGGCGATCTGTCGCGCGGCCAGCTTGCGCGTCAGCGCCGCCTCGTCCACCACCTCGCCGCGACTGGTGTTGACCACGAAGCAATGGGGCTTCAACAAGTCGAGGCGGCGGGCGGACAGCAGGTGGTAGGTCGCGGGCGTATGCGGGCAGTTGACCGAGATGATGTCCATGCGCGAGAGCATCTGGTCGAGGCTCTCCCAGTACGTGGCCTCGGTCTGCGCTTCGATCTCCTCGGGCAGGCGGCGGCGATTGTGGTAGTGGATGGCGAGCCCGAAGCCGCGCGCCCGCCGTGCGACGGCCTGACCGATGCGACCCATGCCGATGATGCCCAGCCGCTTGCCCCAAATGCGATGACCCAGCATCGAGGTCGGGCCCCAACCGGTCCACTTGCCGCTGCGCATCAGGCGTTCGCCCTCGGCCAGGCGGCGCGGCACGGCGAGGATAAGCGCCATGGTCATGTCGGCGGTGTCCTCGGTCAGCACGCCCGGGGTGTTGGTGACGGTGATCGCCCGCTGGCGCGCCGTGGCCAGGTCGATGTGGTCGACGCCGGTGCCGAAGCTCGCGATCAGCCGCAGGTTCGGATTGGCATGAGCAAGGACCTTGGAATCGATGCGGTCGGTGACGGTCGGCACCAGGACGTCCGCGCGCTTGACGGCGTCCACCAGCTCGTCGGCGCTGTACGGGTGATCGTCCTCGTTGAGCCTGACCTCGAACAACTCCTTGAGCCGGGCCTCGATGGCCTCCGGTAACTTGCGGGTGACGATGACCAGCGGTCGTTTGCGCACCATCGACCCTCTCCGGGCAAAACGCGGACTTGTTCGCGGCCGTGGGGTTTGTTTAACAAAAGACCCCACGAGAGACAACGTTCGCCGCCGCGGGATCTGGCCGGTCCTGCTCGCCACCCTGCTGTGGTGCGGGCCGATCCTGGCGGACAGCGGACTGCCGATTCCCCGATTCGTCTCGCTCCGGTCCAACGAGGTGAACCTCAGGGCCGGGCCCGGGATGGATTACCCGGTTTCCTGGGTTCTCCTGCGCCAAGCCTGGCCCGTCGAAATCATCGCCGAGTTCGACCAATGGCGCCGCATCCGCGATGTGGACGGTACCGTCGGCTGGGTGCACCAGACCATGCTGAGCGGCCGTCGCACCCTGCTGGTGACCGGCGAGACCGCCACCTTGCGCCAGGGGCCGGAGGTCGAGGCGGGACCCGTCCTCCGGGCGGAGCCGGGGGTCATGGGCGACCTGCTCGGATGCCGGCCGGGTTGGTGCCGGGTCGAGATCGCCGGCCAGCGCGGCTGGCTCGACCGCGCCCATATCTACGGCACCCTCCCGGACGAGGTGTTCGACTGACCAGTGTCCCTACCGGTCCAAACGGCCGGCGCCTACGGGTCGAGGTCCAGGGCGAGGGCGGCGCGCATGGATTCGGGCATGACCGCCAGGTGGGCGTAGTTGGCGTGCGCGACCCCGACGATCACCTGGGCGCCCGGCGTGGCGAACCCCGCCCGTTGCGCCGGCGCGAGGGGAAACCGCAGGAAATGCACGGCCGACGTCTTGCCGTCCGCGGTCGTCCGCTCGGTCTCGGGGTCCACCGGTTCCGCGGTCACGGTCCAGCCGCTGAACGCGAGGGTGATCACATCTTCCACGTGACCGAGGCGCGCCAGCATCACGGCCCGATGCGCCGCGTCCTCGATCTCGATCATCATCGTCGCGATCAGCTCGGACCCCATCGGCACCAGCGGGTTGTAGGCCGCGAGCTCGCCTTCGATCTGCCCGGCACCACCCTTCTCGATGCGCAGCATCTCGTGGATTTGCATCACCATGGTGTCGCGGTTCTCGAAGAACAGGGTGATGTAGGGGCCGGCGGCGATCCGCCGCGCCCGCTTGCGGGCGACGTGGGCCGCGCGCAGCTCCTTGCGCCGGGCCTCGTACTCGGCGGCCGGCAGGATATCGGCGGGGGTGATCGCGCGGGCCACGGACCCTGCCTCAGGCGCCCGCGCCCAGGCCGTAGGCCTCGGCCATCAGCTCGATCGGATGGCGCGCGACGGCGCGCGCGACGGCGCCTTCGTCGAGCCGTTCCATGCCCTGGGCGATGTGCGAGCCGGCGAGGGGACATTCGGACGCGAGCTGACGCCCGGCGCTCTTGGCGGCGGCGCGGGCGACCGGCCGGCCGACCTTGAGGCCGACCTCGAAGTTCGCCGTCTTCACCCCCCACGAGCCGCCGTGGCCGGAGCAGCGTTCGATTACTTCGACGTCGGCGTCCGGGATCAGGCGCAGCATCTCGGCCGCCTTGGGGCCCATGTTCTGGGCGCGGGCATGGCAGGCGAGATGCATGGCGACGCCGCGGTTCAGGGGTCGCATGCCCCCTGCCAGGCCTTCCTTGCGGGCGATATCGACGACGTACTGGCTGATGTCCTGGGTCGCCGCCGCCAGACGCTTCACGTCGGGGTCGTCGGGCAGGATCAGGGGCCACTCGAACTTCAGCATCAGCGCGCAGGACGGCACCGGAGCGATGATGGCATAGCCGCGGTCGACCCAGGGGAGCAACGCCCGCGCGACGGTCCGCGCCCGACCGGCCACGTCGGCGATGGCGCCCTGTTCGAGCTGCGGCATGCCGCAGCACAAGGGGTGTTCGATCACGACGTCGACACCGTTCCTGGCGAGCACCGCAATGGCCGCGGCACCGATACCGGGATTGTTGTAGTTCACGAAGCAGGTGGCATAGAGCACCGCCTTGCGACCGAAGGCCGGCGCCTGACGGTTGACCTCGGGCGCGCCCTTGCGAGCTTGGGCGACGAAGGTCGTGCTGTGGAACTTCGGCAGGTCGGCCGCGCGGTGGACTCCCGCCACGGCCTCCAGCATCGGGCGCGTCAGGTGGTTGCCGCGGTCGCTCGCCCAGTTGGCGAGCGGCGCCACCATGCCCGCGAACTTGCCGTTGCGATCGGTCTTCGCCAGTTCACGATCGGCGATCGGGACCCCCTTCCTGCGTGCCTCCGCGGCCCGATAGCGCAACATCAGGTGCGGGAAATCCAGGTTGAACGCATGCGGGGGCACGTAGGGGCACTTGGTCATGAAGCACATGTCGCACAGCGTGCAGGCATCCACGACCGGCTTGAAGGCCGGGCTCGCCACCGTGTCGAGTTCGCCGCTCGTCGCCGCGTCGATCAAGTCGAACAGGCGCGGGAACGAGTCGCAGAGGTTGAAGCAGCGCCGGCAGCCATGGCAGATGTCGAAGACCCGGCGCAATTCCGCGTCGACCTTCGCATCGTCGTAGAAATCCGCGTCCTGCCACGCCAGCGGGTGACGTACCGGTGCGGCGGTGCCGCCTTCCTTCACATCCATCGCTGGGGTTCTTTCGGGCGCGTGGTACCGGCGAGGGGCGAGCGCCGCCCCCCGCCGTTCCCCGTGCTACTGACCGAGGGTGTCGAGCGCCTTCTGGAAGCGGCCGGCGTGGCTCTTCTCCGCCTTCGCCAGGGTCTCGAACCAGTCGGCGATCTCGTCGAAGCCCTCGGACCGGGCCGCCTTCGCCATGCCCGGGTACATATCGGTGTACTCGTGGGTTTCGCCGGCGATCGACGCCTTCAAATTGTCGCTGGTGGCACCGATCGGCTTGCCGGTGGCCGGATCCCCGACGGCCTCGAGGAACTCGAGATGGCCATGGGCGTGGCCAGTCTCGCCCTCGGCGGTCGAGCGGAACACGGCCGCCACGTCGTTGTAGCCTTCGACATCGGCCTTCTGCGCGAAGTAGAGATAGCGGCGGTTCGCCTGGCTTTCGCCGGAGAACGCGTCCTTCAGATTCTTCTCGGTCTTGGTACCACGAAGGTTCGGCATGACTTCCTCCCGTCTCGATGTGACGTCACGGCTCCAGCTACCGGGGCGGTGCCCCCGAAGTCGATGGCGGATCGAGATCGGGTCCCGACCACCGCGACCATGTTAGGTTAACTAGAACAATTCTAATGATTGTCAAGGCCCATCGCCAGCCCCGACTCGCACCGAGTGCTTTGACCCCGAGGATCGGGATTGATCCGGCGGAATCGAACCACCAGGTCAATCCCGCGGCCGGCCCTTCAGACGGACCACGACATCGACCCGATCGACGGCCGTTCCGGCCGGGGGTTCGGGCAGATCCTCGACCCGGATCCGGTCGCCCAGGATATCGACCAGGACGGCGCCCTCCTCCAGGTAGAAGTGCTGATGGTGCCGGGTGTTGGTGTCGAAATAGTACCGCCCGGCATCGACCACCACCTCGCGCAGGAGTCCGGCCCGGGTGAAGTGGTGCAACGTGTTGTAGACGGTCGCCTGGGACACCTTGAGGCCCGCCCGCGCCGCCTCCTCGAACAGCTGTTCCGCGGATACGTGACGATCGCCGGCGGCGAACAGCAGCCGAGCCAACGCCAGGCGCTGCCGCGTCGGCCGCAAGCCGGCTCGGCGCAGCATGGGCGCGAAGTTGTTGGGGTCCTTTGCCGGGCGGGTCATGCCTGAAAGATAGTACGGCGGGCGGTCGCTTTGAAGCCCGTTCGTCCGCTTCAATCGCCGGTCAGCACCCGGTCGACCAGCTGCCGAACGGTCGGAATGAACCCGTTGGCGTAGAACGGGTCATCCTTGAAGCGGTAGGCATTGTGCCCGGCGAACATGAGCTGGGTTTCGAGCTCCGCCTCGCCGCCATGGCTGATGGATTGGAGGGTCTTCTGGATGCAGTAGCTGCGCGGGTCCGGCTTCTTGGCCGTCGTCCCCTCCTCGTTGCACGCCCAGTTGCTGAACAGGCATTGGCTGAGGCAGCCCATGCAGCCGATCTGATCGTTGC
Source organism: Alphaproteobacteria bacterium (assembly GCA_009694045.1). Taxonomy (GTDB): domain Bacteria; phylum Pseudomonadota; class Alphaproteobacteria; order SP197; family SP197; genus SHVY01. Next base: position 41,533 of record SHVY01000024.1, on the reverse strand, counting down.
GGATTTCCTCGGCCTTCTCGGGCGTGACGAACACCAGGGTCGAATCCGGCGTGCGCATTGCGTCGACGAACCCTTGGGCCTTCCAGGCCTTGACGTGCTCCAGGTCGGTCGCGGCCAGATAGACGACGCGGCCACGCGCCCCCACAGGCAGCTCGCTGCCGTGTTCGCCGACCGGTTCGGTCGTGTAGGCGACCTGGCGGATCGAACGCTCGGTCAATTCGTTGAGAAAGTCGTTGCGGACCGCCGAGGAGTAGAACCCCGTCGGGCTGAACCGATTAAGGTAGACGGCGCCCTCCTCCAGATGAACCAACCGGTGTTTCCAGGCATTCGAGATCGGGCTTTCCTGGGTCAGGAGCGGTCGCGTGCCGAACTGGAAGGCGACGGGGCCAACGTCGGGATTGTCGAGCCAATCCTCCCACTCGCGCAGAAACCAGACGCCGCCCGCCATGAAGATCGGGGTCTCGCCCAGCGCGCACTCTCGCATCATCGTGCGCAACTCGATGACCCGGGGCATCGGCGATTCGGGCTTCAGGGGATCCTCGACGTTGGAAAGTCCGTTGTGACCGCCGGCCAACCACGGGTCCTCGTACACGACCCCACCCAGCCATTCGGGAAACTTGTGGTACGCCCGCTTCCACAGGGCGCGGAAGGCCCGCGCCGAGGAGACGATGGGATAGTAGGAGACGCGGTAGTTGGCGCAGATCTGGGCGATGCGGTACGGCATGCCGGCGCCGCACGTCACCCCATGGACCAGTCCCTTGGCGCCTTCCAGCACCCCATGCAGGATCCGCTCGCAGGCCGCCATCTCCCACAGCACGTTCATGTGGATGCGGCCCTGGCCACCGGCCATCTCATGCGCCAGCCGCGCCTGGGTGATGCCGCCGCGAATGGCGTAATCGACCAGCTCCTCGTGGCGCTCGCGCCGGGTCTTGCCGTGATAGAGTTGCGGGACCAGGTCGCCCAGGGCATCGCGGCTGTCGGCATTGACGCCCGAGAACGTCCCCACCCCGCCCGTCGCCGCCCAGGCGCCCGAGCTTTCCCCGTTCGACACCGAGATGCCCTTGCCGCCCTCGACCAGCGGAAGCACCTCGCGGCCCGAGATAACGATGGGGTTGAACGCCTTCACGCGGAACCTCGCGGGGTGAAGCGGGCGCGGCGATGACCGCGCCCAATCACTATACCCACGATCCGGGCCTTGCCAATCGGGCGTGTGCCCCTATTCGGCCGGGCGCCGCTCGGACCGCTCGCGGCGCGGTCCCCGCGGTGCCGGCGGCCCGTCGTCCTCGCCGTCGCCACTTCGGGGTTCGCGCTTGACCTTCTCGGTGATGTCCTCGCCGGTTTCCTGATCGACCACCCGCATGCTGAGCTTGATCTTGCCGCGGTCGTCGACCCCCAGCACTTTCACCTTCACTCGGTCGCCTTCCTTGACCACGTCGGCGACCGCCTTCACCCGCTGGGCCACGAGCTCGCTGATGTGGACGAGCCCGTCCTTGGTGCCGATGAAGTTCACGAACGCGCCGAAATCCACGACCTTCACAACCTTGCCGTCGTAGATCGTGCCGATTTCCGGCTCGGCCACGATGCCGCGGATCCAATCGATCGCCCGCTTGCTCGCCTCGGCGGCGGCGGCTGCCACCTTGACCGTGCCGTCGTCCTCGATGTCGATCTTCGCGCCGGTCACCTCGCAGATTTCGCGGATCACCTTGCCGCCGGTGCCGATGATCTCGCGGATCTTGTCCTTGGGGACCTGGATGACCGTGATGCGCGGCGCATGCTCGGCCACGGCGTCGCGGCTGCCGGTGATGGCCTTGCCCATCTCGTCGAGGATGTGCAGGCGACCGTCCCGGGCCTGGGCGAGCGCCTTCTCCATGATCTCCTCGGTGATCCCGGTGATCTTGATGTCCATCTGCAGCGAGGTCACCCCGGTGACGGTCCCCGCCACCTTGAAGTCCATGTCGCCGAGGTGGTCTTCGTCGCCCAGGATGTCGGACAGGACGGCGAAGCGATCACCCTCCTTGATCAGGCCCATGGCGATTCCCGCCACCGATTTCGACAGGGGAACGCCCGCGTCCATCAAGGCGAGCGAGGAACCGCACACCGTCGCCATCGACGACGATCCGTTCGACTCGGTGATCTCGGAGACGACCCGGATGGTGTAGGGGAATGCCTCCTTCGACGGCAGCAGCGGACGGAGGGCGCGCCACGCGAGCTTGCCATGACCGATCTCGCGGCGGCCGGGCGCCCGCATGAAGCTGGCCTCGCCCACCGAATAGGGCGGGAAGTTGTAATGCAGCATGAAGTGCTCGCGATACTCGCCCTCGAGCACATCCATGATCTGCTCGTCCTGGCCGGTGCCGAGCGTGGCCGTGACCAGGGCCTGGGTCTCGCCCCGGGTGAACAGCGCGCTGCCGTGGGCCCGGGGAAGCACGCCCACTTCGGAGACGATCGGGCGGACGGTCCGGGTGTCGCGTCCGTCGATCCGCCGCCCGCCTTCGAGAATGGTCCCGCGAACGATCGATTTCTCCACGGACTTGAACTGCTCGGCCGCCCGGACGGGGTCGTGCCCCTCCTCCTGCAGCTTGGCGACGGTGCCGGCCTTGACCAGCGCGATCTTGTCCTGCCGGAGCTGCTTCTTCGGCTCCGCGTAGGCGGCGCGCAGCTCGGGCTCGGCCAACTCGATCAACCGCGCCTTCAGGGCGCCAAGGTCGGGGCCTTCCGGCATCCTCCAGGGCTCCTTGGCCGAGACCTCGGCGAGCGCGATGATCGCGTCGATCACCGGGCGGAAGCTCTTCAGTCCGAACATCACGCCGCCCAGCATGATGTCCTCGCCGAGCTCCTTCGCCTCCGATTCCACCATCATGACGGCGTCGCGCCGGCCCGAGACCACCAGATCCAGGGACGATTCGCCAAGCTTGCTGATCGGCGGGTTCAAAACGTATTGGCCGTCGATGTACCCGACGCGCGCACCGGCGATGGGGCCCAGGAACGGGATGCCGGAAATGGTCAACGCGGCCGAGGCCCCGACGATCGCCACGATATCCGGGTCGTTCTCCAGGTCGTGGCTGAGCACGGTGCAGATGATCTGCGTCTCGTTGTGGAAGCCATGGACGAACAGCGGCCGCATGCCGCGATCGATCAGGCGCGAGGACAGGATCTCCTTCTCGCTGGGGCGTCCCTCGCGCTTGAAGAATCCCCCCGGGATCTTACCGGCCGCGAACGCCTTTTCCTGATAGTTGACGGTCAGGGGCATGAAATCGACCCCCGAGCGGGCCTGTTTCTGCGCGACCGCGGTGCACAACACGGCGGTCTCGCCATACGTCGCCAGCACGGCGCCGTCGGCCTGCCGGGCAATGCGCCCGGTCTCGAGAACGAGCTTACGCCCGCCCCAATCGATTTCCCTGCGCTGAGTCTTGAACATCGTGCGTTCCTTCTCTCTCTTCTTCCATGTGTAAGGGGTGTCGCCCGCGCCGGCCCCGTCGAGCGTCGCGGTCAGTGCTGATGGCGAGGATCGCCGACCCGCGGTCAAGCGTCCACGCGCCGGCATTCACGCGATGGATGGGTCGCGACCCGCGGCCGGCGGGGCGAGCGTCGCCGGCCCCAAGCGGCGCCGCTCTAACGGCGCAGGCCAAGTCGCTCGATCAACGCGCCATAGCGCGCGGTGTCGTGGGATTTGATGTAGTCGAGCATGCGCCGACGGCGGCTGACCATCATCAAGAGGCCGCGCCGCGAATGGACGTCCTTCTTGTGGGTCTTGAAATGCTCGGTCAGGTTCGTGATGCGCTCGCTCAGAATCGCAACCTGAACCTCCGCCGAACCCGTATCCTTGTTGCCACGGGCATAGTCCTTGATCAGCTGAGCCTTGCGCTCAGAAGTGATCGACATCGTCCTAATCCTCTATTGATTGAAGACACGAACCGGTCGAATTTCACCACCGACCAGTTTGCCAAGAGCCAGTAGCTTCCCTGCGGCGGTTACTCGCACCGGCCCTTCGCCGTTGCCGGGCATCTTGACGGAAGCACCTCGCGAAAGTCTGAGGGCTGCTTCCTCCGATATCGGCAGCGCCGGGATGTCGGCCAGCGCAGTCTCAATCGGCAACAGATGCTCGACGAACGCGGGACTATGCACCAGGAGGTCGAGCCTATCCAGCGAAATCGCGGCCGCCTCGTGGAACGGTCCGACTCGCAGGCGGCGCAGGGCGACGACATGGCCGAGGGTGCCGAGGTGCTGGGCGAGGTCTCGCGCCAGCGCCCGGACGTAGAACCCCTTGCCGCAATCGATCTCCAGGGTCGCCAGGTCCGGATCGTCCCCTGCGGCCAGCACGATGCCGTCCACCCGCACCTCGCGCGGCTCCAACTCGGGGTCTTCCCCGCGGCGGGCAATGGCGTAGGCCCGCTCGCCATCGCGCTTGACGGCCGCGTACCGGGGCGGCGTCTGGCTGATCGTGCCGTGAAAGACGGGCAAGGCCGCAAGGATCGCGGCCGCGCTGGGGCGCACGGGGTTGCGGTCGATCACATCGCCGTCGGCGTCGTCCGTTGTGCGCGATTCACCCCAGCGGATGGTGACCCGGTAGCGCTTCGCCCCGCCCATGACGAAGGCGACCGTGCGCGTCGCCTGACCGAAGGCCAGGGGCAGGACCCCGGTGGCTAGCGGGTCGAGGGTTCCGGCGTGCCCGGCCTTGGCGGCCCCGGTCATCTTCAGGGCCTTGCCGAGTGCCGTCGCCGAGGTCATTCCCGCGGGTTTGTCGAGGACGAGCCAGCCGTCGAGCCGCCGGCCGACGTGTTTACGACCCATGGGTCGGCGGCGGAATGTCGTGCAGCAGGCGATCGATCCGCTCCGCCCGCGCAAACCCCACGTCGGGTTCGAACGTCAGGTCCGGCATGTACCGGAGGCGGACGTTGCGGCTGACCTCGCGGCGCAGGAACGGACCCGCGCGTTCAAGCCCCTTCAGCACGGCTTCGAGATCGGCGCCGCCGAGCGGCATGACATAGGCGGTCGCGTGCTTGAGGTCGGGGCTGATCGCCACCTCCGACACCGTGATCGAGCGGCCGTGCAGGGCCGGATCGCGCAGATCGCCGTGACTGAGCACCGCCGCGAGCGCGTGCCGGATCTCCTCGCCGACCTTGAGCTGTCGCGGCGAGGCGCCGACGCGATCAGGCTTAGAGCGTGCGGATGACTTGCTCAATCTCATAGGCCTCGAAGACATCGCCTTCGTGGATATCCTGGAAGTTGTCGAGGGCGATGCCACACTCGAGTCCGTCCTTGACCTCGCGCACGTCGTCCTTCACGTGCTTCAGGGCGCGGATCGGTCCGCTGAACACCGCCACGTCGTCGCGCAGGATGCGCACCCGCGCGGACCGCCGCATCACGCCCGAGGTCACTCGGCAACCGGCGATCTTCCCGACCTTCGTGATGTTGAAGACCTGAAGCACCCGGGCGGTGCCGATGACCTTCTCCTGTTGCCGCGGCGCGAGCATGCCGCTGAGCGCCGCCTTCAGTTCGTCGAGCAGCTCGTAGATGATCGCGTAGTAGCGGATCTCGACGCCGTCGCGCTCGGCCATCTCGCGGGCCTGGGCGTTGGCGCGTACGTTGAAGCCCAGGATCATCCCGCCGGACGCCTTGGCCAGGGTCACGTCGGATTCGTTGATCCCGCCGACCCCACCATGCAGCACGCGCACCGCGACTTCGTCGGTGGCGAATTTGCCGAGGCTCGCCTCGATAGCCTCGACCGAACCATGCACGTCGGCTTTGACGACGACGGGCAGCTCCTTGAGCTTGCCTTCCTTGATGCGGGCGAACATCTGCTCCAGGGTGCCGCGCGCGCCGAGCGCCGCGCGCGCATCGCGCACCCGCTTCTGCCGGTAGTCGACGATCTCGCGGGCGCGCCGCTCGCTGTCGACCACGGAGAACTCATCGCCGGCGGCCGGAACCCCCGTCAGCCCGAGGACTTCGACCGGCTGGCCCGGACCGGCGCTCTGGACCTGGCGACCGCGTTCGTCGGAGAGCACGCGCACGCGGCCCCATTCGCCGCCGGCGACGATGATGTCCCCGGCGTTCAGGGTGCCGCGCTGGACCAGAACCGTGGCGATGCTGCCGCGACCGCGGTCGAGGCGCGCCTCGATCACCGCACCCTCCGCCGAGCGGTTCGGATTGGCGCGCAAATCCAGCACCTCGGCCTGCAGGAGAATCGCCTCTTCCAGCTTGTCGAGATTGGTCTTCTTGCGGGCCGAGACGTCCACGGCCAACACGTCGCCGCCCATTTCCTCGACGACCAGGCCGTGCTGGAGCAGTTCCTGGCGCACCCGCTGGGGGTTGGCGCCGGGCAGATCGATCTTGTTGATGGCGACGATAATCGGCACGCCAGCGGCCTTCGCGTGATTGAGCGCCTCGACGGTCTGCGGCATGATGCCGTCATCAGCCGCCACCACCAGCACGACGATGTCCGTCAGCTTGGCTCCGCGGCCGCGCATGGCGGTGAACGCCTCGTGGCCCGGCGTATCCAGGAACGTGATCCGCTGACCGCCGGCGAGCGTGACCTGATAGGCGCCGATATGCTGGGTGATACCCCCGGCCTCGCCGCCGGCGACGTCGGTTTCGCGCAAGGCGTCGAGCAGCGAGGTCTTGCCGTGATCGACGTGACCCATGATGGTCACGACCGGCGGCCGGAGTTCCTTGGCGGTATCGATGTCGGCCGCGCCCTTGAGGCCCTCCTCGACGTCCGCCTCGCTGACCCGGCGCGACTTATGGCCGAATTCCGTGACCAGCAGCTCGGCCGTGTCGGCATCGATCGACTGGGTGATCGTCGCCATCTGCCCCATGGCCATCAGGGCCTTGACGACTTCGTTGCCGCGCACCGCCATGCGGTTCGCCAGTTCCTGCACCGTGATCATCTCGGGAATGACGACGTCGCGGACGACCTTCTGCTGCTCGGTCGGGGCGCCGGCCTGGGCGCGCCGTTCGCGTTCCGCGCGTCGCCGCATGGCGGCGATCGAACGCACCCGCTCTTCGTCGGACAGGGCCTGGGTCACGGTGATGCGGCCACCCCGGCGGCGCTGATCGTTGCGCCGGGGTGCCAGCGCCGAGCGGCGCACTTCCGCCCCCTTGGTGGCGCGACGGACCCGATCCGCCTCCTCCTCGACGAGCTGCCGGGTGCTTGGCGCCGACGTCGGGCTGACGACACCCCGCGCCCCGGCGGCTTCGGTTCCCGGCGCATCCTCGGTCAGCAGGCGCGCCGCCTGCTCCTCGGCCCGGCGCCGCATGTCTTCGTCGGTCTGCCGGCGGGTTTCCTCCTCGGCCTGGCGAAAGGCCGCCGCTTCACGCTCGCGGGCACGGCGGGCTTCCTCCTCGGCCTCGCGCCGGGCACGCTCCTCGGCGCCCTTGCGGGCCTCGGCATCCGCCTTGCGGGCCTCACCGACCGCACGCGAGCGCGCTTCCTTTTCCTCATCCGTCAGGGTCTTCAGCACCAGGGCGGGACGGGCCGGACGCTCTTCCGCCGGGGCGGGAGCCGGCCGGGCCTCGACCTGCGCGCGACCGGTGTTCACGGCCTGGCGGGCCTCGGATCGCGTCGGACGAACGGCCGCCGCCGCCGCGGCGGTCGCCGTGGCCTCGAGGGCCGGCTTCGCGTCGAACGCGGGCTTGACCTCGGCCATGCGACCCGCCGTCGTCGGCTTGAAGATCCGCTTCTTCTTGACCTCGACGGCGACCGCCTTCGAGCGGCCGTGACTGAAGCTCTGCCGCACCTGACCGGATTCGACGGTCTTCTTGAGCTCGACCCGACCGGGCGTGGCGAGGGTAAGCTTCGGCCGCCCTTCTTTTTCGGTCGGCTCGGTCAGGTCGGTCGCTGCGTCTTTGTTCATCGCACTCATTCGACAAGGTGATCCAGATGCACGGAACGGAAATCGGTCAACCGACGGGCTTCGCGGGCGAGCCGATCGGCCATGCGGCCCCTTTGCACGGCCGCCTGGACCACGTTCTCGCGTCCCAGGGCACCCGACAATTCGCCGTTGCTGAAAAAGGTAACACAGGGAACCTGGGGAGCCAGCGCGCGCAATCGGCCCAGAGTCCCGGCGGCGCCGTCCGATGCCCCGATCAGCAGCCCGGCATGCCCGCTCGCGGCCAGCGCCCGAACCTGCTCGAAGCCGAGCGCGAGCTGACCCGCGCGGCGTGCCATGCCAAGAAGCCCAAGCCAGTGGCGGACCAGCAAGACCTCGACCCGGTCGGAGATCGCCGCATCGGCGCGCACCGGCTCGCCTAGGCCGCGGGCGAACAGGCCCTTCCGCGCCGCCCGCGCAATCAGATCGCGCTCGGGTGCTACCCAGACCCCGCGCCCCGGCAGCCGACCGGCCACGTCCGGCACCAGGACGCCGTCGGGATCGCGCACGAAGCGGACAAGATCCGCCCGCGGCAGGGTGCGTCCGCTGGCGATGCAACGTCGCTGCGGCCCGGCCTCCGCCATGCTCGAGGGATCAGTGGTCATCCTTGCCTCAGGCCGTCTCCGCGGCGGCCGGCGCGGCGTCGCCGGTCCCTTCGTCGGGGAACCAATGGGCCCGTGCCGCCATGATGATGGCGTTGGCATCCTCTTCGGTCAGGCGCCGGTCCTTGAGCAACTCGACCAATTCGTCGCTGGCGAGATCGGCGAGATCGTCCAGCGCCTTGACGCCGTTCTCGCCGAGCGTCACCAGCATCGGCGGGGTGATGCCCTCGATGGCGGCGATCTCGTCGCTGACTCCGAGCTCCTTGCGCCGCTCCTCGAGCGCCGCGTCCCGCTCGGCGACATAGACCTCGGCACGACGATGCAGCTCCTCGGCGAAGGGCTGCTCGAAGCCGCCGATCGTGGCCAGCTCTTCCGCCGGCACGAAGGCGACCTCCTCCACGTCGGCGAACCCCTCGGTGACCAGCAGGCGCGCGATCACGTCATCGACGTCGAGGGCCTGCATGAACAGTTCGGATGCCGCCTTGAATTCCGCCCGACGCCGCTCGGAATCCTCGCCTTCGGTGGCGATGTCGATGTCCCAGCCGGTGAGCTGCGAGGCGAGGCGAACGTTCTGTCCGCGCCGCCCGATCGCCAGGCTGAGCTGATCGTCGGGCACCACGACCTCGATACGCTGGGTTTCCTCGTCCAGCACGACCTTCGTGACCTCGGCCGGCGCCAAGGCGTTGACGACGAAGGTGGCCGGGTCCTGGGACCACTGGATGATGTCGATCTTCTCGCCCTGAAGCTCGTTGACGACCGCCTGCACGCGGCTGCCGCGCATGCCGACGCAGGCACCGACCGGGTCGATGCTGGAATCGCGGCTGAACACCCCGATCTTCGCCCGGCTGCCCGGATCGCGGGCCACCGCCTTGATCTCGATGATGCGGTCGTAGACCTCGGGCACTTCCTGGGCGAACAGCTTGGCCATGAATTGCGGATGGGTGCGGGACAGGAATATTTGCGGACCGCGTGGCTCCGGCCGCACGTCGTAGATGTACGCGCGCACCCGATCCCCACGCCGGAAGATTTCGCGCGGCAGCAGCTCGTCCCGTCGGATGACCGCCTCGGCCCGACCCAGGTCGACCACCAGATTGCCGTAGTCCACCCGCTTGATCAGGCCATTCACGATCTCGCCGATGCGATCCTTGTATTCCTCGTACTGCCGCTTGCGTTCGGCCTCGCGCACCTTTTGCACGATCACCTGCTTCGCGGTCTGGGCGGCGATGCGGCCGAAATCGATCGGAGGCAGCGCCTCGCTGAGGAAATCGCCGGCCTGCGCCGCCGGATTGCGGGCTCGGGCATCCTCGACGGCGATCTGGGTGGAGGGGTTCTCCAGCGTCTCCACCACCTCGAGGTAGCGAAACAGATGGATGTCGCCGCTCTGCCGGTCGATCTCGGCACGGATGTCGTGCTCGTGCCCGTACTTGCGCTTGCCGGCGTGCTGAATCGCCTGCTCCATCGCCTCAAGGACGGTGTCGCGTTCGATCCCCTTCTCCCGCGCCACCGCGTCCGCGACGGCCAGGACCTCGATCTGAATGCCTGTTGCTGCGCTGTCCATCCTATCCTCTATCCCGTACGACGCGCCGGCGGCCGCGGCTTCGCTAAGATCTCGCGGGCGATCACGAGCCTGGCATCGGCCACCGCGGCGAGCGGCACTTCGGCAAGTCCCGCCTCGCAATCGATCGCCAGCCGGTCTTCGGCGACGCCGGCGATCCGGCCCTTGAACCGGCGCCGCCCGTCGATCGGCACAACCGTCGTCACCTCGGCCGAACTGCCCACGAACCGCTCGAAATCGGCGCGGGTGACCAGTGGCCGATCGATCCCCGCCGAACTCACCTCGAGCTGGTAGGGTCCCGGCATCGGGTCGTCCAGCTCGAACGCGGCGGACAGCGTGCGGCTGATCGTCGCGCAATCGTCGATCGTCAAGGGCGTACCATCGGCGCGCTCCGCCATGACCTGGAGCGTGGGCCGGAGCCGCCCCGTGATCCGTGTCCGGATCGGAGTGAATCCAAGTTCGGTGACGACGCGGCTGACCACGCCCTCAAGGTTTCCCGTTCGCGGCATCGCAGGAACCGGTTCCCGCGGCGCCCGAGCCCGCTTCATCTTCTGCATCATCGCGGCAAACAAAAAAGTGGGCCAAAAGCCCACCTAGCGATAGGCTCAGCTCGTTGGCCCGAGCTTCTTTTCTACTGTTATGTTAGCGCTTTCGGGCTGATCTTCAACCTCTTTTCGTCGGGACTCTCGCGCCGTGCATGGAACCCTTCGCTGGATCAACCGGGCCAAGGGCTATGGCTTCGTCGCCCGCGAGGACGGTGGCGACGATCTCTTCGCCCGCCTCGACCCCCAAGCGTCCCTGGCGGCGGGCGATCCCGTGAGCTTCGCCATGATCGAGGGCGCCAAGGGTCCCGAGGCGATCGACGTGGTGCCCGGCCACGTCCCCGGTCACGGCGAGAACTGACGGCGAAACGCCAAGTAGATGGCTGGCCGGCCAGCGGCGCGGGCCTTGACCTCGCAGCGCGACAGGGGCCCGGCATCGCTCGGCCGGCGCCAGGCCGCGGCGCTTTCAGCCGCCCAGGCGAAGGCGCCGTGCCGGGGTACCTCGGCGAGGATATGGACCGCGTAGTCCGGATCGTCGGTCGCGACGTGGAACCAGCCCCCCGGCGCCAGGGCGGCCGCCACCAGATCGAGGCTTGTCCGATTGATGAATCGCCGCTTGCGATGGCGCAGCTTCGGCCACGGGTCCGGAAACAGCAGAACGATGGCGGCGAACGCTCCCGGTCGGGTTCGCGCCAGGAGAGTCCGGGCGTCGTCGGGATAGACCAGAACATTCCTGGGCGGCGATGGCCCGAGCCGCGCGAGCAGCGCGGCGACCCCGGCGATAAACGGCTCGCAGCCGATGAACCCGATGTCCGGGTGCGCCAGGACCTGGTGCGCCAGATGCTCGCCGGTACCGAAGCCGATCTCGAGGCGCACCTCGCGGGCGGCGTGAAAGAGCCGGTTGGGGTTGAGCGATCCGCCCTCGGGGACCGCGAGCCGCGGCAGTACGTCGTCGAGCAGCCGGCGCTGCCGCATGGACAGCGCGCGCCCCATCCGGCGCCCGTAGAGCCGGAAGGGGGGGCCGTCGGGTGCCGGGTTACGCGAAGGCCGAACGCAGCTGGTCGACGAGATCGAGACGCTCCCACGAGAAGCCACCATCCGGGTCGGGTTCGCGCCCGAAGTGCCCGTAGGCGGAGGTGCGCGCGTAGATCGGGCGGTTGAGCCCGAGCCGTTCCCGGATGCCGCGCGGGGTGAGGTTCACCAGGTCGCGAAGCTTGAGGCTCAAGCGGTCCTCGTCCACCTCACCGGTGCCGTAGGTATCGAGGTAGAGCGCGAGCGGTTCGGCCACCCCGATCGCGTAGGCGAGCTGGATCGTGCAGCGATCGGCGAGCCCGGACGCCACGACGTTCTTCGCCAGATAGCGCGCGACGTACGCGGCGGAGCGATCGACCTTGGACGGATCCTTGCCCGAGAAGGCGCCGCCGCCGTGGGGCGCCGCGCCGCCATAGGTATCGACGATGATCTTGCGTCCGGTGAGACCGCAATCGCCGTCGGGACCGCCGATCACGAACCGCCCGGTCGGGTTCACGTAGAAGCGTTCCTCCGAGCACATCCATCCCGCCGGCAGCACGTTGACGACGTGGGGGCGGACGATCTCGCGGACTTCTTCCTGGCTGAGGTGCGCCCCATGCTGGGTGGAGACGACCACCGAATGGGCCGACACCGGCTTGCCGCCGACGTAACGCAGGGTCACCTGGCTCTTGGCATCGGGGCCCAATCCCGGCTCGGCTCCCGAATGGCGCGCCTCGGCGAGGCTCTTCAGGATGTTGTGGGCATAGTGAATGGGGGCCGGCATCAAAACCTTGGTCTCGCGACAGGCGTAGCCGAACATGATGCCTTGATCGCCCGCGCCCTCGTCCTTGTTGCCGCTGGCGTCGACCCCGACCGCGATATCGGCCGACTGCTCATGCACCAGGACCTCGACCTTGGCGTGCTGCCAGTGGAAGCCGTCCTGCTGGTAGCCGATCTCCTTGACGGCGGCGCGCGCCGTTTCGGTCATGCGCTCGGCGGTCATGGTCCTGGGTCCGCGCACCTCGCCGGCGATGACGATCCGGTTGGTGGTGCACAGGGTCTCGACCGCGATCCTGGACAGGGGATCGGCGGTGAGGAACAGATCCACGATGGCGTCGGAGATGCGGTCGCAAACCTTGTCGGGGTGGCCTTCGGCCACGGATTCACTGGTGAAGAGATAATCAGCCCGCGACACCGCTGCGTTCCGCCTCGCTTCAGGGGAGTCGGTACCGGCGACCCGGCCCGACGGTGGGGCACGGTTTAGGGGCCGGCGCGGCCCGCGGTCAAGCTATTTGCGGGTTCGAACCCGACGGGCTCTGGCTCATGGATTTCACCAGCTCGTAGACCCGACGGCGGACATCGGGGTCGGCGATGCGATAATAGGCGCGCACCAGCTCGAGCGTCTCCCGCCGTGCCATGGTGTCGACCTCGTAGGGCGCCTGCGACGGTTCGGCCACGCCCCCGGCAAGGGTCGGCGCGATGATCTCGTCGAAGAAGTACGCCACCGGCACGTCGAGTATCTTGCTGATGTGAAAGAGACGGCTCGACCCGATGCGGTTGTTGCCCTTCTCGTACTTCTGCACCTGTTGAAACGTCAGTCCCAACATCTGGGCAAGCTTGACCTGACTGAGGCCGAGCAACGTCCGGCGCAGACGCACGCGGCTGCCGACGTGAATATCGATGGGATCAGGCGATGACGTCATGGGGTCTTCCTGGGCACCGAACACGACATCCGTCCCCTTGCCGAACAGGGCGGCCGCATACGAACGTGTGTCGTATGACACCCTGATACATACTATTGCGTGCGTCAAGTCTACCCTTAGCCACCTGTGCGCGAGCGTCGGAAGACCCAGGGCAAAGCCAGGACAACCAAGGGAATCAGGGCCAGATCGCCGATTCGGGCGTAGGGCGGCGCAGCCACGAGGGCCGCCGGCAGCCCCGAATCGAGCACCCCCTTCCGGCCGAGATCGAGACTGGCCACGATCCGGCCGTAGGGGTCGACGACCGCCGAGATGCCGCCGCCGGCCGCGCGGACCAGGGGCATGCCCTCCTCGATGCTGCGCAGCCGCGCGGCGGCGAGATGTTGGCGCGGGCCGGCGCTGTCGCCGAACCAGGCGTCGTTGGTGACGTTCAGCAGCCACGCCGGTCGATCCCCGGTCCCGACCACGCCTCCGGGGAAGATGACCTCGTAACAAACCAGGGGACCGAGGGGAGGCAAGCCCGGCAGCGCCCAGGTCGCCCGGTCCGCGCCCGGCGAGAAGTCGAGGCCGCCCTGGGTCAGGTTGTCCAGATCGATCACCGACCGGAGGGGCATGTACTCGCCGAACGGCACCAGATGCGCCTTGTCGTAGACGGCCGTCACCGCGCCGGTGCCGTCGATCGCCGCGACGCTGTTCCATAGCCGCACCTGGTCGGTCTCGCTCCAGGTTCGGCGAACCATGCCCGTGATCAAGAGACCGCCGGCGGGTATGACCTCGGCCATGGCCCTGCGCACGTCGGGTCGTTCGTCGAGGAAGAAGGCGATCGCCGCCTCGGGCCAGATGATATGGGTCGGCGGCGGATCGGCGGCCGAGCGCGACAGGTCGAGCTGGAGCGCGAGATGCCGGAGGGCCAGATTGCCGCGCCATTTGTCCCGCTGGCTGATGCCCGCCTGGACGAGGCGGAGCCGGACCCCGTCCACCATGGCGACCTCGGCCCCGGCAAGGCGCAGCGCGCCGCCGCCCCAGGCCACGACCAGCACGACGCTGGCGACGGCGACGGCACGGCGATCAAGGGTGGCGGGCAGGATCGCGACCAGGGCCGTGAGCAGACTGAGACCGTAGGCGCCGAACAGGGCGGCGCCTTGCTGCATCGCATCGACCGGCGCCCAGGCGGACGCCAGCAGGTTCCATGGGAACCCGGTGAGGACATGCCCGCGCAGCCACTCCATGGCCGCCCAGGCCAGGGCGAGGGCGACGGCCCGAGGCACGCCAGCCGCGGCAAGACGCGCAAGCCCCGCCGCCACGGCGATGAACAGGGCGAGTCCCGCGGACAGCCCGACGATCGCGGGTAGGGCCAGCGCGCCGAACCGGTCGGCATCGACCTGGAAGGCTTGGCCGATCCACCAGAGACCGGCGCCAAAGAACCCCGTCCCGAAACACCAACCCAGGACCATGGCGCGGCGCCAGTCGCGGGCACCGTCGATTAGCCACAGCAGCCCACCCAACGCCACGACCAGCAAGGGAACGAAGTTGAGCGGCGGTAACGCCACGGTCGCCGCGGCCCCAAACGCTAGGGCCAGGAGCATGGCCCGCCATCCCGCGAGCCCGCGCAGACGGTCGCGCCCGCGCGCCAGCAGGGCCGCGACCGGCACGTTCACTCGCTGGTCGGCGCCGCCGCGGGCACCTTGTGGACGCGCAGTCGCTTCACCCGGCGCGGATCGGCGTCAAGCACTTCGAACTCGATCCCCGACTTGTGCGCGATCAGCTCGCCACGGGTGGGCACGCGCCCCGCCAGGGACGAGACCAGCCCGCTCAGGGTGTCGATGTCCTCGTCGCTGTCGTCGGACACCAGGTCGATGCCCAGGCGAAGTTCCAGGGCCTCGATCGGTGTGCGCGCGTCCGCCTCGATCACGCCGCCCGGCCGATCGATCAGCATCGGCCCGGCCTCGACGTCGTGCTCGTCCTGGATATCGCCGACGATCTGCTCCACCAGGTCCTCGATCGTGACCAAACCGTCGGTGCCGCCGTACTCGTCGACCACCAGGGCCATGTGAACCTGGCCGGTGCGCATCTGCAGCAGGAGGTCGACCACCCGCATGGACGGCGGCGCGAAGATCGCCCGACGACACTTGCGCTCCAGGTCGAAGCCGGAATCGGCGCCCCAGAAGGGTAGAAGGTCGCGCACATGAACGATGCCGATCACGTCGTCGAGGGTGTCGCGGTAGACCGGAAGGCGCGAATGACCGGCCTCGATCATCAACCTGACGATCTGGTCGAGCGGCATCGCGCGGTCGATCGCCACGATGTCGGCCCGAGGCACCATGACGTCGTCGACCCTGAGCTCGCCGAATCGGAGCAGGTTCGCTATCATGTCCCGCTCGGCCGGGGCCAGATCCTCGGGGCCTTCGGGCTCCTTGTCGATCAGCTGTTGCAGGGCCTGGCGTGGATTGCGGTCGGCGCCAAACCCGAAGGCGGTTCGGAGCCAGACATAGAGCGACGCGGGCGCGCGGTCCTCGCGTTCGCTCGGCGGGGCGCCGATGGCCCCGGGGCTCCCGGGGGTACTGGGGCCGGAGTCGCTCATGCGGGGTCGCTCACCCGATAGGGATTGGCGACGTCGAGCCGACGCAGGATCTGGACCTCCAGGGCTTCCATGGCCTCGGCGTCACCATCCATCTGGTGGTCGCGTCCCAGCAGATGCAGGACCCCATGCACGACCAGGTGCGTCGCATGATCCGAGAACGATTTGCCCTGCGCCTTGGCTTCCGCCAGCACGGTCTGGAACGCCAACACGACGTCGCCCAACGGCTGCTGCCGCGACCGCGGCGTGCCCTTGGCTTCGGCCGGAAAGGACAGCACGTTGGTCGTCTTGTCGATGCCGCGAAACTTCCGGTTCAGACCCTGGACCATGCGGTCGTCGGACAAGACGATCGAGACCTCGAAACCGCCCGCACGTTCCATTCCGATCGCGGTCAAGGTCGCCTCGGCGGCGCGGCGACAACCGTGACTGGCATCGACGAGTTCGTCTTCCCAGCGATCGTCGGCGACGGCTACGTCAATGATGTTGGCCATCAGCGCTGTCCGCTCCCGTCCTTGCGTTGCTGATCGCGTTGCTCGTACGCCTTGACGATCCGCGTGACAAGGCCGTGCCGCGCCACGTCGGCGTTGCTGAACTGGACGACCGTGACGCCGGGAACCTCGACCAGGGTGCTCAGCGCGTCGGACAGGCCCGACAGGGTCCCGGTGGCAAGGTCGACCTGGGAGAGATCGCCGGTCACCACCATGCGCGAATTCTCGCCGAGCCGCGTCAAGAACATCTTCATCTGCACCGGCGTGGTGTTCTGCGCCTCGTCGAGAATCACGAAGGCGTTGACCAGGGTGCGTCCCCGCATGAAGGCCAGCGGCGCCACCTCGATATCGCCGTCCTCCATCCGCCGCAGAACCTTATCCCCGGGCATCATCTCGTGCAGGGCGTCGTACAGCGGCCGCAGGTAGGGATCGACCTTGTCGCGCAGGTCGCCGGGCAGGAACCCGAGCCGTTCGCCGGCCTCGACCGCGGGTCGGGACAGGATGATGCGATCAACGTCGCCCGCGGTCAGCGTGGCCACCGCGCGGGCAACCGCCAGATAGGTCTTGCCCGTGCCGGCGGGACCGACGGCGAAGACCAGCTCGTGCTCGCTCATGGCGCGGAGGAACGCGGCCTGGGTAGGGGATCGCGCGACCACGCGCCGCTTGGGCGTACGAATCTCGGTGTGGTCCCCAACCCCGTCCGCGCCTTGGAGGGTGAGCCGGATCGCCGCGTCGATCTCGCCGCTCGACAGCTCGACGCCGCTCTTCAGCCGGCGATAGAGCCCTTCGAGGACACCGCGCGCCGCCTCGGTGGCCCAGCCCGACCCGGCGATCGAGACGCGGTTGCCCCGCGACGTGACCGCCACGCCCAGCTCCTGCTCGATCCGCGCCAGATTCTGGTCGTGCTTGCCGAACAGCCGAGGTAGCAAACCATTGTCGTCGAACGTGAGAAACGCGGTCGCGGCATCTTGCGGCGTCACGTCGGATCCGGGCGCGGCCTTCAAGCCGCAACCTCCGCGGGCGGCAGCACCAGGCGTCCTTCCAGGCTGTTGGCATGGGCCCGCACGATCGCGACCTCGCGCACGGTCCCGATGACGGAGTCCTCGGCCGCGACGTGGACGGTCTGAAGGTAGGGGGTCCGCCCGACCCGCTGGCCCGGATGGCGCCCGGCACGATCGAACAACACCGGCAGGCGGCGGCCGATGGCGGCCCGATGGAATGCGTCGGCCTGGGCGTCGAGGCGCGCCTGCAGGACCGCCAACCGCTCGGCCTTCAGGGCCTCGGGCACGGGCCTGGGCAGCAAGGCGCCCGGCGTTCCCGGCCGCGGGCTGTACTTGAAGGAGAACGACGGCGCGAAACTGATCGCGTCGACGAGATCGAGGGTCCTTTGGAAATCCGCGTCGGTCTCGCCGGGAAACCCGACGATGAAATCCCCCGACAGGGCGATATCGGGGCGCGCGGCGCGCAACGTGGCGACGATCCGGCGATAGTCATCGGCGCGATAACGGCGATTCATCGCCGCCAGGACGGCGTCGGACCCGGATTGCACGGGCAGGTGCAGATGCGGCATCAGAATGTCGATATCGCGATGCGCCGCGATCAGGTCGACATTCATCTCCAACGGGTGCGACGTCGTGTAACGCAGCCGCAGGAGCCCGGGAATCCGCGCCAAGGCGCCGATCAACCGTGCCAGGGACCAGGCACCCCCAGCGCCGTCGCCGTGATAGGCGTTCACGTTCTGACCCAGCAGCACGATCTCGCGGGCGCCGCGACCCACCAGGGCACGGGCCTCGTCGAGCACGGCGGCGACGGGTCGTGAGTATTCGGCACCGCGCGTGTACGGCACGACGCAGAAGGTGCAGAACTTGTCGCAGCCTTCCTGCACCGTGAGGAACGCCGACACGGCCGATGGCGACAAGGCCGCGGGCAGGTGGTCGAACTTGGGCTCGGTCGGGAAAGTCGTGTCGAGAACCGACCCCGTCGCGCGATGGGCGAGGGCGACGAGTTCCGGCAGCCGGTGGTAGGCCTGGGGTCCCAGCACGATGTCGACGTCGGGCGCCCGCCGGGTGATTTCCTCCCCTTCGGCCTGGGCGACGCAGCCCGCGACGGCGATCACCAGCCGACCGCCTGCCTTCGCCCGTCGCGCCTTCAACGGGCGCAACCGGCCGATCTCCGAGTAGACCTTCTCGGCGGCTTTTTCCCTGATGTGGCAGGTGTTGAGGACGATCAGGTCGGCGCCCGCTGGATCGTCGACCAAGCGGTAACCCAACGGCGCCAGCACGTCCGCCATGCGACCGGAGTCGTAGACGTTCATCTGGCAGCCGTAGGTCTTGATGAACAGGCCCCGGTCGGGTGTCCCGCGCGACGGCGAGCCTTGGTCCGGCAACGCCGGCGCGATGTCAGGGTGACGCATGGCCTCAGCCATGGAAAAACTCTAGCACCGCGGTCCCGGGGGTCAAGCCGCCGCCGGGCTTGGATGCCCGGTTCCCCGACCGGACCTTTGGGGACCGCCACGGATCGACGCGATCACCCCTTCGCTGACGACCTGGTGACAGTGGCGCGTGAGCGCCTTGCGATCGGCGTGCTCGGTGATGGTCACCGGGGCGTGATACCGAACCACGACCGTCGCCGGCCCCAGGCACATCACCCGCCACAGGTGACCCATCAGGCCCATATCGCCGTACCACGCGTAGCACGGGCGCAGGTAGCGCCCCATGGGCAGGTTGCTGTGGCGCGCATAGGCGATGGATACCGGCTGGACCGTCAAGGGGCGATCGCCGATCGGTCTTTCGGCGACGGCCAGCAGCGCGCTGCGGAACGGCAGCACCCGATTGCCGTCGTTGCTGGTGCCCTCGGGAAACAGGATGAGGTTGTCGCCCTGCTCCAACCGGCGGGCGAGTTCGTTGAGCTGGGTATCCGTGGTGCAGCGGCGGCGATCCACGAAAACGCTGCGCTGCAGCTTGGCGCAAAGCCCAAACAGCGGCCAGGAACCGACTTCCGTCTTGGCGACGAACGACCCTGGAATCAGGCCGCCGAGCACGGAAATGTCGAGATACGAGCTGTGGTTGCTCACGAACAGCACCGGGCTGGACTGCACCGGCATGCCATGGCGCTCGATGCGGAATCCGATGATTCGGCAGCAGCCCCGGTGATAGAGCATCGGGATGTGCTGGGCGACGCGGCTGCCGCAGCGCACGGCGACGGCCTGCAACGGCAACAGGACGACCGTCCACAGGACATAGGCGACGAGGCGGATGGTCGCGATCGGCGTGGAGACGAGGTCCTTCACGCGTCGTCGGCCTTTGGATCGGCGCTGTACTCGTAGCGGCTGCGGAATTTCGCCGACACCACGTCCATGTGCAGCACCACGCAGACATCGATCGTCTGGAACTGCTGGTCGATGACGGCGCCATTGCCGATCTTGCATCCGGCGCGCAAGTATCCCTTGACCAGCGGGGGCAACGAGACGAGGGCGCGCCGTTCGTCGAGCTCGTCCAGGGCCACCCGGTCCATGGCCGTGTAGCACTCGGGCAGCGCGCGCGGTCGGATCGACTCGGGCGCCAGATGCCGGTGGAAGAGGTAGCTCAATTGCGCCGCAACCGCATCGACGGAGGTGCCGGGCAAGCTCGCGCAGCCGAACATGGCGACGCAGTCATGGTAGGTGACGTAAGCGCCGATGCCCCGGAGCAGGATCTGGATCGCGGCGCCGCTGCGGTAGCTCGGGTCGACGCAGCTCCGACCCAGCTCCACCATCTCGCCGTCGAGCGACAGCAGCTTGGCGATGTCGTACTCGTTCGCGGTGTAGAACTGGCGACCCGCCGGCACCTTGGACCGGCGCAGGAGCCGGTAGGTGCCAACAACGGCTCCGCGCGGATCGCGGTCGTGGTCGACCACCAGCAGGTGATCGCAGATCTCGTCGAACGCGTCGAAGTCGCGCTGCAGCCGAAGCATGTCCTCGGTCGGTCGCGCGGTCATCTCCTGGTAGAAGACCCGGTAGCGCAGTTCCTGCACGGCCTGGACATCGGCGGCGCCCCGCGCGAGCCGCACCTCCAGGGCGCCCACGCGCATCCCTTCCTTCAGCGGATCGACGACCACGCGCGTCCGCGCAGGAGGTTCCGCCGGGGCGTTCACCATGATCGTCGCGGGGGAAACGTCATGTCGGTCAGCGCCGCTCGTCCGTCTTGCGCGGGACACCGAGGGGGACGCCATAGAGCTCCAGGCGATGGTCGACGAGGCGATAGCCGAGCTTCTCGGCCATCTCGCGCTGCAGGGCCTCGATCGTCTCGCTGCGGAACTCGATCACCTCGCCGCTCTGGACGTCGATCAGGTGATCGTGGTGGATCTCGGCCGCCATCTCGTAGCGCGACCGGCCGTTGCGGAACTCGTGGCGCTCGATGATGTTCGCTTCCTCGAGCAGGCGGACCGTCCGATAGACGGTGGCGAGGCTAACCTTGGGGTCGGACACGCGGCGGTGTAGCTCGTCCACCGAAGGATGATCGTCGGCACCGGACAGGACGCGTGCGATCACGCGCCTCTGGTCCGTCATCTTCATCCCTCTGGCCAGGCAGGCCTCTTCGATGCGCGATGCCATCGCATCTCTCCGGAGGACCGGATGTTCGTCAGACCTTGCGGCGCCGCTTCGTCCCAAGCCCGATTTCCTTCGCCAGCACGCTGCGGCGGGCCGCATAGTTCGGCGCCACCATGGGGTAATCCGCCGGCAAGCCCCAGCGTTCACGATACCCTTCCGGGGTCATATTATACCGGCTGTGCAGATGGCGCTTGAGAGTCTTCAGGCGCTTGCCGTTCTCGAGGCAGACGATATAATCGGGGGTGATCGAGCGACGGATGGGCACGGCGGGTCGCGGCCGATCGGGTACCGTGCGTACCTCGCCGGCCCCGGCCAGCGAGGTATGCACGGTACGGATCAGGTCGGCCAATTCGGCCACGGTCAGATTGTTGTTGGATACGTGCGACGACACGATCTCCGCAGTCAAGGCAAGGATTTCGCCCCGGTCCGCTTGGTCATTCATGTGTTCTTCCCCCGATGAAACTGCCTGGAAAATGCACCCGAATCGGGCACTGATCTGATGAAACCTGACACTATTCTGGAGCCCGTCGACCACGTCCTGGACATTACGCGGGACGTATGCCCCCTCACCTTCGTGAAGGCTAAGTTACTGCTTGAACGCATGTCAAGCGGAGAGACGGCGCGCATCCGTCTGAACGCCGGAGAACCGCTCGAGAACGTGCCCCGCGCGTTGGCCGAGGCGGGCCACGAGGTGCTGGCGCTCGCCCCCGAGGCACCGGGCAGTGCCCACTATATCTTGATCGCCAAAAAGTCCGGAATTGCCCTCACGGCGCCCGGAAGAAACCCGGAATAACCCCGATCAGACTCGAGCTCGGTGCAAAAGATGCGTCATGAACGCGGCCCCGACGATCGGCGCCACGAAGTTCAGGACCGGCACCGACATCAGCCCGGCGATGATCGCTCCGGCCAGCACCCAGCGGCCTCGCCGCGCACGCCAGAGTAGCTCGGCGGCCGGACCCTGCTCGCGCCGGTAGGCGACGGTCTCGAAATACTCGCGCCCGAACAGGTAGCCATTCACCAGATAGAACAGCACGAGGTTGGCCGGCGGCAGGAAGGTGAGGATCAGGTAGACAGGCAGCATCAGCAGGTTCACCCCGATCACCATGGCGGTGAGGTTGAACCCGGCGGCGATTGCCTGACGGAACGACTGGCCGGGCGACGGCAGACCGGGGAAGTGCCGCGCCTCGACCGCGTCGACCACCTTATCGAGAAAGAGTCCGGCGACGTTCTGGGCGACCACCACGAAGCCCAGCCAGAAGAGCGCGAGGAACAGCAGGACCCCGAAGATGCCGAGGAGCCCGTTGACGGTCCAGACCAGGGCATCGACGATCCAGCCCGGCGGCAGGGTAAAGAGCCCGAGGTCGAGGCCCAACGAGGCATCGGGCGGATCGAACCCGGAGAACGCCCACCACAGCAGCCCGCCGACGGCGGCGAAGGCGAGCGCCGTGAGCAGCGCGACCTGCACCACCACGACCCGGACCTTCGGCTCGAGCAGGTCGCCGAACGCCTGAACGAGCGCGCCGATCATCGCGGCGGCCGGGGATCGATCGGCAGGCCGGAGGCGAGGCCGGCCGCGTCCTCGAAGAGTTTCGCGGCGGAGAGCAGGCGCGCCTCGGCCCGCGGTGCCGCCACGAACTGCAGGCCGACCGGCAGGCCCGCGCGGGTAAAGCCGCAGGGCACGGAGATCGCCGGGCAGGCCGCGAGGGTGATCGCCCCGGGGAACGTGAGCCAGGCGACGTAATCGTCGAGGCGCTGGCCCTCGACCTCGGTCACCCAATGTTGCGTCTTGTCGAACGGGGCGACGATGGCGGTGGGCGTCACCAGCAGGTCCCAGGTCCGGAAGAACGCGAACACCCGGTGGAAGAGCGCGCCCCGCGCCCGCTCGGCCCGGCCGACCTCCTCGATGGTCAGGCGCTGGCCCTTCTCGATGTTCCAGATGATCTCGGGCTTCAGCTTGTCCTTATGGTTGATGTAGAACTCGGCCATCGACGTGGCGAAGCCGGCGGCGCGGAGCGTCTGGAAGGTGTCGGGCGCGTCGGCGAAATCGGGGCAGGCGAGCTCGACGGTCGCGCCGATGTCGGCGAATTTGCGCACGGCGGCTTCGCAGATCTCGGCGACCTCGCGCTCCACCGGCAGGATGCCGAGGTTCGGGCTGTAGGCGACGCGGGCGGGTGCCACGGGTGCGTCCACCGCCGCCTGGAAGGGGGTGAGGGGCGCCGGCAGGGACCGGGGGTCCTCGGGTAACTCGCCCACCATGGCGTCGAGCATGAGGGCGCAATCGGCGACGTTGCGGGCCATCGGCCCTTCGACCGAGAGCAGGCCGAAGGGCAGCGATTCGGGCCCCGTCGCCACCCGGCCGGGCGAGGGGCGGAAGCCGACCACGCCGCAGAACGACGCGGGCGTGCGCAAGGACCCGCCGAGGTCCGAGCCGGTGGCGAGCCACACCTGGCCGGCGGCCAGCGCCACCGCCGCCCCGCCCGAGGAGCCGGCGCAGGTCTTGGACGTGTCCCACGGGTTGGCCGTGGTGCCGAACACCGGATTGTAGGTCTGGGCCCCGGCGCCGAACTCGGGCGTATTGGACTTGGCGACGACGATCGCCCCGTTCGCCTCCAGGGTCTCGACCATGATGTCGGAGCGGGCCGGCACGTCGTCGGCGAAGATCGGCGAACCTTGGGTGGTGCGCACGCCCGCGACCGGGTTCAGGTCCTTGACCGCGATCGGCAGGCCATAGAGGGCGCCGGCGCCCTCGCCGCGCGACGCGCGCCCCGCCGCCATGCGCTTGGCGTGGTCGCGGGCCCGATCCAGGCAAAGCGTGGGCAGCGCGTTCAGCGCCCCATCGGTCGCCGCGATGCGCGTCGCCGCCGCCGCGATCAGCTCGGCCGGCGTGACCTCGCCCCGCCGCAGCAGATTGACGGCGGCGCGGGCGGTGAGGCGGTAGAGCTCGGGGTCTGCCATGGCGGCGCGGAGTATGGGGCGGGGGAGGGAGCGGGGGGAAGGGGGGAGATGCAGAGGAGAGTCGCGTCGCGCACCCCCTCCCCCTTACCCCTCCCGCGAGGGGCGGGGTGATTTCGCGCGGACGCGCGCTACGCCTCGCGGCCGTAGTAGCGGTCGGCGAGGGTGGTGCTGTCGTCGTCGCCGCGGATGTCGGAGAGGAGGGCGTAGGCGGCGTCCCAGGCGGTGCCCTCCATCCCGCCCATGCGGTCGGCCCAGCGGACCAAGCGGGCGAGGGCGGCGGCGATCAGACGGGCGTTGGGCAGGTCGTCCACCCGGCGCGAGCCCAACCGGGCGATCGTGCGGCCCTCCTTGTCCGATCCGACGATGCCGTAGCCGGTGCTGATCGACGTCACCTGCCAGGGTCCGGGAGTCCATTGCGTCGCCATGGCGGACGGGTCCTTCAGAGATTGGGCGGCGGCATTGTAGCCCCATTGCCGTGCCCGGGCCGGCCTCTTGGTGGTGCGACGACAGTCTTGGGGGGAAGGTCTCGAGCGCTGGGGCTCAGGCGGCTCTACGCAGCTTGGCGAGGACCAGCAGGGCGAACGCGAACAGGCCGGAGGCCGGGATCGGGGCCGGGCCTGGGCCCGGGAGGGGTTCTTCTTCCACGGGTACGAATTCGCGGACAACGAACGACAGGTGCACGTCGGTCGCGGGGAAAATCACCGAGAGGACGTCCTCGCCGATCTGGATATCCCGCGACCGGTACAAATCGTCGCCGTCGAAGGCAACCAGCAGGCCCAGCGGGTCCGCAACCGTTCCGAGGCCCGAGGTGAGGACATCGAGATCGAGGGCCGCGACCTGAACGGGATCGATCGGCAGCGCCCCCATGTTCACGACGGTGTCGTTGCGGCCGTCCCAGGTGAGGGTGAGCGTGATGCCCTCGACCGTCACGCCATCGGCGAATTCCGTCCAGATCAGGTCGGCGATCTTCATCTGAACGATTGTGATGACGCTGAACGCTGCGTTGAACAGGCGGCCGAAGTCGGCAGGCGCGGGCGGGCTGCCGGTCGCGCTGTCGTCGTTTTCGTCGCCGAAGAGGGTGAAGGTCAGGCGTTCGCTAGTCGGGTCGAGGACTTGGCGCGACTCGATCACCCACAGGTCGTTGCCGCCGGCGGCCGCGGTGCCGATGTTCTGGTCGTTGTTCAGGCCTTCGGCGGTCCCGTCGAAGGTGAAGGGACCGGGGTTGGCATGACCTTCGCAATAGGTGATCGCGGACGCGCAAACCGTATCGGAACCGCCCAACCCGTCGAACACCAAGGTGTAGGCGTTGCCGACCGGCGAGGCGCCGGCCGGGTGGACGTACATGGTCATCGCCGTAAGCGCGAGACCCGTCGCCGTGCCCATCCATGGGCGCATGGTCGATCTTCCCTATACGCCCGCTCCTAAGGGGGAGCTTGGTGGACCACGCAATGATCATTGCCTACTAAGAAAATTGTTATTTCTCATATAGATAGATTCATTTCTCGTTCGCCCATCGAGCGAGTCGTAAGTTTTTTCGACGGAATGGCCGCGGATTTCCTTAGGCAATGCCAGAGTCCTTGCCCCGGCCGCGACCTTTCCCTACAACCCGCGCCATGGCGAAGACGACGGCGACCTGCGACGTCATCGGCATCGGCAATGCGATCGTCGACGTGCTGGTACGCGTGGACGACGGGTTCCTGGGCGGGCACGGTCTCGCCAAGGGGGCCATGACGCTGATCGACGCCACCCGCGCCCTGGCGCTCTATGGCGATATCGGCGGGGCGCTCGAGGTATCCGGCGGGTCGGCGGCCAACACCATGGTGGGGGTGGCGGCGTTGGGCGGCCGCGCGGCCTATGTCGGCAAGGTGCGCGACGATGCGCTGGGCGCCCTCTTCACCCAGGACATCCGGGTGGCGGGGGTGGCGTTCGCCACGGCCCCGGCGAGATCGGGGCCGCCGACCGCGCGATCCTTCGTGCTGGTGACCCCGGACGCACAGCGGACCATGTGCACGTTCCTGGGCGCCGCGGTGGACCTGGCACCCGGCGATATCGACGAGCCCACCGTCGCCGCCGCCAAGATCACCTACCTGGAGGGGTACCTGTGGGACGCGGCCTCCGCCCGAGACGCCTTCGCCAAGGCGATCGCGGCCGCCCACCGCCACGGCCGCAAGGTGGCGTTCACCCTGTCGGATGCGTTCTGCGTCGCCAAGCATCGGGGCGCCTTCCAGAAGCTGGTGCGGGACGGGGTGGACATTCTGTTCGCCAACGAATCCGAGATCACCTCGCTGTACGAGACCGCGAGCTTTGACGAGGCGCTGCAGCGGGCGCGGGGCCATTGCGAGATCGCCGCCCTCACCCGCGGCGAGAAGGGCTCGATCGTGCTGAAAGGCGACGAGGTGCACGTGATCGACGCCACCAATTTGGGGCCGCTGGTGGACACCACGGGGGCGGGCGATCTGTACGCCGGCGGGTTCCTGTTCGGGCTGACCCAGGGCTACGACCTCGGGGCCTGCGGCCGGCTGGGTTCGCTCGCGGCCGGGGAGGTCATCACCCACCTGGGCGCCAGGCCGCGAACCTCCCTGAAGGCGCTCGCCGCCGAACGGTTTCCGCGACTCCTCGAGCCATAACCCATTGACCGGGCAGGGGCATGGCGCAAGGATGCGGCGTCTTCGCCCGACCAATCCCACCCCGCACCCGGAGGCTCCATGCTCATTGGCGTTCCCAAGGAGATCAAGGTTCACGAATACCGCGTCGGCATGACGCCCACGAGCGTGCGCGAACTCGTCCACCACGGGCACAAGGTCATCGTCCAGAAGGGCGCGGGCAAGGAGATCGGACTGCCCGACAAGGCCTATACGGCCGCGGGGGCCGAGATCGTCGATGGGGCGGACGACATCTTCGCCCGCGCCGACATGGTGGTGAAGGTCAAGGAACCGCAACCCGCCGAATGCCGGATGCTGCGGCCCGGGCAGGTTCTGTTCACCTACCTGCATCTGGCGCCGGACCCGGAGCAGACGAAGCTCCTGGTCGAATCGGGCGCCATCGCCATCGCCTACGAGACGGTGACGGACCGCAACGGCCGGCTGCCCCTGCTTGCCCCCATGAGCGAGGTCGCCGGGCGGATGTCGATCCAGGCCGGGGCCCACTGCCTGGAGAAATCGCAGAAGGGCGCCGGCATGCTGCTGGGCGGCGTGCCGGGGGTTCCGCCGGCCAAGGTCGTGGTGCTGGGCGGCGGCGTGGTCGGCACCAATGCCGCGCGTGTGGCCATGGGCATGGAGGCCGACGTCACCATCCTCGACAAGTCGATCGAACGGCTGCGTCAGCTCGACGAGGCGTTCGGGGGGAGACTCAACACGATCTTCGCCACCGTCGACAACAACGAGGCCTATGTGCTGGACGCGGACGTGGTGATCGGCGCCGCCCTGGTGCCGGGCGCCGAGGCGCCGAAGCTCGTCACCGAACGCATGGTCAAGGCGATGCGGCGGGGCTCGGTGCTGGTCGACGTGTCGATCGACCAGGGCGGCTGCTTCGAGACCAGCCACGCGACCACCCACGCGAAGCCGACGTACCTGGTGCACGGGGTGGTGCACTACTGCGTCGCCAACATGCCGGGCGCGGTGGCCCGCACCTCGACCTTCGCCCTCAACAACGCGACCCTGCCGTTCACGGTGGCGCTGGCCGACAAGGGCTACAAGCGCGCCATGGCCGACGATCCGCACCTGCTGGCCGGGCTCAACGTCCACGACGGCAAGGTTACCTACAAGGCGGTCGCCGACGCGCTCGGCTACGCCGCGTTGGATCCTAAGCGGGCGATCGCGTAGAGCCGGTCGAGATCGAGGGCGGCTGCGACGGTCGCGGCGAGGGAGTCGAGGGCGGATTCGATCGAGGCTTCGTAGGCCGTGCCCGAGTGCGCGCGGGCACGGAGCCGGGCGAGGAAGGCGTGGCGGAAGCCGTCCGCCGCGAACAGCCCGTGCAGGTAGCAGCCCATGACCCGGCCGGCAACGGCGCCGTCGGACCGGCCGCCGAGATCGAGCATGGGTCGTGCGGCCCCGGGACCGGTGGTGACGCCGACGTGCATCTCGTAACCGGCGACGGTCGCGCCGGTCGCGCGGTCCGACCCGGAGACGGCGACCAGGCGCTTGTCGGCCGTGAGGGTGGTCGCCACGTCGAGGTGGCCGAGGCCGGGGGCTTCGCCGGGCGGTCCCTCGATGCCGGCCGGATCGGCGATGCGGGTGCCGAGCATCTGGTAGCCGCCGCACAGGCCGAGGACCCAGCCGCCGCGCCGGACGTGGGCGGCGAGGTCGATGTCCCAGCCCTCGGCGCGGCATGCCGCGAGATCGGCCAACGTCGCCTTCGAGCCGGGCAGGATCACGAGATCGGCGTCGGCCGGGAGCGGCGCGCCAGGCGGTACCATGGTGACGGCCACGTCCGGCTCCAGGCGCAAGGGGTCGAGGTCGTCGAAGTTGGCAATCCGGGGCAGGCGCGGGACGGCGATGCGAATCGCGCCCGATGTCACGGCGACGTCGTCGAGGGCGACGCTGTCCTCGGCGGGCAGGCGCAGGGCCGCAGGGGCGTATGGGACGATACCGAGGCAGGGCAGGCCGGTGCGGGCACCGATCACGGCGATGGCACCGGCGAACAGCGCGGGATCGCCGCGAAAGCGATTGACGATGTAGCCCTTGAGCCGCGCCCGTTCGGACGGCTCTAGGAGTTCGTACGTGCCGACGACGCTGGCGATGAAGCCGCCGCGATCGACATCGCCGAGGAGGATCACGGGGACATCGGCGGCCTCGGCGAACCCCATGTTGGCGATATCGTTCGCGCGCAGGTTCACCTCGGCCGGGCTGCCGGCGCCTTCCACCAGCACCAGGTTGGCGCCTTGGGCCAACCGCTGGAAGCTCTCCAACACCTTGGGCAGGAGCCGGAGCTTCCAGGCGTGGTAGTCGCGAGCGGCGGCGGTGCCGGCGACGCGACCCTGGACGACGATCTGGGCGCCCTGGTCGGACTGGGGCTTCAGCAGCACCGGGTTCATATCGACGGTCGGCGCGATCCGACAGGCGCGGGCTTGGAGCGCCTGGGCGCGGCCGATCTCGCCGCCGTCCGCCACGGCAGCGTTGTTCGACATGTTCTGCGGCTTGAACGGACGGACGACGAGCCCGCGCGCGGTATAGGCACGGGCCAGCGCCGCGACGATCAGCGACTTGCCGACGTGGCTGCCCGTGCCCTGGATCATCAGGGCCGGGGGGCGGCAGGCGCTACGGCTTGACGAGGGCGTCGCGCAGGCCATCGGCGTCGGGGTTGCGGGCGACCTCGTCGACCACGATCTGGCGGGCGGTGTAGGCCTTGCCGTAGTAGAGCTTGTGGGCGTCCTGGTCGGGGACGAGCACGGCGCCCTCCAGGGAGACTCCGGCGAACAGCCCTTCCGCCTTGGAGAACGAGTAGATGTCGGCGTCGATGTTGGTGGTGGTCGCCGCCTCGGCGCCGCCGCCGAGCGGGCCGACCGCGATTTTGGCGTCGACGCCCAGGGTGAACTTGTCGTTCATCGCGAGCTCGAGCCCCTTCTTAGTCATGATGATCAGCAGCACCTCCTGTTCGGTGATGCCGGCCTGCAGGCCGATGCTGCCCGAGGCCAGGTCGTAGAACGCGGGATAGCCCCAGCGCCCGGTATCGAAATCGCGGCGGAGGAGGACGCCGGCGCCGCCTTCGCCGCCGACGATCAGGCCGACCTTGACCAGGCTGGGAAAGACCAGCGCGCCGTAGGACTTGGCCAGCAGGTCCTTGACGATCGCGTAGTCGGGATCGGCCTTGATGCGTTCGACCGACTTCCTCGCCTCGTCGACCAGAACCTGCTGCTCGGCCTGGGCGAGCGCCGCACCCGAGCCGAGCGTCCACGCCAGAAGGAGCGCCACTATCATCCGCGTTGCCGTTGTCATGCTTGTCCGCCTTTCCATCGTGATGTCGCGGGGCCCCCTCACCCCTACCCTCTCCCACGAGGGGAGAGGGAGAAGAAACTAGAATTCGATCCCGGCCTGGGCCTTCACCCCGGCGCGGAAGGGATGTTTCACCATCGTCATCTCGGTGACCAGATCGGCGATCTCGAGCAGCGGTTCCCGCGCGTTGCGTCCGGTGACGATCACGTGCAAATCAGGCCTTCTTGTGGCAAGGGCGGCGACCACCTCCCCGATCGGCAGGTAGTCGTAGCGCAGCACGATGTTGAGCTCGTCGAACAGCAGCATCCGATACGAAGGATCGGCCAGCATCGCCTGCGCGGTTTCCCAGGCGGTGTGCGCGGCGGCGATATCGCGGGCGCGATCCTGGGTCTCCCAGGTGAAGCCTTCGCCCATGGTGCGCACGGTCAGGGCATCGCCGAAGCGCTCCAGCGCGCGGCGTTCGCCGGTTTCCCACTTGCCCTTGACGAACTGCACCACGCCGACGCGGAAGCCGTTGCCGAGCGCGCGCAAGACCAGGCCGAAGGCCGCCGTGGACTTGCCCTTGCCCTTGCCGGTGTGGACGATGAGGAGGCCCTTCTCGATCGTCTTGGTCGCCAGGATCTTGTCCCGCGCGGCCTTCTTCTTCGCCATCTTCTCGGCGTGGCGCTGGTTCAGTTCGGCTTCGGACTCGGGGGACGCCATCACACCACCAGGACGATGAGGTAGAACACTACGAGATTGTACGCCATGTGGGCCGTCATGGCGCTCTCCAGTCCGTGGCGCCAGTAGAGCACGCCGAACACGGCGCCGAGGGCGGCGCGCGGAGTCATTCCGCGGCCTCTGTTGCGGCGCCGGAGGCGAGGGCCGCGAGGTGCGCGTGCGCGGTGTTGGACCGGGGCCGCCACAGGCCGCGGGCGATCGCCTCGGCGAGGCGGGACGCCATCTCGGCGAGCGCCGCCGGGTTGGTGCGGGTGAGAAACGCGGCCACGTCGGGGTCTTGCAGATAGGCCGCGTAGACGGCGTCGAAGTGATGATCCTCGACGACGCGGGCGGTGGCGGCGAAGGCGAACAGGTAATCCACCGTCGCCGCCATCTCGGCGGCACCCTTGTAGCCGTGGCGCATGACGCCGCCGATCCACTTCGGGTTGACGACGCGGGCGCGGACGATGCGGCCGATCTCGTCGCCGAGCGTGCGGACCCGCGGCGTCTCGGGCCGCGAATGGTCGTTGTGGTAGAGGGCCGGCTGGGCGCCCGAGAGGGTGCGCACCGTGACGGCGAGGCCGCCCTCGAACTGGTAGTAATCGTCGCTGTCGAGCAGATCGTGTTCGCGGTTGTCCTGGTTGTGGATGACGGCTTCGACGGCGCCGAGCCGCAGCGCGAGATCGGCGTCCGCGGGCCTGCCCTCGCAGCCCCCGCCATAGGCCCAGCCGCTCCACGCCAGGTAGGCGCGGGCTAGATCGCCCTCGTCGCGCCAGCCGCGCTCGTCGATCAGGGCCTGGAGCCCCGCGCCATAGGCACCGGGGGCCGAGCCGAACACCCGGGCGCCGGCCCGCAGCGTGGCCTCGGCGGCGCCGACGCCGTCGCCCACCAGCGCCGCGGTCTCGGCGCGGACCCGGGCGGCGAGCGGATTGTCGGACTCCGATTCGTCAAGCTGCCCCACCGCGCGGGCCGCCGCGTCGAACAGGTCGATCAGGTTGGGGAAGGCGTCGCGGAAGAAGCCGGAGACGCGCAGCGTCACATCGACGCGCGGCCGGCCGAGGAGGGCGAGCGATAGGACCTCGTACCCGGTCACGCGGCCCGTGGTCGGCTCCCAGGTCGGCGCCGCGCCCATCAGCGCCAGGGCTTGCGCGAGATCGTCGCCGCCGGTGCGCATGTTGGCGGTGCCCCAGGCGGAGAGCGCCATGCGGCGCGGCCAGCGACCGTGATCCTGGAGGTGGCGTTCGACCAGGAGTCCGGCCGACGCCCAGCCGAGCCGCCAGGCCGCGGGCGTGGGCAGGGCGCGCAGATCGACCGAATGGAAGTTGCGGCCGGTCGGCAGCACCTCGGGACGGCCGCGGGTGGGCGCGCCGGACGGCCCCGGCGGTACGAAGCGCCCGGCCAACCCGGCGAGCAGGCCGGCGGTTTCCGCCGCACCGCTGATGGCGACGGCGGGCGCCAGGGTTTGGGCGATGCGATCGAGCACCGCGCGGGTCCGGGTCCAGGCGGGATCGGGCGAGGCTTCGCCCGCGATCAGGCGCTGCATGAATCGCTCGATCCGTTCGATCGTATCGCCGGCGGTGCGCCAGGGATCGGCGCCGGCGAGGATGGCGGGACGCGGACCTTCCCAGGGCGCGGCCATGGCGGCGGCGAGTGGATCGAAGCCGAGGCCAAGATCGTCGGCGATCGCCCGGCCGAGGGCCGCATCGCCCCCCGTCCCGGCACCGCGTGGCACTCGGACCAAGGCGCAGAGAAGATCGACCGCAGGTGCGCCTTCAGGCGATTGGCCGAAGACGTGCAGGCCATCGCGGATCTGCAGCTCCTTGATTTCGCACAGATAGGCATCGAGCTTGGCGAGCGCGGCGGCGTCGCCTTCGCGCGCGGCGATGCCGGCGTCGCGGTCTAGGCCGATGTCGCGGCTGGCGTCGAGAATGTCGGCGGTCAGCGCCTTGGCGCGCCGGGGATCAAGCAGGCTCGCCTCGTAGTACTCGTCCACCAGGCGCTCGAGGTCGCGCAACGGACCGTAGCTCTCGGCGCGGGTGAGCGGCGGGGTCAGGTGATCGACGATAACGGCGGCGGCCCGGCGCTTAGCCTGGGTGCCCTCGCCGGGGTCGTTGACGATGAACGGATAGAGGTGCGGCAGGGGGCCGAGCACCGCTTCGGGGAAGCAGGCGGAGGACAGGGCGACCGCCTTGCCGGGCAGCCATTCCAGATTGCCGTGCTTGCCGAAGTGGACCACGGCATGGGCGCTGAAGGATTGGCGCAGCCAGGCGTAGAACGCCAGGTAGCCGTGCGGCGGCGGCAGCGCCGGGTCGTGATAGCTGGACGCGGGATCGATGTTGTAACCCCGTGCCGGCTGGATGCCCACGACCAGGTTGCCGAGGCGCAGCACCGGCAGTGCGAAGGCGCCGCAATCGGTCGCGCCCGCGCGGAAGAACGGATCGCGTTCCGGCGCGCCCCAGCGATCCGTCACGACCGCGCGAACGGCCTGGGGCAAAGCCGCGAAGAAGAGTTGGTAGTCGGCGAGGGACAGGGTTTCGCGGACCGCGCGGCCGGAATCCCGGGCATTGGTCGGGCCGGCTAGGAGTGCGTCCATCAGGGCCGCGCCGGTCGGCGGCGGTGCGGCGATGCGATAGCCGGCGGCAGCAAGGGTGCGCAAGGTCGCCACCACGCTTTCCGGCGTGTCGAGGCCGACGCCGTTCGCCACGCGGCCGTCGCGGTTCGGGTAGTTCGCCAGCACGACCGCGACCCGGCGTTCCCCGTTCGGCGTCGCCCGCAGCCGCACCCAGGCGGCGGCGAGATCGGCGGCGTAGGCGATGCGGTCGGCGACGGGCCGGTAGGCGACCACGGCGAGTTCGGTGTCGGAGTCGAACCGGGCGGGCGCCTTGAACGAAACGGCGCCAGCCAGCAGCCGGCCGTCGACTTCGGGCAGGGCCACGTTCATGGCGAGGTCCTGGGGCGAGAGGCCGCGGGTGCCGGCCCGCCAGGCGTCCTCGGTGCCGCCGGCGAACACCACCTGGAGCACCGGGCAATCGGCGCCGTCGAACGGCGAGGGTACGGGCCCCGCGCCCGGCGTCGATAGGGCAAAACCGGTCGCGTTGACGATGATGGCTGGCGGCGTCGCGGCCAGGATCTCGGCCACGAAGGCGGCGGCGATCGGGTCCTTGAGGCTGGCCGCGAAGATCGGCAGGGGGGCCAGACCCCGGGCCGCGAGCGCATCCATCAGAGCATCGACCGGAGCAAGGTTTCCCGCCTGGACCAGGGCCCGATAGAACACGAGCGCGGCCACGGGCCGGCCGGCGGCGGGGACGGGCCGGTACAGCCCGGCGCGGGCCAGCGGCAGGGGCTCCCGCCAATCCGCGTCATGGCCGAGGAGCGTGGCGGCGAAGGCGAGAAAGCCACAGGCGTTGTCGAGGCCGCCGTGGACCAGATAGCGCCACAGGCGATCGCGGGCTTCGGGCGCCACGGTGCTCTGGTCGGCGAGGTCGGGATCCGGCCGGTCGTCGCCGGGCAGCAGGGCGAGGGCGATGCCGTGGGCACGGGCCAGGGCCACGAGCTGGTCGACGCCATAGCTCCAGTAGCCGCGCCCGCCCAGCAGGCGGACGACGATCAGCCGGGCATGGCGCGCGACCCGGTCGAGGTGCAGGTCGACCGAGAGCGGGTGGCCGAGCTGCATGAGGTTGGCGAGCCGCAGGGTGGGGGCGCCGGCCGGCATCGACGCTTGCGCCGCGGCAAGCAGGGCGAGCTCGCTGTCGGCGGCGGCGAGAACGACGATGGCGCCGGGCGTCTGGCCGAGATCGACCGCCTCGCCGCTCGCGACCTCGCCAGGCTGCGCCGCCAGGAGGTGCATGGCCCCCTCCCCCTACCCCCTCCCGCGAGGGGAGGGGGGAAGGAACCGGCGGTGCCGTGCATCCCCCTCACCTTGCGGGAGGGGAAAGGGGAGGGGTCTGCTCCGCGATCGCCGCATCAAGTCCCCAGGATCGCGCGGGCGATGGCGGGGCGGTCGAGGCCCCTGAGACCGATGACGACGAGGCGGCTTTCGCGGGCCTCGCCCGCCTTCCACGGGCGGTCGTAGAAGCCCTGGAGCCGGGTGCCCACGGCCTGGACCACGTGGCGGGCATCGCGGTCGGCGACGGCGACGAAGCCCTTCAGACGCAGGATCGAGTGCGCGGCCAGGGCGGCGGCGATCCGGGCGTGCAGGGCGTCCGGATCGACCACGGCGGCGAAGCCCACGGAGAAGCTTTCGAAGTCGTCGTGCTCGTGGGCGAGGCCCGCGGCGTCGTGGCGCGAGGGGCGGGCCGCAAGATCGTCCTCGGCCGCCGCGCCGAGCCCGAGCAGGACCGCGGCGTCGATCCGCGCATGGGCGGTGGCGACGATCGGGACGGGCCGCGGGGTCGCGCGCCTGATCTCGGCGATCACCCGGTCGCGGGTGGCGGCATCGACCTGGTCGGTCTTGTTGACGACGATCACGTCGGCGCAGGCGAGTTGATCGGCATAAACCTCCTCGAGCGGATTGTCGTGATCGAGCGCCGGATCGGCGGCCCGCTGCCGGGCGAGCGCCTCGGGATCGGTCGCGAACGTTCCGTCCGCTACCGCCCTGGCGTCGACCATGGCGACAACCCCATCGACGGTCGCGCGGTTGCGTACGGCGGGCCATTCGAACGCCTTGACCAGGGGCTTCGGCAGGGCGAGGCCCGAGGTTTCGATGACGATGTGCTCGGGCGGCAGGGCCCGATCGAACAGGCGCTGGAGCGTCGGCGCGAACTCGTCGGCCACGGTGCAGCACAGGCAGCCGTTGGCGAGTTCGATGATGTCGTCCTCGCCACAGCCCTTGATGCCGCAGGCGGCGAGCAGATCGCCGTCCACGCCCTGCTCGCCGAACTCGTTGATGATCAGGGCCAGGCGGCGGCCGCCCGCGGTCTCCACCAGATGGCGGACGAGGGTGGTCTTGCCGGCGCCGAGGAAGCCGGTGATCACCGTCGTCGGAATCTTGCCGCGATAGCTCATTGGGTACGTTCCTCCTTGAGGACCAGGGGCAAGCCGGCGGTGACGAGGACGACCCGGTCGGCGGCCGCCGCCACGTCCTGGTTCAGGCGCCCGGCGGCGTCGCGAAAGGCGCGGGCCAGCGCGTTGTCGGGGACGATACCGAGCCCGACCTCGTTGGCGACGAGGACGGCGGGTCCG
The DNA here is from genome assembly GCA_009694045.1 of Alphaproteobacteria bacterium. Classification (GTDB taxonomy): domain Bacteria; phylum Pseudomonadota; class Alphaproteobacteria; order SP197; family SP197; genus SHVY01. The sequence goes on along the minus strand of SHVY01000024.1, from coordinate 5,836 downwards.
GCGAGATCGCCGAGGGCCGCGACCAGCGCGGTCGATTCTACCGGATGGCCGCCGACCATCAGGTTGGAAAGCCACAGGGTGAGACAGTCAACCAGAACGGCGCGGCCGGGGACGCAGGCCTCGGCCAGGGCGCGGACGAGCGCGTACGGCTCCTCGATGGTGGTCCAGGCTGGCCCGCGCCGGGCGCGATGATCCGCGATCCGCGCCGCCATCTCCGCATCGCCGGCCGTCGCAGTCGCCAGGTAGACGGGCACCAGACCCGAATCCCGCACCAGCCGTTCGGCGTGGGCGCTCTTGCCCGAGCGGGCACCGCCCAGCACCAGCGTCAGGCGCGGCAGGGCAACGGGCGACGAGGCGCGGGGCATGGGCTACTTGGTCTGCTGGTTGATCCAGGCCACGCGCCAGGCGCCGGGACCGCCGCCTTCGCCGATGTGGTCGAGCCGGGTCAGGCCGAGGTTGGCGGTCGAGATGCGGAGCGCGGATTCCGGATCGACCAAGAGGGCATGACCCACGGCCGCGCGGATGGTGCCGCCATGGGCGACGCAGACGATATCGCGGCCGCGGTTGCCGGCGGTCAGCCGTTCGATCGCCGGCACCACCCGTTCGACCAGATCGACGAAGCTTTCGCCCTCGGGCGGGCGGTGGCGGGCAGGCGCGAGCCAGAAGCGGTGGATGCCGACCTCGCGCTCGATCTCGGCGTAGGTGCGGCCGTGCCAGGCGCCGAAGCTCTGTTCGCCGAGGTGGGGGTCGATCAGCGGCTTCGCCGGCACGTCGGCGCCGGCGCGACGGAGCGCAGCCGCCGTCTCCTTGGCGCGGCGCAGGTGGCTGGTCACCCACTGGGCGCCCTGCGGCAGGAGGCGGGCGAGGACGCGGAAGCTCATCTCGTCGGTGGTGTCGGCGGGCACGTCGGTCGCGCCGTAGATGCGGCCCGAGGGGTTGATCACCGGCGCGTGCCGGATCCACCACCAGCGGGTGACGATACCGGTGTTCATAGGATCGCGCTCACGGCCATGAGGAAGACGAGCTCCGAGATCTGTTGCACGGCACCCAGGACATCGCCGGTGTGCCCGCCGAGCAGGCGGCGGGCGAGGTGCGCGATCCCATACGCGGCGAGACCCGCGACAATCAAGCCCGCGATGGCGGTCAGCGGCCCGGTGCCGATGACGGCGAGGATCGCGGCGATGGCGACGGCGATGGTGGCGCCGTTGGCCGACGGTTGCCCGGCGCCCGCGGCGAGGCCGTCGGTGCGCGCGGGCGACTGGGCCTGCATGATCGGCACGAGCGCGGCGCGGCTGACGGCGCCCGCCGCCAGAAGCGCCCCTAGCACCGCGAGCGGATCGGCGATGGCGGCGATGGCTCCGACCCGGCCAAGGGTCACGAGGACGAGGGCGAGCACGCCGTAGGCGCCGACGCCGCTTTCGCGCATGGCGGCCAGGCGGCATTCCCGGTCGCCCCGCACGCCGAGGGCGTCGGCCGCATCGGCCAGGCCATCCTCGTGCAGAGCACCGGTCAGGACGGCGGCGGCGGCGACGGCGAGGATGGCCGCGAGCAGGTGGTGCAGGCCCAAGCCATCGGCGATGGCGTAGGTCAGGCCCGCCAGCGCCCCGACGCCCGCGCCGATCACCCCGAACGCCCAGGCCGCGTCGGCCAGGCGAGAGTGGCCGCCGGGAATCGGAGCCGTCGTGAAGAACCGCGCCGCCGTGGCGAGATCGGCCCACCGCGAATCGCCCTTCGGGGGTGCCTCGTGCTCAGTCATGGAAAGGTCTTGGCCCGGTCATCGCCCTCTGTTACCTGACCGGGGGCCGTCCAGACAACCTCGGGGTCAACGTGATCGAAGGCTTCGCCGACATCCGGCGCCTGCTGGCGCAGCCTCCGTCCGGCGACGAGGGCGCGGGCGGAGCGGCGCGGCGGCGCGAAGCGACCCTCACCAAGCCAGCGGGATCGCTCGGGCGGCTCGAGGAGATCACGGCCTGGATCGCCACCTGGCAGGGGCGTTATCCGCCCTCCCTCGAACGTATCGCGGTCACGGTCTTCGCCGGCAACCACGGGGTGGCGGCGCGCGGAGTCTCGGCGTACCCGGCGGCGGTGACGGCCCAGATGGTCGCGAACTTCCAGGCCGGCGGCGCGGCGATCAACCAGCTCGCGCACGCGGCCGGGGCGACGCTCGCGGTCGTCGCCCTCGACCTCGACCGGCCGACGGCGGATTTCACGGCGGCGCCGGCGATGACCGAGGCGGAGTGTTGTGGGGCATTCGCGCGCGGGTTCGACACCGTGGCGGATGGGACCGACCTCCTGTGCCTGGGCGAGATGGGGATCGGCAACACCACGGCGGCGGCGGCCCTGGCACACGCGCTGTTCGGCGGCATGCCGGAAGACTGGGTGGGGCGGGGCACCGGGGTGGACGACGCCGGCCTCGCGCGCAAGGCCCAGGCCGTGGCGGCCGCGCACGCGCGGCGCGGCGGTCGCACGCTCGGTCCCCTGGAGGCCCTGGCCGACGTGGGCGGGCGCGAGCTGGCGGCGATCGCCGGGGCGGTGCTGGCGGCGCGGTTGCGGCGGGTGCCGGTGCTGCTCGACGGCTTCGTGTGCACGGCGGCGGCGGCGGTGCTGGCCCGCTCGTGCGGGCTCGACCACTGCCGCCTCGGGCACGTCTCGGCGGAAGCCGGGCACCGGCGCCTGGCGGCGGCGCTCGGTCTCGTGCCCTTGCTCGACCTTGGCATGCGCCTGGGCGAGGCATCGGGGGCGACGCTCGCGGCACTCCTGGTCAAGGCGGCCCTCGCCACCCACGCGGGCATGGCGACGTTCGCCGAAGCGGGGGTCAGCGAGACATCGCCGTGAGCGATCGCCGGGGCTAGAATGGTAGGCGTACGGGATGGAGGGCCCTCGCATGACGGGAAGCCTAGCGCCAGACCAGGCGGCACGTTACGAGCGGGATGGGTTGCTGTTCCCGCTGCGGGCGTTCGCCGAGGCGGAGGCCCTGGGGCTGGTCGCCCGGGTCGCCGACGTGGAGCGCCGGTTCGGCGACCGTTATCCGGTCAAGCCGCTGCTGAAGACCTACCCGATCTACCTGCTGCCGTTCGTGGCCACGCTGATGCGGCGCCCCGCGATCGTCGATGCGGTGGAGTCGATCCTCGGACCCGACATCATGGTGTGGGCGGCGGAGTTCTTCATCAAGGAGCCGAACTCGCCGAAGTTCGTGAGCTGGCACCAGGACCTGACCTACTGGGGCCTCTCGGACGCGGCCGAGGTCACGGCATGGGTGGCGCTCTCGGACGTGACGGTGGCCAACGGCTGCATGCGCATGCTGCCGGGCTCGCACGCCGGCGGGATCGTGCCCCATCGCGATACCTTCGCCCCCGACAACATCCTGAGCCGCGGCCAGGAGATCGCCGACGCGGTGGACGAGAGCCGCGCCGTGAACATCACCCTCCGGCCCGGCGAGATGTCGCTGCACCACGGCCGCATGTTCCACGCGTCCGGGCCGAACACGACGGACGCGCGCCGTGTGGGCTTCGTCGTGCGCTACATCGCGCCGTCCATGCGCCAGACCGTGGGCGCCCGCGACTACGCCACGCTGGTGCAGGGCGAGGACCGCTTCGGGCACTTCGTCACCCCGCCCCCGCCGACGGAGGAGTTCGCGCCAGACATGGTGGAGCTGGTCCGCAAGATCGCCGCCGACACCACGTCCTACCTCTACGCCACCGCCGACCAGACGGGACAACGGGACGCGGTGAAGACAGGGATGTAACGATGGATAACCGATTCTTGGAGGGACCGGTCAGTACCGTCTGATCGATCGATCATGCACCGCCCGCAAAAGCGGCTTCAGGCAGCGTTCTACGAGAGCAAACTGGAAAGGAACCCGTCCGCGATTGGTTGAAGTCCCTACCCCTCATCGATCGAAAGACGATTGGGAGGGATATCGCGACGATCGAGTATCGCTGGCCTGTCGGAATGCCTCTCTGCCGTCCTCTGGGCGGGGGACTCTGGGAAGTGCGCTGCACGGTCAGCAAGAGCGAGACGGCGCGGCGCATGCGCACGAGCCGGAGCCAGCTTGATCGACTTCTCAACCCCGACAACACGCGGGTTCGGCTCGAAACCCTCTATCGGGCCGCGACGGCGGTCGGTTGCGATGTGCGGCTCGAGCTGGTGGGGTGATCCCTACTCCCCCATCTGGATGAGGAGGCCGCGGGTGCGGGCGGCGCGGAAGGCGAGGAGGAAGACGGCGGCGCCGGCCGCGAGCCAGAGCAGGTTGAGCCAGACGGCGGGCCAGAACAGGCCCGGATCGAAGACGCCCTCCACCAGCACCCGGCGCATGCCCTCGAACACGTAGGACGGCGGGATCGCCCAGGCGACGTCCTGGAGCCAGGACGGCAGGGTCGTGACCGGATAGTAAATGGCGCACAGCGGCTGCACCGCGAAGATCACCACCCAGGCCATGCTCTCGGCACCCAGGCCATAGCGCATCAGAAGACCGCAGATCATCAACGCCACCGCCCAGCCGAAGATCAGCAGGTTGGCGAGGCCGGCGGCGACGCCCAGGCCGAACACGGCGCGCAGCAGGCTCATGATCGTCATGGCGAGCAGGAGTTCGTGGGCGCGCAAGGGGCTGACGAACAGATTGCCGAGGTTGCGCGCGTGCAGCTCCTCCATGAACAGCACCGAGACCCCGAGCTGGCCGCGGAACATCACGTCCCACAGCAGCACCCCGGCGATCAGCACCCCGGCCGCCCCGGCGAGCCAGGAGCTGGTGCCGATGAAGAACTGCGTCACCAGCCCCCACAGGATCATCTGCATGGTCGGCCAGTAGACGATGTCGAGCAGGCGCGGCCATGACCCGCGACAGAGGTAGAGGTAGCGCAGCACCATCGCGCCGATCCGGGTCGGTGAGAGCCCATCCATGATCAATCCGCCGCCTTGGTCGGCCGCGCGCGATGTCGAGGAACACGTCTTCCAGGTTGTCGCGGCCGAACCGGGCGAGGAGGGCCGCCGGCGAGCCGCGATCGACCAGGCGGCAAGGAGCAGCATGGCCACGTCGTCGCACAGGCGTTCAACCTCGCGCATGTTGTGGCTGGCAAGGAAGAGGGTGGCACCGGCGTCGCGCCGGTAGCCTTCCAGATAGCCGCGGACCAGATTGGCGGTGTCGGGATCGAGCGAGGCGGTGGGTTCGTCGAGCAAAAGGACCTCGGGCCGGTTGAGCAGGGCCTTGGCCAGATGAACCCGGCTACGCTGGCCGGCGGAGAGGGTACCGCAGGCGCGCTTCAGCAGCGCTTCGAAATCCAGATCGCGGGCGAGCTTGCGGATGCGGACGGCGGCATCGCGAACGCCATACAGCAGGGCGTAGACCCGCAGGTTCTCGGCGACCGTGAGGCGCTTCGGCAGGTCGACGTAAGGCGAGGAGACAGTTTATGCGGGCGAGCACGCGATGGCGATCGCGCACCATGTCGCAGCCGAGCACCTGGATGGTCCCCGCCGTCGGCAACAGGAGCCCCAGGATCATGGCGATGGTCGTCGTCTTGCCGGCGCCGTTGCCGCCCAGCAGCGCGGTGGTCCCACCCGGCATGACGGCGAGCGAGAGATCGTCGACGGCCAGTACGGGACCGTAACGCTTGGTCAATCCGGCGACGGCGATGACGGGCGCGGGCACGGCGACGCAACTCACCAAGAATGATCGCACGGCGCCAACGATAAAAATTCCTCAGAGCCCATCCGGGAAGTTTGGAGTCAGGAACATGGTTGTGGCCTGGTGAGCCTGCGGAGCATGAGGCGGATTATGGCGAGGCGGATGAAGGCGACCGCGATCCTGGCGTGACGCTCGAAGTCGCGAACGAGGCGACGA
>SHVY01000023.1 GCA_009694045.1 Alphaproteobacteria bacterium | reverse complement strand
AATGGCGGAACCTGCCCGTAAAGTTCCACGCCCTTCATCCCACCGCCCTCTGCACGCCATGCAAAGGACTATCTGCCGAGGCATTTTGCTCCGGCGCAACCAGACAATCCGCCCGCTTCACTGAGGGATTTTCTCTCCGGCGCTTACACTTGGCCCGTCGTTCACGACCATGCCGTCCATACCGATGTCGCGGGGGCGGGGCCGCTCTCCTTCACCCAGGCCGCCGGGACCGTCGCCACGTCGATCAGTCCCAACTTCTTCGGGCTGTCCATGGCGGCCGGAACGGGCATCAACCAGATCGACCCGGACAACGACTTCGGCGGGCCGTCGCGCCTGATCATCGCCTTCAACGTGGACTACCTGTTCGATGCCAACGGCTTCGGGCCATGGGTCCAGTTCGCGGTCATTCCCCTGGTGAGCTTCATCGGGGCGACCGACGTGGTGACGTTTCATCTCGACGCGACGTTCACGGACGTGACCGACATCTTCGCCCCCGTCGTGCTCGGGCCCGGTCTGCTGATCGATTTCGAACGTGACGGCCCCGGCGGCGATCCGACCGGATTGCTGTTCAATACCCTGGGTCAGGTCAGCCCCGTGCAGTTACCGATCCTGGGCGGCAGCACGGTAAACATCAGCGGCAGCATCGTCTTCACCGCCGACGATCCGGACTTGTTCGCCTCGATCTTCACCACCATCGACGCCGGGTTGAACGTCCCCGCCGCGGAGCCCGGCCCGACCATGCTGGTTCTCCTCGGCATGGCGGGGTTGTGGTTCGCACGCCGCGCGGCGCCGCGGTCCCTGCCCCTCTAGGCTACACCGCTGACGCGGCGGTGAACGCCTTCGCCAGGGCCTCGAAGGGTAGGAGGACGCAACTCCGACGGCTTGGGTGCCGGCGGACGGGGGTGAAGATCCCGAAGCCCTCCCAGGGCGACATGGGGTCCGGCCCCTTGTCCTGAAGCGATGCCGTGACGGCGGCGGTGCCGACGGCGATCGCCGGGGCGTCGAGGCCGATGGCGGTCGTGGCGAGGAGGGCCGCGGCGGCCTGACAGAGGGCGCAGCCACGGGTCTTGTAGCCGATGTTCGCGATGCGGCCCCCCGCCAGGGTCACGTCGACGGTGGTGCGGTCGCCGCACAGCGGGTTGTCGACGGTGGCGGTGGCGTCCGCATGGGGGAGCCGCGTGGCGGCGGCGCCTTGGCGGGCGAGGTCGAGGATCGCCGCCTGATAGAGATCGTCGCTCACGGAAACCGCCGCAGCACGTCGTCGAGGCCGGCGAAGAACGCGTCGATGTCGCCGTCGTCGTTGTAGGGGGCGAGGCTCGCGCGGGCCGTGCCGGCGAGGTCGAGGGCGTCCATCAGGGGCTGGGCGCAGTGGTGCCCGCCACGCAAGGCGACGCCGCGGGCATCGAGAATCTGGCAGACATCATGGGGATGCACGCGCGCCACGGCGAACGAGACCGTGGCCAGGCGTCCCTGCAATCCCGTCGGGCCGATCACGCGGACGCGGCCGCGCGCGGCCAGGCCGTCGAGCAGGCGCTCGGTCAGTCGCCGCAGGTGGGCGTGGACCGCCTCGGCCGGCAGCCCCCGAACCCAGCGGGCGGCGGCGGCGAGGGCCACCGCTTGCGCAATCGGCGGGGTGCCGGCCTCGAAGCGGTGGGGCGGGTCGGCGTATTCGGTGCGCGCGAGCGTGACCCGCCGGATCATCTCGCCGCCACCCTGGAAGGGCGCCATGGCGGCGAGAACCTCGGCCCGGCCCCACAGCACGCCGACGCCGTTGGGCGCGAACATCTTGTGGCCGGAGAAGGCATAGAAATCGACGCCGAGGGCCTGCACGTCGAGCGGGCCGTGGGGCGCCATCTGCGCGCCGTCGAGCAGGACCGGTGCGCCGACGCTGCGGGCGGCGGCGACAACCGTGGCGACGTCGGTCACGGCGCCCGTCACGTTCGAGGCATGGGTGACGGCGACCAGCCGGGTGCGGGGGCCGATCAGCCTGGGAAGTTCGGCGAGCTCGATGCGGCCGTCGAGCGTCACCGGCAGGGCCTTGAGGACGACGCCCGCGCGGTCGCGCAGGAGCTGCCAGGGGACGATGTTGCTGTGATGCTCCAGCACCGAAATCACGATCTCGTCGCCGGGCTTCAGCGCGGCGCCGAAGCCATGGGCGACCAGGTTGATCGCGCCGGTGGTGCCGGAGGTGAACACGACTTCATTCGGGTCGCGCGCGTTGACGTAGCCCGCGAGCTCGACCCGGGCGGCGTGGTAGGCGGCGGTCGCCTCTTCGGCGAGGCGGTAGACGCCGCGCAGCACGTTGGCGCGATGGGTGGTCTCGTGCGCGATTAGCGCGTCGAGCACGGCCCGCGGGGTCTGCGCGGTCGCCGCGTTGTCGAGGTAGTGCAGCCCGGGCACCAGGATCGGAAACTCGCGGCGCAGGGCGGCGACGTCGAACCCGCTCACCGTGCGGTCCTGGCCAAGGCCTCGGGCGTGTCGATGTCGAGGAGGACGCCCGCGTCGTCGCTCTCCACCTCGACCACCAGGTCCTCGTGCTCGCCGATCAGGTGGCGGGCGCCGACGTCGCCGCCGATGCGGCGGACCTCGGGGAAGAAGCGGCGGGCGAGCAGGACCGGGTTGCCGCGCTTGGCCCGGTGGGTGGCGACGGCGATCGCCCGGCCCGCCAGCGGGTCGAAGGCGGCGATCAGGCGGTCGAGCAGCGCGCCACTCACCCGCGGCATGTCGCCCAGGCAGACGACGGCGCCGTCGCAGCTCGCCGGCACGGCGTCGAGGCCGCGGATCAGCGAGGTGCTTAGGCCGGCGGCGTAATCCGGGTTGTCTGCGAAGGTGACGGGCTGGCCCGCGAGGGCGGCGCGGACTTCGCTCGCCTCGTGGCCGGTGACGACGATGACCGGCCGCGCGTTGGAGGCAAGGGCCGCGGCGACCGCGTGCGCCACCATGGGCCGGCCAGCGACCATGGCGAGCAGCTTGTTGGTCGCGCCCATGCGGCGCGACTGGCCGGCGGCGAGGACGACGGCGGCAATGCGCGGCTGCGCCGGCGGCGCAGCGGGCGAGGCCTCGGCACGCGGCAGGGGGCGCGAGGGGATCTCCATCAGGAGGCCGCCCGCGCCCATCAGCATGATGTCGCGGGGCGACACCGGCACGTCGGCGACTAGGCGTTCCAGCACCCAGTCGAAGCCGTTGAGCTTGAGCGAGCGGGCGCAGCCAGGCAGGCCGAGGACCGGCACGTCCCCGAGCGTCGCGAGCAGGAGGAGGTTGCCCGGATCGACCGGCATGCCGAGGTGGAGGACGGTACCGCCGGCCGCGGTCACCGCCGCCGGGATCACGTCGCGCCGATCGGTAATCGCCGAGGCGCCGTAGACCAGGATGAGGCGGCAGCCACGGGCGGACAGATCGCGGATCGCGGCGGCGAGGGCGCCCGCGTCGTGGTCGCAGCGGATCTCGTCGGCGAGCCGACAGCCCAGGCTGGAGAGCCGGGCCAGGGTGGCGGCGCGGGTGCCGTCCAGCACCTTCTCCTTGGTGCCGGGCAGGCGGGTGAGGATCAGCCCAGCGTCCCGGGCCACAAAGGGGGCGACCCGCAGCAGCGGCCGCGATTCGGTCGCCAGGGCGACGCAGGCGGCGAGCGCGACGCGGGGTGCCGCGAAGGGAATGATCTTCACGGTCGCGACCATGGTGCCCACCTCGACGCGGGCAAACGGCGCGAGCGAGGCGAGGGTGATCGCCTCGTCGGCGAGGTTGATGCGATCGAGCCGTTCGCGGTCGACGACCAGCACGCCGGACGCCGCGGCGAACAGGTTGACGCGGCCGGTGAACGCCTTGCCCAGGGTGATGCCCGGGCCGACCAGGGCATCGGCCAGGACCTGCGCGGCGGCGTCCTCGTGCGCGTCGTCGGGGCCGATGCGGGCGACGACGACGCCGGTCTGGCCCGTGGCGGCGATCGCCGCGAGGTCGGCGGCGGTCAGCACGTGACCCTTCTTCAGCATGCGGCCCTGCACGCGGACGCCGTGGGCGAGGATCGCGCCTTCCGCCTCGGCAAGTGGGACGGAGCCGAACTTCATGCGGGGGGCTCGGCGCGGCGGGCGGCGATGATCTGGGCGAGGATGGAGACGGCGATCTCGGATGGCGAGAGGGCGCCGATGTCGAGCCCAACGGGGCCGTGGATGCGGGCGAAGTCGGTTTCACCGAAGCCGAGGTCGGCGAGGCGCGCCAACCGGGCGGCATGGGTTCGCCGGCTGCCGAGCGCGCCGATGTAGAACGCCCGCGAGCGCAGGGCGACGACCAAGGCCGGATCGTCCAGCTTGGGATCGTGGGTCAGGGTGACGACGGCGGTGCGCGCATCGGGTGCGAGCGCTTCCAGCGCCTCGTCGGGCCAATCGGTCGAGACGGTCACCGCGAAGCGATGATCGCCCTCGGCGAAGGCGCGGCGCGGATCGACCAGGGTCACCGCGAACGCGGCGAGCGATGCCATGGCGACCAGCGGTTGGGCAATGTGCACGGCGCCGACGACGATCAGACGCAAGGGCGGCGAGAAGACATGGACGAAGACGCGGCCGTCGGCGGCCAGCGCCGAGCGGTCGGCGGCGAGGGCGGCGGCGATATGCGCGGGAAGGGCTGCGTCGTCGGCGACGAACAGGGTCTGCGCGCCGGTGGCCAGGATCGTCTCCAGGGCACAGGCGCGGGTCGCGGCGCGCAAGGCCAGGAGGCGTTCGAGAATCGCGGCCTTCATCCTAGCCGCTCGACGTAGACCTGGACCCGGCCGCCGCAGGCGAGGCCGACCTCCCACGCCTGCTCGTTGCTGACGCCGAACTCCAGGAGGCGCGGTTTGCCGTCGGCGATGGCGGCCTGGGCCTCGCGGATCACGGCGCCCTCGATACAGCCGCCGGAGACCGAACCGGCGAACGTGCCGGAGGTGTCGGCGACGAGCTGGCTGCCCACGGGGCGGGGGCTGGAGCCCCAGGTGCTGACGACGGTGGCGAGCGCCACGCCGCGCCCCGCGGCCCGCCAGCGGGCGGCGAGATCGAGCGGATCGTCGGTCGGGTTCAGCTTGCCATCGCCCATCGCCGGAGCTCCTCGTTGCGGCCGCGGTCCGCGCGGCCCAGGGCCGCGGCCAGATCGGCCAGGCTTTGGATATTGTGCGCCGGGCGGAACTCGTCCACATGCGGCAGAATCGCCCGGATGCCCCAGGATTTCGGCTCGAACCCGTCGTAGCGCAGGAGCGGGTTGAGCCAGATCAGCCGGCGGCAGGACTTGTGCAGGCGCTCGGCCTCGGCGGCCAGGGCGTGGTCGGGATCGCGGTCGAGGCCATCGCTCACCAGCAGGACGATCGCGCCCTGGGCCAGGACGCGCCGGGACCAGCGGCGGTTGAAGGCGTGCAGGCAGGCGCCGATGCGGGTGCCACCGGACCAGTCCTCGACCGATTGGGCGACCTTGCGCAACGCCACGTCGACGTCGCGCGCGCGCAAGTATCGCGTGACGTTGGTGAGCCGGGTGCCGAACAGGAAAGTATGGACCCGGTCCCGGTCGGAGGTGAGGGCGTGGGCGAAGTGGATCAGCATTTCGGCGTAGCGGGCCATGGAGCCGGAGATGTCGCAGATGAGGACGATGGCCGGCGGGCGGTCGCGGCGGCGGCGGAAGCGCAAGGGGATGACGTCGCTGCCGCCGCGCAGGGCGGCGCGCAAGGTGGCGCGCAAATCGATCCGCGAGCCGGCGCGGGTGGATCGGAACCGGCGGGTGGGGACGGTGGCCAGCGGCAGGTGGAGGCGGGCGATCAGGGCGCGGGCGGCCTTCAGCTCCGCCACCGACATCTCGTCGAAATCCTTGGCGCGCAGGACCTCGCGTTCGGAGAAGCTCATGGCGGCGTCGAGCTCGACCCGATCCTCGGGCGGACGCTCGCCCTCGCCCTGGCCGGGGCGGCGGCCGGCGGCCAGCGCCTCGCGCATCCGGCGCGAGATGGCGGAGCGATCGCTCTCGACCTGGGTCTTCACCGAGGGCAGCAGCAGGGCCAGCATGCGCTCGAGAAGCTGGGGATCGCGCCAGAAGACATGGAACGCCTGGTCGAACAGCTCGCGCTGTTCGCGGCGGTTCACGAAGACCGCGTGCAGGGCCCAGTAGAAGTCGTCGCGGCGCGCGACCCCGGCGGCCTCGACCGCGCGGATCGCCTCGATCACCCGCCCCGGCCCCAGGGGCAGCCCCGCCGCGCGCAAGGTCCGCGCGAAGTGCATGATGTTGTCGGCCAGCCGGCCGGCGGGGAGTGCGTGGTCGCCGGGTTCAGTGGTCGGCATCGCCCCTCCCCCTACCCCCTCCCGCAAGGGGAGGGGGTGAAATGGAAACGTCCCCTCCCGCAAGGGGAGGGGTAACATCGGGCATGCGGAAACTGATGCATCAACATCTCCGGGACAACCCGACCGACGCGGAAAAGCTGCTGTGGCGGCAGCTTCGGATGAAGCGGATCGATGGTGTTCGGTTTCGACGGCAATACCCGATCGGACCGTACATCGGCGACTTCGTCTGCCTGCCGGCGCGGCTGATCGTAGAGGCGGACGGCGGTCAGCACGCGACGGACAAGGGGCGCGACGAGCGACGCACGGCATGACTGGAGAGCCAAGGGTTCCAGGTCGCGCGGTACTGGAACAACGAGATTCTCGGGAACATCGAAGGGGTGGTGATCGATATCACGCGGCGGGTCGCGTCGATCATGGGGACCCCTCCCCCTTCCCCTCCCGCGAGGGGAGGGGAGGAAACGAGGCGAGGTCGGCCTTGATCTTGGTGAGGAGGGAGGCGGCCTCGGAGCCTTGCAGCTTGACGATGTCGTCCTGGTACTTGAGCAGGGCGCCCAGGGTGTCGTTGATGGTCGCGGCGTCGAGGGCGACCTTGTCGAGCTGGATGAGGGCGGTGGCCCAATCCAGGGTCTCGGCGATCCCCGGCAGCTTGAACAGGTCCTGGCGGCGGAGTTCCTGGACGAAGGCCACGACCTCGGCGGCCAGGCGTTCGGGGGCGCCGGGCACCTTGGCGCGGAGAATGGCGAGCTCGCGCTCGGCGTCCGGGTAGTCGATCCAGTAGTAGAGGCAGCGGCGTTTGAGGGCGTCGTGGATCTCGCGGGTGCGGTTCGAGGTGACGAAGACGATCGGCGGCTCGGCGGCCTTGATGGTCCCCAACTCCGGGATGGTCACCTGGAAGTCGCTCAGGACCTCGAGCAGATAGGCCTCGAACGGCTCGTCGGTGCGGTCGATCTCGTCGATCAACAGGACCGGCGGGCCGGCGAGGTCCGGCTCCAGGGCCTGCAGGATCGGCCGGCGGATCAGGAACGTCTCGGCGAAGATGTCGGAGGCGAGGGACGCCCGGTCGGCGTCGCGGGTCGCCTCGGCCAGGCGGATCTCGATCATCTGCCGTGGGTAGTTCCACTCGTAGACCGCGTTGGCGATGTCGAGACCCTCGTAACACTGCAGGCGCAGGAGCTTGCGCCCGAGGCCCGCGGCCACGACCTTGGCGAGTTCGGTCTTGCCGACCCCCGCCTCGCCTTCGAGGAACAAGGGCCGCTTGAGGGTGAGGGCGAGGTAGAGCGTGGTCGCCAAGCTACGGTCGGCGATGTAGCCGCGCTCCGCCAGAAGCGCGCGCGTGGCGTCGATGGAGGTGGGGATCGTCATGGGCGTCTGGGTAGCACGATCGCGGGCGTTGGGGCCAGCCGCCTTGAGCTAGGTCAAGGCCCGATTAGGTCGATCGCGGGGAAAGCCGGGTGACGTGGCCCATCTTGCGGCCGGCGCGGGTCTCGCGCTTGCCGTAGAGGTGGAGATGGGCGCCGGGCTCGGCCAGGAGCGTGGGCCAGGCGTCGACGTCGGCGCCGATCAGGTTGGTCATGACCGCGTCGCAGCGGCGGGTGGTGTCGCCGAGCGGCAGTCCGGCGACGGCGCGGACGAGCTGCTCGAACTGGCTGGTCGGGCAGGCCTCGATGGTCCAATGGCCGGAGTTGTGGGGACGGGGCGCGAGCTCGTTGACGAGCACCGTCCCATCGCGGCCGACGAACATCTCGACCGCGAGCAGGCCCACCAGATCGGCCGCCTCGGCGAGGCGGCGGGCGATCGCGCGGGCCGCGTCGGCGACCGCCGCCGCGACCTGCGCCGGAGCGTGGGTGGTCGCCAGGATGTGGCGGACGTGGCGGTTCTCGACCACGTCGTAGGTCGCCAACGTGCCATCGAGGCCGCGGGCGACGATGACCGAGACCTCGCAGGCGAAGTCGACGAAGCCCTCCAGCACGCAGGCGACTTGGCCGAGCCCGCGCCAGGCGGCCGCGTCGTCGTCGCCGTCCCGCAGCAGCGCCTGACCCTTGCCGTCGTAGCCGAGCCGGGCGGTCTTGAGCACGGCGGGCAGGCCGATGCGGGCGAGGGCCGGGGCCAGGTCGGCCGGTCGTTCGATCGCGGCGAACGGCGCGGTGGCGATGCCGAGGCCGGCGACGAAGGCTTTCTCCGCGCGACGGTCCTGGGAGAGTTCGAGCAGGCGGGGCGAGGGGCGTACCGGCCGCGCGCGTGCCAGGGCCTCGAGGCTGGCGTGGGGCAGGTTCTCGAATTCGAAGGTGACCACGTCCACGGTGGCGGCGAAGCGGGCGAGGGCGCCCGCGTCGTCGTACGCGGCGACGGTCGCCGCGGCCGCCACTTGCGCCGCCGGGCTGTCGGGCTCGGGGCAGTAGATGTGGCAGCGGTAGCCGAGGCGGGCGGCGGCAAGGGCGGTCATGCGTCCGAGCTGGCCGCCGCCGACGATGCCAATGACGCCGCCGGGGGGAATCATGGTCATGCGATCAGATCGGCGGTGTCTCGGGCACGGCGGCGGTCTGGGCCTCGCGCGCGGCGGCGAGGGCGGCGGCGATCCGGGGGTCGGCGAGACCGAGGATCGCGGCGGCGAGGAAACCGGCGTTGATCGCCCCGGGTTTGCCGATGGCCAGCGTCGCCACCGGCACGCCACCCGGCATCTGGACGATCGAGAGCAGGCTGTCGAGACCCTTCAGCGCCTCGCTTTCGACCGGCACGCCAAGCACCGGCAGGGTGGTCAGCGCCGCGGTCATGCCCGGCAAGTGGGCGGCGCCACCGGCCCCGGCGATGATCACCTTCAGGCCCCGGGCCGCGGCACTCTTGGCATAGGCCGCCATCCGATCCGGCGTGCGGTGGGCCGACACCACCCGCGTCTCGAATGGAATCGCGAGCCGATTCAGCGTATCCGCCGCGTGGCGCATGGTGTCCCAGTCGGATACACTGCCCATGATGATGCCGACCTGGGGTGCGGCTGCGGCCATGTTACCCTCGTTTTTCACGCGCGGTGAGCGCCGTTGGATATAGCACATAACCCTTCGTTAACGACGATCGCCGACTCTGGGGCGGAGCGAAGAGTGGCGTCCGCCATGGGGTCGGTATGAAAGTCGAACGCACGAGGGCCGGGGCTCCACGAGCCGTGACGGCTGGGGCATCCGCTCCGGCCGAACGGGGCGAGGCCACGGCCGTCGCCACGGCGGCGCGCGCGGTCAACGACGTCACCACCATCATGGGGGTTCCCGAGGCCGAGCTGACGCCCAAGGTGCGGGCGGCGATCATGGCCCTGTTGGGGGAGGTCGAGCAGCTTCGGCGCGAGTTGAAGGACGCCCAGGCACGGCTCGGCCACCTGGAGAAGCTGGCCGATCAGGATACCCTGGCGCCGATCTCGAACCGGCGGGCCTTCATCCGCGAACTCAGCCGCGTGATCTCGTACTCGCAACGCTACAACATCCCGAGCAGCGTCCTGTTCTTCGACCTCAACGGGTTGAAGGCGATCAACGACACCCACGGCCATGTCGCCGGCGACGCGGTGCTGACCCACGTCGCCTCGATCCTGGTGGAGAAGGTGCGCGGGTCCGATTTCGTCGGCCGCCTGGGTGGCGACGAGTTCGGGGTCATCCTGGCCAACGCCGATCAGACGGCGGCGAACGAGAAGGCGCAGTCGCTGGTGGCGGCGATCGAGACCAGCGAGTTCCTGTGGCAAGGCCAGCGGGTTCCGATCTCGCTGGCGCACGGCGCGTATTCCTTCGAGTCCGGCGAGGACCCGGCCACCGCCATCGCCAACGCCGACAAGGCGATGTACCAGAACAAGCAGCAAGGCCGCGCCGGATCGTGAGCATCGGCCTGTGGGACTTCACCCTGGCGGCCTACGGCGGGCCGGGGGCGTCGGCCGCATGCATCGCCCTGCAGAACGGCCGCGGTGCCGACGTCAACCTGCTGTTCTATGCGTGCTGGCATCCGGGGCCGATCGATGCCGCCGGGATCGCCGCTGCCGAGGCGGCGGTGGCCCCCTGGCGCAACCGGGTCGTTGAGCCGCTGCGCGCCGTGCGCGACGCGATTCGGGCCGGCATCGACGGGGCCCCGGCCGAGGCGGCGGCGACCTTGCGCAAGACGGTGCTGGGGGCCGAAATCGAGGGCGAACGGATCGCCCAGGCGATCCTCGCGGCCCTGCCGTCGCGCGACGCAGCAAGGCGGGATCCGCTGGGGGATGCCGCGGCCAACCTCGCAATCTATCTCCAGTCGAAGGGCGTGGCGGGCGATGCGGACCGCGGCCACGTGCGGGTGTTGCTGACGGCGTGCCTGCCCGAAGCCATGTCCGCGGCGATCGCGGCGGCGGCTGCGCGCGTCGTCCCAGCCTAATCCCTCCGGCGGCGGGCCGGCTTGCCGGTCCAGCGCTTGACCAGGGGATTGTCGAGGCCGAACAGATCGAGGACGCGGCCCACGGCATGATCGACCAGGTCGTCGACCGAGGCGGGGCGGGTGTAGAACGCCGGCATCGGCGGGGCGACGATGGCGCCCATCTCGGTCACCGCCAGCATGTTGCGGAGATGGCCGGCGTGCAGCGGCGTCTCGCGGGCGACGAGGACGAGCCGCCGCCGCTCCTTCAAGGTGACGTCGGCGGCCCGGGTCAGCAAGCTGCTGGTGATGCCCGTCGCGATCTCCCCGAGCGAACGCATGGAGCACGGGGCGACGATCATGCCGTCGGTGCGGAACGATCCGCTGGACGGGGCCGCGGCCAGATCGCTCGCCGGGTGAACCACGGCGGCCAGGGCGCGGACGGCGGCAAGCTTGAGGTCGGTTTCGTGGGCAAGTGTGACCTCGGCGGTTGGGCTCATGATCAGGTGCGACTCGACGCCCAGATCGCGCAAGGCGCGCAACAGGCGGACCCCCAGAATCACCCCGGAAGCTCCGCTGATACCGACGATCAGGCGTTGAACGGTGGCCATCGCAAACCGATCTTGTTATACTTGAAGGAACCCCGAGGGCCCGTCCCGTAGGACGCGGGGCGGACCCCCAGGAACCTGGCAACAGCAATAGGGGATAAAACCGCGTTTGTCATCGTCCACCACTAGCCAAGGGATAGCCCATGGAAGCAGATTTGCGTCTGTCGGCCCTGGCGTCGAAGCACGCCGAGCTGGAGCATGAGATCGATCTGGAAGTCCACCGGCCACAGCCGGATACGCTGCGTCTCACGGAGCTCAAGCGACAGAAGCTGCGGGTCAAGGAAGAGTTGACGAAGCTCGGCGGTCAGCCAGCGCACTGACGCCTCCTAGGTCGCGACGGCAGGCCGGCGGCGCCCGCCGCCGGCCGGTGATCGGTTTGATGCGCCCCCACCCTGAAATCCAATCCATAGGAGCGTGACGGTCATGGCCTTCCGCGATGTCGTGTTCGTCGTGCTGATCGCGGCCCTGTCCGCCTGCGTCACGATGAGCAACACCGGCGATACCCTGGCCGATACCAAGCGCGTCGAGGACAAGAAGATCTTCAAGGCGGCCATGGCCGATCTGGACGACCTGCGGGAATTGAGCGCCCTGGGGTGCGGCCATGGTCAGATCGGCGACGTCAGGCTCGCGATCGACCATTTCATTCAACGCGAAGCGAAACTCGCCGCGGTCGACAATCCGAAGGACCTGGATCGGGTTCGCCGATACCAGTGGACCCTGCAATTCGGCCTGGCGGACGAGGCGGTCGAGCGGCACTGCAACCGGTTGTTCGAGGAGCTGCATGCCGCCCTGGTGCAGTCCTACAGGACGGCGATCCTCGGCAATCCCGAGGCGAAGGCCAGCCCCGACATGGAGACCATGCGCGAGGCCATGGGGCTGTAGCCGACCCGGCTAGCGCATGTGCCGACCACGTAGACCCGGGTCGGGTCGGTCCCCTCCCCCGCCCCCTTGCGGGAGGGGAGGGGTGGTGCCACGCGATCGGAAACGCGCTCTACCGCCTCACCCGTTCGAGCGTGGCGGTGGTGCTGTAGCCGGGGGTGAGTTCGGCGAGCAGGACGCGGCCGCCGTAGCCCTGCACCAGATCGCCGCCGACCACGTCGTCGAGCTTGTAGTCGGCACCCTTCACCAGCACCTCGGGCTTCAGCGCGCGGATGAGCTCGAGCGGCGTATCGTCCTCGAACAGGATCACGAGATCGACGGCGGCCAGGCTCGCCAACACCTTGGCGCGGTGCACCTCGCTTTGGATCGGCCGGCCCGGACCCTTGAGGCGGGCGACCCCGCGATCGGCGTTCAGCCCGACCACCAGACGCTTGCCGGCGGCGCGGGCCTGGGCGATCAGGCCCAGGTGTCCGGGATGCAGCAGGTCGAAGCAGCCGTTGGTGAAGACCACGTTCTGGCCCCGGGCGCGCCAGCGGGCGACCTGATCAACGGCGGCGGCGAGGGAGACGATCTTGGTGTCCTCGGCCACGCGCTCGGCCGCCTGCAGGGCGCGCACCAGGTCGTCGCGGTAGACCGCGGCGGTGCCGAGCTTGCCGACCACGACCCCGGCGGCCAGATTGGCCAGCTGCGCGGCCTGGGGCATCGCTGCCCCGCCGGCCAGCGCCGCGGCGAAGGTCGCTATCACCGTGTCGCCGGCGCCCGAGACGTCGTAGACCTCGCGCGCCTCGGTCGGCATGTGCTCGATCCGGGCCCGGGTCCGCGCCAGCGACATGCCCTGGGATCCGCGGGTCACCAGGATCGCCTTGGCCTTGGTACGGGCGATGGCCTCGGCGGCGGCGGCCTCGATCTGCTCGTCGGTTTCGGTCGCCAACCCCACGGCGGCCGCGAGTTCGGCCCGATTGGGGGTCAGCACGGTGGCGCCGCGATAGCGGGTGAAGTCCTCCCCCTTGGGGTCGGCCACGACCGGAACGTCGGCCGCGCGGGCCGCGGCGATCAGGCGGCCGAGCAGGGCCGGCGGCAGCATGCCCTTGGCGTAGTCGGACAGCACCAGGACATCGGCGTGGGCGAGCGCGTCGACGGCGAGCTCGAGGCAGCGCTCGACGTTCATGGCGGCGATCGGCGCGGTGGTCTCGCGGTCGGCCCGCAGGAGCTGCTGGCCCCCGGCGACGAAGCGCGACTTCTGGGTGGTCGGGCGGCCGCGTTCGACCAGGAGGTAGGGCTCGACCCGGGGTTCGCGCCCGACCATCTCGATCAGCGCATGGCCCTCGGGATCGTCGCCCACGACCGCGATGAAGGAGGCGGACGCGCCCAGCGCCGCGAGGTTCCGTACCACGTTGCCGGCGCCGCCCAGCATGGTCTCGGAATCGCCCATGCGAAAGACCGGGATTGGCGCCTCGGGCGAGATGCGGCGGACCTCGCCGTAGACGTAGCGGTCGAGCATGACGTCGCCGATGACGAGGACATGGGCCTGGGGTAGCGCCTCGAGAGCGCCCACCAGATCGACGACCGATCCATCAGTCATGACGCGGCAGCTCCCTGGCCTGGTCGCGCAGCACGAACTTCTGCACCTTACCGGTGGATGTTTTCGGCAGGGGGCCGAAGACGACGGTCTTCGGCGTCTTGAAGTGGGCCATGTTGTCGCGGCAGAAGACGATCAGCTCGCTGGCGGTCACGCTCGCGCCGTCCTTCAGTGTGACGAAGGCGCAAGGGCTTTCGCCCCAGGTCTCGTCCGGCCTGGCGACCACTGCGGCTTCCAGCACCGCCGGGTGGCGATAGAGGACGCTTTCGACCTCGATGGTCGAGATGTTCTCGCCGCCGGAGATGATGATGTCCTTGGCCCGGTCCTTCAGCTCGATGTACCCGTCCGTGTGCATCACGCCGAGGTCGCCGGAATGAAACCAGCCACCGGCGAAAGCCTCGGTCGTGGCCTGGGGATTCTTGAGGTAGCCCTTCATCACGACGTTGCCGCGGTGGAAGACCTCGCCCAGGGTCTGGCCGTCGGGGGGAACCGGCTGGAGCGTATGGGGATCGGCGACCATCAGCCCCTCCTGCAAGGGATAGGCCACGCCCTGGCGGGCCTTGAGACGGGCCTGCTCGTCCGCCGATTCCCCGTCCCAGGCGGACTTCCAGGCGCAGACCGCGTCGGGACCGTAGGTTTCGGTCAGGCCGTAGACGTGGGTCACGCGGAAGCCCTGCTGCTCCATCGCCTTCAGCACCGAAGGAGGTGGCGGCGCGGCGGCGGTCATGACGCTGACCTGGTGGTCGAAGGGGACGCGCTCCTCGGGCCGGGCGTTGACGATCGCGCCCAGCACGATCGGCGCGCCGCAGAAGTGGGTGATCCGGTGGTCGGCGATGGCGCGAAAGATCGTGCGCGCCTCGACCCGCCGCAGGCAGACATGGGTGCCGGCGACGAGGCTCAGGGACCAGGGGAAACACCAGCCGTTGCAGTGGAACATCGGCAGCGTCCACAGATAGATCGGGTGCGGCGGCAGGGGCCAGGACAGCACATTGGCCACCGCGTTCAGATACGCACCGCGATGGTGGTAGACGACCCCCTTCGGGTTGCCGGTCGTACCCGACGTGTAGTTCAGGCTGATCGCCCGCCATTCGTCGTCGGGCAGGGTCCAGGGGTGATCGGGATCGCCGCCGGCGATAAAGCGCTCGTAGTCGGTCGTGCCCAGGAACTCGCCACCCACTTCGGGTTCGTCGATGTCGATCACCAGGGGCCTGGCCTTGGCCTGGCCGAGGGCCGCCTTCACCGTGGCGGAAAAGGCCCGGTCCGTCAGCAGCACCTTGGCCTCGGCGTGATCCAGGGCGAAGGCGATGGCGGCGGCGTCGAGGCGAACGTTCAGGGTGTTGAGAACGGCGCCGCTGGCCGGCACGCCGTAGTGGGCCTCGATCATGGCCGGAATGTTGGCGGCCATGACCGAAACCGTGTCGCCGAGCCCGATGCCCCGAGCGGCGAGGGCGGAGGCGAGCCGGCGGCAGCGGGCGAACAGCTCGCGATAGGTGATGCGCATCGCGCCGTGGACGACCGCGATCCGATCGGGATAGACGGCGGCGGCCCGCGGCAGGAACGACAGGGGCGACAGCGGCACGTAGTTGGCCGCGCACCGGTCCAGGTCGGTCTCGTAGGGGCTCGCGCTCATCGTCGGGCGGAACCATAGTCGAAGGCGCGGGCGGAGGGTAGCGTTCGCCGCGCCGTGCTAGAATTGCGGCTTCGCCAGCGAGGAGAGCGACCATGGGGACGGCGAAGGGAGCGGGGCGGCGGGCAACGGCGGCGCGCCCGCGGAAGGCGGCGACCACCAGGCTCGGACGTCTGCGCACGGTGGTGAACGCGCGGACGGCGACGTTCGAATCCCTCGCGCGGTTCGAGGGCGAGACCTGGCCGGGTCTCTCCTGGTGCAACATCAGTCGCGACGCGAAGACCGGCACGGGCTTCTACCTGGTGCGCTTCGCCCCCGGGGCCCGTTCCCTGCCGCACGAGCACCTGGGCTACGAGGAGTTTGTGATCCTGAAGGGCGATCTCGAGGACAGCGACGGCGCGATCTATCGCACGGGCGATTGCGTGTCGCTGAAGCCCGGCTCGCGGCACTGGTCGCGGTCGCGCAAGGGCTGCCTGATCGCCGCCTTCACCCGCGGTTCCTTCCGGATGCTCGAGGACGACCCGAGTCATGGGTGATGGCGCGGCCGCTGCCGAACCGGCGCGCCGCGAGCGGGGCCGCCGCCACGCGGGCGGCGAGGCCGCGTCGCGGAAGCTGCCCCAGCTTCCCTGGGATCAGCCGCAGCGGCTGTTCCCGCCCATGGCGATCGCCAGCACCGAGCAGATCGAGACGATCCACCGGGCGGCCCTCGACGTGCTCGAGGACATCGGCATGGAGATCCTGCTGCCCGAGGCGCGGGATATCCTCGAGAAGGCGGGTGCCAAGGTCGACGGTGCCATGGTGTGGATCGGCCGCGAAATCGTCGAGGCGGCGATCGGCACGGCGCCCGAGGACTTCACCTTCCACGCCCGCAATCAAGCCGCCTACGAGAGCGTGTTCTCCCTGTGGGGCGCGATCATGGGCGGCGGCAACCTGATCGTCCACGCCGCGGGCTGGATGGAGGGCGGTCTGGTCGCGTCGTTCGAGAAGTACGCGCTCGACATCGACCTATTGCAGATGGTCGCCACGTTTCTGAAACCGTTCGATACCAGTCCGGACGCCTTGGGGATCGACGCCATGCGCGAGGTCGGGCCGGGCGGGCACTTCTTCGGCGCGGCCCATACGCTGGCCCGCTACTCAACGGCGTTCTACGCGCCCCTGATCTCCGACTGGCGCAACTTCCAGCAGCGGGAGGCCGCCGGCAGCCCCCACGCCTGGCAAAAGGCGAACCAGGCGTGGAAGCGGGCGCTCGCCGAGTACGAGGAACCGTACCTGGACCCCGCCATCGCCGAGGAGCTCGACGCCTTCGTCGCCCGCCGCATCGCTGAAGGCGGCCAGCCGACGGATTTCTAGGCCGGCCAGCCGGTGGCGTGGGGGGCGATGAAGTCGATGGCGAGGGCCACGTCGGCGAAGCGCCATTTTCCGTCCTCGACGGCATAGGTGTCGCGGTAGTCGCCGACGATCCACACGGCCTCCTTGCGGCCTTCACGGATCATGGTGGCGGCCACGTGCAGGCGCCAGCGGCCCGTCGCCTCCGCGCCGTCGACCTCGATGATCGGGTTGGTCGCATGGTGGGCGGCGTAGACCAGGGTCTTGGAGATCGCGGCGAAGTAGTCGCGGATGGCCTTGCGGCCCACGTGGCGGCCGAACGGCCCGGCGTCGATCGCGCCCGCGCGGGTGAACAGGCCGGCGAGCTCGTCGGGACGGTAGCCGTCGTCGCAGTAGGCGCAGTACCAGGCCTTCAGGGCCTTGATCTCCTCGATCGCCTCGAGGCGGGCGATGCGACTTTCCAGGTTCATGGATCGACTCCTTTCGCGCGTTCGCGCAGCACGTACTTCTGGATCTTGCCGGTGGAGGTCTTCGGCAGGGGACCGAACACGAACGTGCGCGGCACCTTGAAGTGGGCGAGCCGCTCGCGGCAGAAGCGCTGGAGTTCGGCCCCGTCGGCGCGCGCCCCGTCCTTGAGGGCGACGAAGGCACAGGGGGTCTCGCCCCACTTTTCGTCGGGCCGGGCGACCACCGCCGCTTCGAGCACCGCCGGGTGGTGGTACAGCGCGCTCTCCACCTCGATGGTCGAGATGTTCTCGCCGCCGGAGATGATGATGTCCTTGGAGCGGTCCTTGACCTCGATGTAGCCGTCCCCGTGGCGGACCGCGAGGTCGCCGGTGTGGAACCAGCCGCCCGCGAACGCCTCGGCGGTGGCCTTGGGATTCTTGAGGTAGCCCTTCATCACCGTGTTGCCGCGTAAGCAGACCTCGCCGAGCGTCGCGCCGTCGGACGGGACGGGTACCAGGGTCGCGGGGTCGGCGACCATGAGGTCCTCCTGGGTCGGGTAATGCACCCCCTGGCGCGCGGTCATGGCGGCGCGGCCGGCGGGGTCGAGGTCGTTCCACTTCTCCTGCCAGGCGCAGATCGTGGCCGGGCCATAGGTCTCGGTCAGGCCGTAGAGGTGGGTGATGCGGAAGCCCATGGCGGCCATGGCGGCGATGATCGCGGCGGGGGGCGAGGCGCCGCCGGTCGCCACCTCGATGGTCCGGTCGAAGGTGCGCTTCGCCGCCGCGGGCGCATTCGCCAACATGTTGAGGACGATCGGCGCGCCGGCCATGTGGGTGACGCGGTGTTCGACGATGGTCGCGAACACCAGGGCCGGATCCACCTTGCGCAGGCAGACATGGGTGCCGGCGACCACGCTCATGGCCCAGGGCATCGTCCAGCCGTTGCAGTGGAACATCGGCAGGGTCCACAGGAACACCGGGTGATCGCGCAGGCCCCAGGCGAGGGCGCCGCCCAGCGCCTCCAGATACGCGCCGCGGTGGTGGTACACGACCCCCTTGGGGTTGCCGGTCGTACCCGACGTGTAGTTCAGGCTGATCGCCCGCCACTCGTCGTCGGGCATGGTCCATGGGCCGGCCGGATCGCCCGTCGCCAGCAGGTCCTCGTAGGTTATGGCGCCCAGCCGTTCGCCCTCCGGCCCGAGGGGATCGTCGATGTCGATCACCAGCGGCCGGACCTTGGCGCTTGCAAGCGCGGGCTTCACCACCGAACTGAACGTCCGATCGGCGATCAGCACCTTCGCCTCGGAGTGATCGAGGATGAAGGCGACCGTCGCCGGATCGAGCCGCACGTTGAGGGCGTTGAGCACCGCCCCCGCCGCCGGAACGCCGTAGTGCGCCTCCAACAGCGCCGGCACGTTCGGCGCCATCACCGCGACCGTGTCGCCCTGCCTAATCCCGCGCGCGCGCAACGCCGAGGCCAGCCGCCGGCAGCGGGCGAACAGGTCGCGATAGCTGGTGCGCACCGGCCCGTGGATGCACGCCACCCGCTCCGGATAGACCGCCGCCGCCCGCGCCAGCAGCGACAAGGGCGACAGCGGCACGTAGTTCGCCGCGCAAGCGTCCAGCCCGGTTTCGTAGGGGTTCGCGCCGGGCACCACACTGTTCACGACGGCACCTCCGATTGGCGACGCGAGGCTGGCGACGCGAGGCCGGCGGACTTCCAGAAGGCCGCATTGGGGATGTTGCCGTCGGGGTCGGTGGCGAACTCCGGCTTGATGCGGGCGAGGAAGTACATGTCGATGGCGCCCTTGTGCTTGATCTCCACCTGGCCCCGCGGTTCCGTCACGAACAGGGCGCCGACGTGGTGCAGCGTGCTGGCCGAGATGTTGCGGCCGGGCTCGCACGTCTGCTCGAGGCGCTGCGCGGCGTTCACCGTGTTGCCCCAGACGTCGTAGGTGAAGTGCCGCGTGCCGACGACGCCGGCAACCAGGGGGCCGGTGTTGATACCGATCCGATTGTGCCACGGCCGCATGCGTAGCCGCTCGCGTTGGCGGTTGCCGTCGGCCAGGATTTCTGGATCGCCAGGGCCGCGAGGCAGGCGTCGATCGGGTGACTTCGATTGGTCTCGGGCACGCCGCCGACGCAGAGGTAGGCATCCCCGATCGTCTTCAAGGTCTCGAGGCGGTGCGCCGCGGCGATCTCGTCGAATCGCCCGAAGTTCTGATTGAGCTGATCGACGAGACGGGCCGGGTCCAGCCCTTCGGTCAGGCTCGTGAAATCCTTGAAGTCGGAGAACAAGACGGTGGCCTGTTCATGGTAGGTGGGCTGCACCCGGCCGGTCGATTTCAGTTCCTCGGCGATCGCGTGCGGCATGACGCTGCGAAGCAGGGTATTGGCTCGCTCGCGTTCGGTTTCGGCGGCGGTCCTCGCCTCGGTAACTTGCTGCAGAAGCTCCCCCCGGTCGAGCAGTTGACGCCGCAGCTCGAGCTGCGCCATGGCCTGCTGCGCCAGCCGCCGCACCGCCTCGCGCTGGGCGGGGGTGAGTTCTTTCGGCTTGAAGTCCACGACGCACAGGGTGCCCAGGGCAAAGCCTGCCCGGTTGATCAGCGGCATACCGCAATAGAAGCGGATGAACGGCTCGCCGGTGACGATCGGCAGCGCCTTGAAGCGCTCGTCCCTGGTCAGGTCCGGGACGTAGATCTGATCGTTCGCGCAGATGGCGGTGGAGCAGACCGACATCTCGCGCGGACATTCGGTGAAGTCAGCCGGCACGCCGTACTTCGACTTGAACCACTGGCGGCGTTCGTCCACGAGGCTGATCATCGCCACGGGACAGCCGCAAATCTCGGCGGCGAGCTCGGTCAGCGCGTCGTGCGCGAACTCGGGCGGCGTGTCGAGGACGCGATACATGGTGAGCGCCGCCAGGCGCTCGACTTCATTGGCTGGAGCGGGTCGAACCATGCTTGCGCGACTCCACTTGGTCGGATGGCGGCGGGCGGGTCGTCAAGCGCGGAGTATCACGTCTTCGGGCCCGGGGGCAGGGGGCCGGTCGGGGGGTAGGCGCCGTCGGCATCGTGGGTCTCGTCGCCCTTCAGCGGCGGGTTGAAGATGCTGATCAGATGGATGTCGGTGACGGCCTTCATGCTGTGGCGGTCCTTCGGGCCGACGACGTACATGACGCCCGGCTCCAGCCGCGTGACCTGGCCGGTGGTCAGGTCCCGGACCTCGCCCTGGCCTTCGAGGACGTAGTTCGCCTCCCAGTGGTTCTTGTACCAGAGGATGTTCTCGGCCCCGGCCTTCAGGTGCACGTCGGACATGGTGAAGCCCAGCCCGTCCTCGATGGTGAGGAAGCGGAGCGTCGTCGCGGTGCCCTGGGCCACCACCTTCTCGCGCCCCGCCGCCTTCAGATCCTTGTAGGTCTTGACCAGCATCGCGAACCCTCCTCCTTGCGCAACCGCCTGTATAGTCGGGCAACGAACCAGGGGGAGCAAGGGACGATGGCGAGCCGCTACGACGAGGTCTACCGCCGCTCGCTCGGCGATCCGATCGGCTTCTGGGCCGAGGCGGCGGAGGCGATCGACTGGGAGCGGCGCTGGGACATCGTGCGTGACGACAGCCGGCCGCCCTTCACCCGCTGGTTCGTGGGCGGGATGGTCAATACCTGCCACAACGCCCTCGACCGCCACGTGGCCGGCGGGCGGGCGGATCAGGTAGCGCTGATCTACGACAGCCCGGTCACGGCAACGGTGGCCCGGTACACCTACCGCGAGCTGCGCGATCTCGTGGCGCTGGCCGCCGGAGCGCTGCGGGCGCTAGGGGTCGGCCGCGGCGACCGGGTGCTGATCTACCTGCCGATGATCCCCGAGGCGGCGGTCGCCATGCTGGCCTGCGCGCGGCTGGGCGCCATCCATTCGGTGGTGTTCGGCGGCTTCGCCCCGGCCGAACTGGCCAAGCGCATGGACGACGCGCGGCCGAAGCTCATCGTCTCGGCGAGCTGCGGCATCGAGGTCGGCCGCGTCATCCCCTACAAACCGCTGCTGGACGAGGCGATCCGCCTGGCCCACGCGAAGCCCGAGCGCTGCCTGATCAAGCAACGCCCCCAGGCCGCCGCCGCCATGACGCCGGGGCTGGACGTGGATTGGGACGCCGCGCTGGCCGCCGCCAAACCGACCGAATGCGTGGCCGTCGCGGCGACCGATCCGCTCTATATCATCTACACGTCCGGCACGACCGGGGTGCCCAAGGGCGTGGTCCGCGACAACGGCGGGCATCTCGTGGCGCTCGCCTGGTCGATGCCGAACGTCTATGGCGTGCAGCCGGGCGAAGCGTGGTGGGCGGCCTCGGACGTGGGCTGGGTGGTGGGCCATTCCTACATCGTCTACGCGCCGCTGTTCCATGGTTGCACCTCGGTCCTCTACGAGGGCAAGCCCGTTGGCACGCCGGACGCGGGGGCCTTTTGGCGGGTGATCGCCGAGCACGGGGTGGTCGCCCAGTTCACGGCCCCCACCGCCTTCCGCGCCCTCAAGCGCGAGGACCCCAAGGGCGAGCACATCGGCCGCCACGACCTGGCCCGCTTCCGCACCCTGTTCTTGGCCGGCGAACGGGCCGACCCGGACACGGTGCAGTGGGCCGAGCGGGTGCTGAACCGGCCCGTGTTGGACCATTGGTGGCAGACCGAGACCGGCTGGCCGATGGCCGCGAACTGCGTCGGCCTGGGGATGTTGCCGGTCAAGCACGGCTCGCCGACCAAGCCGGTGCCGGGCTATCGCATCCAGGTGGTGGACGAGCAGGGCAAAGACATGGCCGCCGGCCAGATCGGCTCGATCGTCGTCAAGCTGCCCCTGCCGCCGGGCAGCCTTCCCACCCTGTGGCACAACGACGAGGGCTTCAAGGCCTCGTACCTCGCGGACTTCCCCGGCTTCTACAAGACGGCGGACGCCGGGTACCTGGACGCGGACGGCTACCTCTACGTGATGGGTCGGACCGACGACATCATCAATGTCGCCGGCCATCGCCTGTCCACCGGGGCGATGGAGGAGGTGCTGTCCGGCCACCGCGACGTGGCCGAATGCGCGGTGATCGGCGTGGCCAACGCGCTCAAGGGCCAGGTGCCGCTCGGCTTCGTGGTGCTGAAGGCCGGCGTGAACCGCGCGAGCGAGGAGATCGCTCGCGAGGTCGTCGGCCTGGTGCGCGAGAAGATCGGGCCCGTCGCCTCGTTCCGCACCGCGACGGTGGTTGCCCGGCTGCCGAAGACCCGGTCGGGCAAGATCCTGCGCGGCACCATGGCCAGGATCGCCGACGGCAAGCCCTACACCACTCCCGCCACCATCGACGACCCCGCCATCCTCGACGAGATCGCCGCCAGCCTCGCCACGGTGGGGTATCCGGGGAAGGGGTGATTCTTCCCGACGGTCATCGCGAGGCCCCCGCCCCCGCCCCTCCCGCGAGGGGAGGGGAGAAATCCGAGCGGGCCCGTGCGTCCCCTTCCCCTTGCGGGAGGGGACGTCTTCTCTCTCCCCCTCCCCATGCGGGAGGGGGTAGGGGAGGGGAGGGGTATTTCGGTCGATGAAGGACTTGCTCCAACCGCCGACCGCTTTGCGGCGCGCTTCCACTATCACGGCACTCTCTCGGAATCGACGTGGATAGCGAGGGGTGCGCCGGATCGACGAAACGAAAACGGCGGCCACCAGGGCCGCCGTCCGTCAGAAACGTCAGGGTGTAGGCTTAGATGAACCGGCGCCGGAGAGCGAGACCCAGGAAGCCGAGGCCGAGGAGACCCAAGGTCGCCGGCTCGGGAATGCCATTGTCCGGTCCGGGCGGCTGGCACTGCGGCAGTTGCGGATTGTCGACGAAGGCATCGGGGATCACTTCGCCGTCGATATCGCCGACCTTGAACGTGCTGGTGATGCCGAGGAAGAAGACGCTGTCGTTGTTGCTGGGGTTGCTGGTGTCGATGCGCAGGAAATCGTCGCTGGGATTGATGAAGGGGGCGGCGTTGGCGATGTTGCCGAGCGCGAGATTGTAGAGTTCATCGTCGACCCTCGGGCCCGGGGAGTCATTGCAAGCGGGGTCGGGATTGGTCGGGCTGTCGCCGATGCCGCCGGCGGTGATCAGGGCGCTGTTGTCGTCTTCGCCGTCATCCTGGCCACCGGCACAGGACGTAAGCCGACGATCGACCGTGCTGTTCGAGGTGACATCGACCAGAGAGAACTGGCTCGAGGGCTGGAAGCTGAAACTGATGCCCAGCGAGAGGATGAGATCGCCGCTGACGTAGGGAGAGGCGAAGTTCAGCGTTTTGTCGTGTCTCCCGCCAGGGCGAGTTCGCCATCGAGGATGATCGCGGTGCTGCCGACCGTGGTCGCATGGCGGTAGGCGACGACCAGGATTTCGCCATCCATGCCGAACGCCTCGGTGACCGTGAAGCTCTGAACCCCACCGGGGCCACCCTCGATCAGGGGTTTCACGATCGAGGTGACGTCATGAACGATGTGGTTCGCCGGATTCGTGTTGGGCAGGAGGACCTCGCCGGCCGCGACGGGTAGCGAGTTGCCTGCGAGAGTAAGGTCGGCAAGGCCACCGCCGAAGATGTTGGCACCATAGAGGAAGGCCTGAAGCACCGTCGCCCCGGCCGGCACGTCGGTCTGCACGGAGCAGACATTTCCGACAGCGCCGCACGCATCGATCGACAGGGCGGCGTCCTGGAAACCGGCACGCAACACCAACGTGGCCGAAGCGGGCGCGGACCAACCCGCGATCGCCATGAGAGTCAGCGCGCCGATCGCCGGCGCCAGGATACGAGAATGGTCGATCCGTGAAATCATGGTCTTGCTCCTGTGTTCCGGCCGATCCCTGACCCTGGCGGTACGGGGGTGCCCGATGTCCCTAGGAGCGATTTTTCAAGTGATGTTCCATATCAATAAAGTGGCTTAAAACAAATACTTAGGAGAAATTATCGACGCGGCCGCGAACCGGCATGTAAACATTCCCGACAGCTTGCGTTGACCCACGACGACCCACGACATGGTGGCGGGTCAGCCGGCGACGGATTGCCGGTGGGCCTCGGCCATCTCGGCCATGCTCTTGAATTCGAAGTGGACGGCGGGGGGATCGGCGACGGGGGCGGTGGCGCCGCCGCCCTCGCGGCCGTGGCGGCGGTTGATCCAGGCGCGGGCGAGACCCGCGCGTTCGGCCGGCACGTGGTCGTGGTGCAGGCTCTGGGCGGTGTGCAGGATCTCGGCCTTGCGCACCCCGAAGTCGGCCTCGAGGCGGTCCAGCATATGCTGGAAGTTGCGCTGGCTCGGCTTGTAGGAGCCGATGTCCTCGGCGACGTAGGCCGCGTCGAAGGTGACGCCGAGTTTCTTCGCGCTGGCGGCGAACCCGTCGCGGTGCACGTTGGACAGCACCACCAGCTTGAAATGGCGCTTCAAGTAGCGCAGCGCCTCGGCGGAATCGGGGAACGCGGGCCAATCGGGGACCGAGCCGCCGAAGCGATCGTTCAGCTCGGCGAAGATCGGTACGCCCCATTCCTGCGCCAGCTTGGCATGGGCGGTGGCAAGGAGCGCGCTGTAGCGCAGCGACGGCGCGTCGCGTTCGAGCGCGACCTCGACCTTCGAGAACGCCTCCAGCGCCACCTCGCGCTCCAGCGTCAGGCGCCCGGCGTTGACCAGCGGACCCAGCGCCGTCCACAGCCCGGACTCCCAATCGATCAGGGTGCCGTAGCAGTCGAAGGTCAGAACCTTGAAGTCGGCGAGGCGCATCGGCCCCTACGCGGGGGCCTCGGAGGATGCGGCCGCCGCAGCCGCGCCGGGTCGTACGCGGATGCGGCTGAGCTCGGCCTCCAGCTCCTCGTTGGAGCACAGGCCGAGAGAGACGGGATCCCGCTGCAACAGCTTGGAGCTGGTCCGGTGGGTACCCTCGCGGATCGCCTTGATGGTCGCCTTAGTGGTGCCGAGCAGGCGGGAGATCTGGGCGTCCGCCAAAGTGGGATAGCGCCGCACCAGGAAGAGGATGGCGTCGGGCTTGTCCTGGCGCTTGGTCATGGGGGTGTAGCGGCCGCCGCGCCGGACCCGGCCCGGAAGATGCTCGATCGCCGCGCGCAGCCGGAGCCGCGCCTTGGGGTCGGCGACACAACGCTCGATCTCGCCCGGGTCGAGCTGGCCGTTGGTCAGCGGGTCCAGGCCGACGATGCCGACCGCGACCTCGCCGTCGGCGATGCCCTGCACCTGCAAGGGGTGCAGCCCGCAGAACTCGGCGATCTGTTCGAACGTCAGGGCCGTGTGCTCGACCAGCCAGACGGCCGTGGCCAACGGCATCAACGGATGGGCCATGAAACCTCCTCGATACGATGGAACCGCCCGCGAGTCCCCGCGCGGGCGATCGGGGACTGGTAGGGCATTCGGCGCCCCGATGCCAGCCAATTTGCTACACCGTAAGGATGATTTTTCCGGTGTGGGTGTCGGCATCCAGCAGGTGGTGGGCGGCGGCGGCGGCGGCGAGCGGAAAGGTCGCGTGGATCACCGGCTTGATCCGGCCGCTGTCCAGCAGCGGCCAGACCTCGCGGCGCAGCTCGGCGGCGATGGCGCCCTTCTGCTCCACGGTGCGAGGCCGCAGGGTGGAGCCGGTGAGGGTCGCCCGCTTCATCATGATGGGGGTAAGGTCCACGTCCGTCTTGCTGCCGCCGAGGAACGCGATCAGCACGATCCGCCCCTCGAGCGCGATGGCCCTGAGGTTGCGCGCCAGATAGCTGCCGCCGACCATGTCGAGGATGACATCCACCCCGCCGCCCCCGGTCGCCGCCAGGACCACGTCGGCGAAGTCCTCGGTCTTGTAGTTGATGCCGCGTTCGGCCCCCAGGGATTCGCAGGTCCGGCATTTGGCGTCGGTGCCGGCGGTGGCAAACACCCGGGCGCCGCGCGCAGCGGCGATCTGGATCGCGGTGGTGCCGATGCCGCTCGCTCCGCCGTGGACCAGGAAGCGCTCGCCGGGTGCCAGCCGGCCGCGCTGGAAGACGTTGGTCCACACCGTGAAGAAGGTCTCCGGCAGGCCGGCGGCCGCAATCGCGTCCATGCCCCGCGGCATCGGCAAGGCCTGCGGGACCGGCACCACGCAGTATTCGGCGTAGCCGCCGCCGGCGACCAGGGCGCAGACCCGATCGCCCAGCGCCAGATCAGCGACCCCAGGCCCAAGCGCCACGACCTCGCCCGCCACCTCGAGGCCGGGAATATCGCTGGCCCCCTTGGGCGGGGCGTAGCCGCCCTGGCGTTGTAGCACGTCCGGGCGGTTCACCCCGGCGGCCGCGACCTTGAGGAGGACTTCGCCGACCGCTGGCGCCGGCACCGGTCGCGTGGCGGGCACCAGGACGTCTGGCCCCCCCGGCCGGGCGATCTCGATCGCGGTCATCGTCGCGGGCAGGGTTGGGCTCATGGGGCGCTCGCTCCGGGTTCGGCTGCGCGCTATTATGCCCCGAGTCGCCAGCCGGGAGCACGCGCCGCGATGAACCCCGACGAATTGGAACCCCGCCCCGCGGCCCCCAAGCCACGCGATCTCGAGTCCATGTCGCTGACCGCCCTCAACGAGTATATCGCTGATCTGGAACGAGAAATCGCGCGCGTCCGGGAGACGATCGGGCGCAAGCACGGGGCCCGATCGGCGGCCGATTCGGTTTTTCGCCGGTGAGATCGGTCCGCGTTAACCAATTGTTTACCGCGCCCCCTTATCGTGCCCGGCATTCGGTGAAGTCCCTCATTGTTTGATGATCCCGGATTTCGTGAAGCCTCCCTGTAAACTTCGAGCCGCCCTCAATGGCGGCTCTTTAATTTTTGGCCGAACCCCAGAGTTTAAGGCTCTGATCCTTTGGTCCGTCCCAAACACGATGATTGCGAATCATGCGTTTGGGTCGGACCACGACGGCCCCAATCCCGCCATAAACTACCAATAGGTTCATAGACTTCCGACCTCGACGGGATGTGGTATGGTCCGCGCCCGGCGAGGCGGACGTTAAGGGGCGGAGGCTCATGGCGGGCCATTCACATTGGAAAGGCATCATGCACCGCAAGGGTGCGCAGGATGCCAAGCGGGCGAAAGTCTTCACCAAATTGATCCGAGAGCTGACCGTTTCGGCGAAGCAGGGCCTGCCCGATCCGGCGTTCAATCCGCGCCTGCGGGCGGCGATCCTGGCGGCGCGCGCGGCCAACATGTCCCGCGACACGGTCGAACGGGCGATCAAGAAGGGCACGGGCGGCGAAGGCGGCGCCTACGAGGAAGTGCGCTACGAGGGCTACGGCCCCGGTGGCACGGCGATCATCGTCGAGGCCCTGACCGACAATCGCAACCGCACCGCCTCCGAGGTGCGCACGGCGTTCGGCAAGCACGGCGGGGCGCTGGCCGAGACCGGCAGCGTGAGTTTCCAGTTTCAACGGGTCGGCCTGATCGCCTATCCGGCGGCGGCGGGCAGCGCCGAAAAGGTCTTCGATGTCGCCCTGGAGGCCGGGGCCAACGATGTGGAATCCTGGGACGATGGCCACGAGATCTTCTGCGACACCGACACCCTCAACGCGGTGCGCGAGAAGCTGGAGGCGGCGCTCGGCGAACCCGCCAGCGCCAAGCTGACATGGCGTCCGGGCGCCCGGGTGCCGGTGGCCGACGACGCGGCCGAGACCCTGTTCAAGCTGATCGATTCGCTCGAGGACAACGACGACGTCCAAACCGTGATCTCCAACTTCGACGTAGCCGATGACGTGCTCGCCCGGTTCGACGCTTAAGACATGGCTGTGTCCCGGCACCTGGGGCTCGATCCCGGCCTGATCTGCACCGGCTGGGGCATCATCGACGTCGACGGCAACCGCATCAGCCACGTCGCCAACGGCGAGATCGCGCCGCCGCCCAAGCAGGACGACGCCCTGCGCCTGCGCTCGATCTATCAGGGACTGGGCGAGGTGCTGGCCAGCCACCGCCCGGACCAGGCCGGCGTCGAGGCGATCTTCGTGAGCCGCAACCCGGGCTCGGCCCTGAAGCTCGGCATGGCCCGTGGCGTTGCCATGCTGGCGGTGGCTGCGGCCGGCATCCCGCTCAGTGAATACGCCGCCCGGCTGGTGAAGAAGGCCGTGGTCGGCAACGGCAACGCCGAGAAATCCCAGGTCCAGGCCATGGTCAGGCGCCTGTTGCCGGGGGTGGAGATCGCCGGCGACGACGCCGCCGATGCATTGGCCATCGCCATCTGCCACGCCCATCACGCGACCACGCGGGCCTGGGCCGCGGCCTCATGATCGGCAAGCTGACCGGCCTGGTCGACGAGACGGGAGACGGCTGGGCGATCCTGGACGTGGGCGGGGTCGGCTATCTGCTGTCCGCGTCGGCGAAGACCCTGGCCGCCCTGCCGCCGGGGGGCAAGCCGGCCCGCCTGCTGGTGGAGACCCAGATCCGCGACGACCGCATCGTCCTGTTCGGGTTCCACGACGCGATCGAGCGCGAATGGTTCCGGTTGCTGCAGACCGTGCAAGGGGTCGGGCCCAAGGTCGCCCTCGCGGTCTTGAGCGTGCTGGCGGTCGACGACCTGGTGCGGGCGATCGGGGCCGCCGACAAGGCGGCGGTCGGCCGCGCGAGCGGGGTCGGGCCGAAGCTGGCGCAGCGCATCGTCGCCGAGCTGAAGGACAAGGCGCCCGAGCTTGGTCCCGCCGCCGGATCGCGGGCGGAGCCGGGCACGCCCGAACGCGATGCCGTGTCGGTCCTGGTCAACCTCGGCTATGGCCGCTCCGAGGCCTTCGTCGCGATCGCCGAGGCGTCGCGCGGGCTCGGCGCCGGCACCACCACGGTCGAGACCCTGGTCCGCGCCGGGCTCAAGGAGTTGGCCCGATGACGCCCGAGCGGCTGGTGAAACCGGAGGCCCAGGGCGGCGACCCGGATGCGACCATGCGGCCGCAGCGGCTCGCCGACTTCGTCGGGCAGCGGGCGGTGTGCGACAACCTGCGGGTGTTCATCACCGCCGCGCGCGGCCGGGGCGAGGCCCTGGACCACGTCCTGCTGCACGGCCCGCCTGGGCTCGGCAAGACGACGCTGGCCCAGATCGTCGCCCGCGAACTGGGGGTCGGCTTCCGCTCGACCTCGGGACCGGTGATCGCCAAGGCCGGCGACCTCGCCGCCCTGCTGACCAACCTGGAGCCCCGCGATGTCCTCTTCATCGACGAGATCCACCGCCTGGCCCCCGTGGTCGAGGAGGTGCTGTACCCGGCGATGGAGGACTTCCAGCTCGACCTGATCATCGGCGAGGGACCGTCGGCGCGATCCCTGAAGCTCGACCTGCCGAAGTTCACCCTGGTCGGCGCCACGACCCGATCGGGGCTGCTGACCACGCCGTTGCGCGAACGCTTCGGCATCCCGGCGCGGCTCGACTTCTATGGCCTCGACGACATGATCGAGGTGGTGCGGCGCGGTGCCCGCGTCCTCGACATGACCCTGACGCCCGAGGGCGCGCGCGAGATCGCCCGCCGGGCGCGCGGCACGCCGCGGGTCGCCGGCCGCCTGTTGCGCCGCATCCGCGATTTCGCGGCGGTCGAAGGCCGGGCGACGATCGACGGCAAGGCGGCGGACCGGGCGCTCGACCGGCTGGAGGTGGACACCCGCGGGCTGGACGCGATGGATCGGCGCTATCTCGCCTGTATCGCCGACAACTACGGCGGCGGACCGGTGGGGGTCGATACCGTGGCCGCCGCCCTGTCCGAACATCGCGATGCCCTGGAAGAGGTGATCGAGCCGTTCCTCATCCAGCAGGGGTTCCTCAAGCGCACACCGCGCGGCCGCATGCTGACGCCGGCGAGCTTCACGCACCTGGGCCGCGAGGTGCCGCGCGGGTTCGGCGGCCAGCTCGACCTTCTAGCCGCCATGGGCGAGGACGCCGGCGATGGCTGAGGCGCACCGCTTTGCCATGCGGGTCTACTACGAGGACACCGATGCGGCGGGGATCGTGTACTACGCGAACTACCTGCGGTTCGCCGAGCGGGCGCGGACCGAATTGCTGCGCCAAGCCGGCTACGACCACACCAACCTCGCGGCCGATCACGGCGCCGCCTTCGCCGTGCGGCGTTGCGTTATCGACTACCTGAAGCCAGCGCGGCTGGACGACGAACTGGTGGTCGAGACGCGGCCCGGGAGCGTCGGCGGCGCCACGGCGGATCTGCGGCAATCGGTGCGGCGGGGCGGGGACGAACTGGCCCGGCTGGACGTGCGCCTGGCCTTCGTCGCCGCGTCCGGTCGGCCGCGACGGCTGCCCGGTGATTTGCGGCGGGCGCTGGCGACGTACCTGACATCCGGGTCATAACGGGAGACCAGAGAAAGCATGGACACGACCACCGTTCAAGCGGTGGCCATCGACGGCTCGGTGGCCCCGGATCTCTCGATCATCGGCTTGGTTCTGCACGCCGACATCATCGTCAAGCTGGTGATCTTGATGCTGCTGGCCGCGTCGTTCTGGAGCTGGACGATCATCTTCGAGAAGCTGATGCGCTTCGCGCGGCTGCGGTCCCAGGCCGAGAAATTCGAGGACGCGTTCTGGTCGGGCGGCTCGCTCGAGGACCTGTTCGATCGGGTTGGCAGTCGCCCGGATCATCCCATGGCGGCGGTCTTCGCTGCGGCGATGACCGAATGGCGGCGGGCCGTGAAGCGGGGCGTCGCGATCGCCGACGAGAAGCTGCGCGCCGGCCTGCAGCAGCGCATCGGCCAGGCGATGCAGGTGACCGTGGACCGCGAGCTGGAACGGCTGGAGCGGTACCTCGGGTTCCTCGCCACCGTCGGCTCGACCGCGCCGTTCATCGGGCTGTTCGGCACGGTCTGGGGCATCATGAACAGCTTCCAGGCGATCGCGCTCAGCAAGAACACCTCGCTCGCGGTGGTGGCGCCGGGCATCGCCGAGGCGCTGTTCGCCACCGCCATCGGTCTGATCGCCGCGATCCCGGCGGTGGTCGCCTACAACAAGCTGTCCGCCGACCTCGACCGCTACGGCAACCGGCTCGAGCACTTCTCCGCCGAGTTCCACTCGCTGCTCTCGCGGCAGCTCGACGAGAAGCAAGTCTGATGGGCGCAACCGTCGCCACCCGGGGGGCGCGCGGGCGCCGTCGGCATCGGCCGATGAGCGAGATCAACGTCACGCCGATGGTCGACGTGATGCTGGTGCTGCTGGTGATCTTCATGGTCGCGGCGCCGCTGCTGACCGTGGGTGTGCAGGTCGATCTGCCGAAGACCCAGGCGAGCGAGATCCAGGGCGAGGACGAGCCCCTGGTCGTCTCGGTCGATGCCATGGGCAAGCTGTTCCTGGAGGACACCGAAGTCGCCCTGGCGGATCTGGGGCCACGGCTGCTCGCGGTGTCCGAGAACAATCCCGAGGCGCGGGTGTTCGTGCGGGGCGATCGGGCGATCGACTACGGGCGCGTCATGGCGGTCATGGGCATGATCAACCAGGCCGGATTCGGCAACGTGGCCCTGATCACCGAGCTGCCCACCGAGCCGGAGGGCGAGTGAAACCAAGATGCCGGAAGGCGAATGAAGCCATGAAGCCGGCGGGCGCGTGAAGCCATGATTCGGCGGGCCGCGTGGATTTCGGCCACCCTGCATGGATCGGTCCTGCTGCTGGTCTACTTCGGCCTGCCGGAACTGTTCGACCGCGAGCCGGTGATCGAGCAATCGATCCGGGTCGAGATCTATACCCTCGCCGAGGAGACCACGGCCCCGCCGCCCGTGCCCAAGCCGGAACCGGAGCCGGAACCCGAACCGGAGCCGGAACCGCCGCCCCCACCGGAGGAGCCACCGGCGGCCTTGCCGCCACCACCCGAACCGGAGCCCGAACCAGAGCCGGAGCCGGAACCAGAGCCGGAGCCGGAACCAGAGCCGGAGCCGGAACCAAAGCCGATTCCAGAGCCCGAGCCGATTCCAGAACCGGCGCCGGAGCCGTTGCCGGAACCGGAACCGGAACCGGAGCCGGAACCCGAGTCGACGACCGCGTCGGCGCCGACTCCCACGGCAAAGCCGAAGCCGCCCGCGGCCAAGCCGGCGCAAGACTTCGCCACGGTGCTGGAAGCCGTCGCCCTGTTGGACAAGAGCGCCGAGGAGCCGGCGCCGGAACCCTTGCCCCAGCCGGAGCTGGAATTGGACCTCGCGACCCTCGAGGGGGCACTGACCGAGACGTCGTCGGCGCAGATCACCCTGTCCGAGATCGACGCCATCCGGCGGCAGATCGAGGAGAACTGGATCGTGCCCTCCGGGGCGCCCGAGGCCGGCGACCTGCGGGTCGAGATTCGCATCATGCTGGCCCCGGACGGGCAGGTGCTGCGGGCCGAGATCCTGGATCAAGCCCGCATGGGCCGGGCCGGACAGGAGTATTATCGCGCCGCGGCGGAAAGCGCCTACCGCGCGGTGCTCAAGGCAAGCCCCTTGAAGGGCCTGCCCACGGAGAAGTACGAAACCTGGCGCGACATCACGATGACCTTCGATCCCAGCAGGATGATTGGCCCATGAACAAGATCGCTTCCCTCTACCTCCTGGCCCTCGCGGTCCTGGTGCTGCCGGCACAACTCGCCCGGGCCGAGCTCAGCATCGACATCACCCAGGGCGTGGTGGATCCCATCCCCGTGGCGGTGACCCGGCTGCTGGGCGGCGGCGAAACCGAGCAGGTCGGCCGCGACGTCGCGACGGTGGTGGCGGCGGACCTGGAACGCTCCGGCCTGTTCCGCGCGATCGACACCCGCGCCTTCATCCAGCAGCCCGAGGCGATCGCCTTGCAGCCGAGCTTCGGCGACTGGCGCCAGATCAACTCCCAGCTTCTGGTCACCGGCAACGTCGGCATCGAGGCGGACGGGCGGTTGCAGGCGACGTTCCGCCTGTGGGATACGTTCGCCGAATCGCAGATGACGGGTTTCACCTTCCGCACGGTCCCGTCCAACTGGCGGCGCGTCGCCCACAAGATCGCCGACGCGATCTACAAGCGGGTGACGGGCGAGGATGGCTATTTCGATACGCGCGTCGTCTATGTCTCGGAGACCGGAGCCGCGACCCGGCGCGTGAAACGTCTGGCGATGATGGACCAGGATGGCGCCAATCACCGGTTCCTGACCAACGGCGACGATCTGGTGCTGACCCCGCGCTTCTCGCCGACGGCGCAGGAGATCACCTTCATGTCGTACTTCAACGACACGCCCCGGGTGTACATCCACAACATCGACACGGGGCAGCAGGAGCTTCTGGGCAACTTTCCCGGCATGACCTTCGCGCCGCGCTTCTCGCCCGACGGCAACCGGGTCGTCATGAGCCTGTCGGTCGGCGGCAACTCCGAGATCTTCGTCATGGATCTGCGGACCC
The DNA here is from genome assembly GCA_009694045.1 of Alphaproteobacteria bacterium. GTDB lineage: Bacteria > Pseudomonadota > Alphaproteobacteria > SP197 > SP197 > SHVY01. The sequence goes on along the minus strand of SHVY01000023.1, from coordinate 13,587 downwards.
GGCGGATCGACCAGCTCACCAAGGATCCGGCGATCGACACCTCGCCGTCCTTCGCCCCCGATTCGTCCCGGATCGCGTTCAATTCGGACCGTGGCGGGTCGCCCCAGCTCTATGTGATGAGCGCCAGCGGTGCCAATCCCCAGCGCATCAGCTTCGGCGACGGGCGCTATTCCACGCCGGTCTGGTCGCCGCGCGGCGACCTCATAGCCTTCACCAAGCAGCACAAGGGGTTGTTCTACATCGGCGTCATGCGGCCGGACGGCTCCGGCGAGCGGCTGCTGACCAAAAGCTATCTGGACGAGGGCCCCACCTGGTCGCCGAACGGGCGGGTCATCATGTTCTTCCGCGAGACCCCGACGTCGAAAGGTAACGTCTCGAAGCTCTTTTCCGTCGATTTGACGGGGTACAACGAGCGACTCGTGGTGACGCCGCTGGACGGGTCCGATCCGGCCTGGTCGCCGTCCTTGCCCTAGGTCGGGAGTTGAAACCCGGCGAATCCGCCGGTAGACTGGTCGTGACGGTATCGGGAGGGGCCTCGATACAAAGTTCTTGCAGGGATTGTCGCAGTGCGTTAAGGCGTCGCGACATCCATCACCGCTTGTCCTAACGTTTCACTCAAGGAGATCGTTCCAAATGTGGGGAAAACTGTTCAGCCTTACGGCCGTGCTGTTGCTGGTGGCGGCATGCGAGACGACACCGGAAGAGACCGGCGATGCCGGCGGCGACGGCGGCACGACCGCGACGACGGATACGACCGGCGGCGATACCATGGCGGGCCCGGTTCCGGGTAGCCAAGAGGATCTGGTCGTCAACGTCGGTGATCGGGTGTTCTTCGACTTCGACATGTACGACGTGCGGGCCGACGCCCAGGACACACTGACCCGACAGGCCGAGTGGATGCAGAAGTTTCCCGACGTCAATGTGACGATCGAGGGCCACTGCGACGAGCGGGGCACGCGCGAATACAACTTGGCGCTGGGCGATCGCCGCGCCAATTCGGTCAAGAACTTCCTGGTCGCGCTGGGCGTCGATCCCAACCGGATCGTGACGATCAGCTACGGCAAGGAGCGTCCGGCGGTCGAAGGCAGCAACGAAGCGGCCTGGTCGCAGAACCGTCGCGGCGTGACGATCGTCAACTAGCCACCGGCGGCGATCCTCGTCGCCGACTCCTTGGTTGAACCGCCCGGTGCGCTGGCCTTTCGGCCGGTACACCGGGCGGTCGCGCTTTCGCCGCAATTCCCAATCACGCTACAATACCCGCGGCCAAGCTGGGGACGGACCCCTTGAGGGCGATGGAACGTTGTCGTGACGGAGTGCTGGGAGCGGTCCTGATCGCTGCCCTGATGGTTGGCGGCGCGACCGCCGCGGGCGCGCAGTCGAGCGACGTCAAGGCGATGACCCAGAAGCTCGAGCGGCTGCAGGCCGACCTCAAGGATTTGCAGCGCTATGTGTACAGCGGCGGACCGCTGCCCGAGTCGGCGGCCACATCCGGCTCCGAGACGGCCGGAAGCGCGACCGCGGCCCAGGTCGAGGTGCGGATTTCGGAGATAGACCAGGTCATCCGCCAGATGCGCGGGGACATGGAACAGATCAGTCACCGGGTGGCGACCATCGAGACCCGGCTCGACAAGCTGATCGCCGACCTCGACCTGCGCCTTTCGGCGCTGGAGCACGGGGGTGCGGCGCTGCCGCCGGCGGCCGCGACGGGCCAGGAACCGGCGGCGACGGCGGGGGCGACGACGGCGGCCGGCGATGGGTCCAGCGGCACCCTCGGCACCTTGACGGTGACCTCGCCCGACGAGCCGGTCGCGGCGGCGACGGGCGCGGAGCCGCTGCCCCCCGGCAGCCCGATGGACCAGTACAACTATGCCTTTGGGCTGTTGAGCACCGCCGACTACGTCAAGGCGGAGCAGGCGTTGAACGCCTTCATCCAGGCGTACCCCGAGGACCCGTTGGCCGGCAACGCGCTGTACTGGCTGGGGGCGACGTATTTCATGCGCAGCGACTACAACCGTGCCGCGGTGACGTTCCTGCGCGGGTATCGCGAGTTCCCCGACGGCAGCAAGGCGCCCGACAACCTCCTGAAGCTCGGGGTTTCGCTCGGCAAGCTGGAGAAGAAGGCCGAGGCCTGCGCGACCTTCGCCGAGCTCGCCAACAAGTTCCCGGGCGCCTCGGCGACGATCCAGAAGAAGGCGAAGGGCGAGGCGGACGCCCTCGGCTGCGGCTGAACAATCCCGTAACGGCGGCCGAATTCGCCGCGTCGATGGCGCCGTTCGCGCCGTTCGAGCGCCCGCCGACGCTCGCGGTGGCGACCTCGGGCGGGGGGGACAGCCTGGCCCTTTGTCTGCTGGCCGCCGAATGGGCGGCGGAGCGCGGCGGCGCGGCGTTCTCCTTGATCGTCGATCATGGTCTCAGGCCGGAGTCCCGTGCCGAGGCGGATGGCGTGGCCGCGCGTCTTGCCGGGACGGGGATTTGCGCCGTCGTCCTGCCCTGGCTCGACCGCAAACCGGCGACCGGGATTCAAGCCGCGGCCCGGGTCGCGCGCTACCGGCTCCTCATGGCCTGGTGCCGGGACCATCGGGTGCTGCACCTGCTGCTCGGCCATCAGCGCGACGACCAGATCGAGACGTTCGTCATGCGCCGCCGGCGCCGGAGCGGCCCGATTGGCCTCGCGGCCATGCGCCCCGTGGTCGAGCGGGATCACGTCCGCATCCTGCGCCCCTGCCTGGCGTTGCCCGGGGCCCGCCTGCGGGCGACTTTACGCGCGCGCGGCTGGACTTGGGTCGAGGACCCGAGCAATCAGGACCCGCGCTTCGAGCGGGTGCGGGTGCGCCGGGAGCTCGCCGCCAGCCCGGACGCGACGCTGCCGGCGTCGGTCGCGGCGGCCGAGCGCGCCCGCCACGCGCTCTGCGCCGACGTCACGGCGCTGCTCGCCGCCAACGCGCGCTTCGATCCGGCGGGATGCGTCTCTCTGACGGCGCTCTGGCGATACGCCGACGCAGCCACCCGCGAAGCGACCTTGCGCCGGGTGCTCATGGCCGTCGGCGGCCGCGACCGTCCGCCGGGCCCCGCCGCCCTCGCGCGGCTCGACCGGGGCATGAACCGTGACGGTGCCTGGACCTTGGCGGGCTGCCTGATCCAATCGCGCGGTGGCCGTGCGGTGATCCGGCGCGAGGCCCGCCCCCGCGCCCCCTTGGCGGCCGGGAGTCTTGCGGGCCACCGCTCGGTCCACCATGTGCAGAACGGGCAATCGCGCGTGACCCTGGCCGCGGCCGGCGGTCATGCTAAGATGTTGGCAACGAGTAACCTCTAATGTCGTGGTTTTGAAGTTCGCCCTGTCACGCGGCAACCGTCGGAACGAACTTCGAAACCAAGGGCCCCACTAGGGTTCGACGGGGCGCCGGGACCGGTTCGGGAAGGACGGGACAATAGCGTGAACAATTTCGGCAAGACCTTGGCGCTGTGGATCGGCATCGGCGTGGTGTTGATCGCGCTGTTCAACCTCTTCCAAGGCGCGCCCACCACCAGCCCGGGATCGCCGCTCGCCTTTTCCGATTTTCTGATCCAGGTCCAGGACGGCCAGGTCGGCGACGTGATGATCCAGGGCAACACCATCAGCGGCCACTACGTCGATGGGCGCAGCTTCTCGACCTACTCCCCCGACGATGCCGGCCTGATCGACCGGTTGCAGAACCAGGGCGTCAAGATCGCCGCCGCGCCGATCGACGAAGGCGGACCGACGCTGGTGAGCGTGCTGATCACCTGGTTCCCGATGCTGCTGCTGATCGGCGTCTGGATCTTCTTCATGCGCCAGATGCAGTCGGGCGGCGGCAAGGCGATGGGTTTCGGCCGGTCGCGCGCGCGGATGCTGACCGAGAAGTCCGGGCGGGTGACATTCGACGACGTGGCCGGAATCGACGAGGCCAAGGACGAGCTCGAGGAGATCGTCGAGTTCCTCAAGAACCCGCAGAAATTCCAGCGCCTCGGCGGGCGCATCCCCAAGGGCGTGCTGCTGGTCGGCCCCCCCGGCACCGGCAAGACCCTGCTCGCCCGGGCCATCGCCGGCGAGGCGAACGTGCCGTTCTTCACCATCTCCGGCTCGGACTTCGTCGAGATGTTCGTGGGCGTCGGCGCGAGCCGGGTGCGCGACATGTTCGAGCAGGGCAAGAAGAACGCGCCCTGCATCATCTTCATCGACGAGATCGATGCGGTCGGCCGGCACCGCGGCGCGGGCCTGGGCGGCGGCAACGACGAGCGGGAACAGACCCTGAACCAGCTCCTGGTCGAGATGGACGGCTTCGAATCCAACGAGGGCGTCATCCTGATCGCCGCCACGAACCGGCCCGACGTGCTTGATCCGGCACTGCTGCGCCCGGGCCGCTTCGACCGCCAGGTGGTGGTGCTGAACCCCGACGTGCTGGGCCGTGAGAAGATCCTGAAGGTCCACATGCGCAAGGTGCCGCTCGCCCCCGACGTGGAGGCCCGCACCATCGCTCGGGGCACGCCCGGGTTCTCCGGCGCTGATCTGGCCAACCTGGTGAACGAGGCGGCGCTCCTGGCCGCCCGGCGCGGCAAGCGTGTCGTCACCATGGCCGAGCTCGAGGACGCCAAGGACAAGGTGATGATGGGCAGCGAACGCCGCTCCATGGTCATGTCCGAGGAGGAGAAGCGCCTGACCGCGTACCACGAGGGCGGGCACGCCATCGTGGCGATGCATTGTCCCGCGTCGGACCCGATCCACAAGGCGACGATCATCCCGCGGGGGCGGGCGCTCGGCATGGTCATGCGCCTGCCGGAGGCCGACCGCTATTCGGTCAGCCGCGAGAAGCTGGAAGCGGATATCGCCGTCGCCATGGGCGGCCGGATCGCCGAGGAGTTGGTCTTCGGCCACGCCAAGGTCACCAGCGGCGCCTCCCAGGACATCGTCATGGCGACGCGGATGGCCCGCGCCATGGTCACCCAGTTCGGGATGAGCGACAAGCTGGGCCCGCTCGCCTATGGCGAGAACCAGGAGGAGGTGTTCCTCGGTCACTCGGTGACCCGCACCCAGAACATCTCCGAGGCGACCGCCGAGGGGATCGACGCCGAGATTCGCCGGATCGTCGACGAGTGCTACACCCGGGCGAAGACGATCCTGGTCGACCACCGGACGCAGCTCGAGAGCCTGGCGGGCGCGCTGCTCGAATACGAATCCCTCACCGGCGAGGAGATGAGGGGCCTGCTGCGGGGCGAGCCGATCATCCGCAAGGATATGAGCGAAGGCGACTCCGATAGCGCGGTCCGGCCGTCCTCGGTCCCGCCGGCCAGCGACCTGGCACCGGGCAAGAAGGGTGGGACCGGCCCCCTGAAGCCCAGGCCCCAGCCGGGGGCGTGAGCGGGGACCCGCTTCCGCTCGAGGCCCGCGCCGACCTGCCCGCGCAACCGCCCGAGCAGGCACGGATATACCTGAGACCCCTGGCTTTGCAGGGCGGCGGGGCCGCCCGTCGACTGCTTGATCAATCCGACCTCGCCATCCCGATCGGCGGAACCGGGCTTGCCGCCACGGCGGTCGAAATCCTGGTCCGGGAGACGGATCGCATCGCCTGTTTCGTGACCGGCGTCGCCGGATTGCGGGACTGGATCGCGCAATCGCAACCGGCGCGGCGGGCTCGCCTTGCACGTCTTCTCGACATGCTGACCGCCCGACCCGCTTCCCTCTTACCTCGCCCGCTCGGGGAGGCGCGTTCGCTCGTCATGGGCGTGGTGAACGTGACGCCGGACAGCTTCTCGGACGGAGGGGATTTCGCTACGCCCGACGCGGCGATCGCCAAGGGCCGGGCGATGATCGCCGAGGGCGCGGATCTTCTCGACATCGGCGGCGAGTCGACCCGGCCGGGCGCCCGGCCGGTCGATCCGGGCGAGGAAGCGGCGCGGGTGTTGCCGGTGATCGAGGCCCTGGCGGGGGACGGCGTGCCGATCTCGATCGACACCCGCAACGCATCGACCATGCACTGGGCGATCGCCGCCGGCGCCCGCCTGGTCAACGACGTGAGTGCCTTGACCCACGATCCCCACGCCATCCGGACGGTGGCCGACAGCGGCGTTGGCGTCGTCCTGATGCACAGCCAGAGCGATCCGCAAACCATGCAGCGCGACCCAACCTATGGCTTCGCGCCGCTTGACGTGTTCGACGCCCTCGAAGAGCGGATCGAGGCTTGCGTCGCGCATGGCATCGGGCGGGACCGGATCATCGTCGATCCGGGTATCGGCTTCGGCAAGACCATCCACCACAACTTGGCGATCCTGGAGCGGCTGGCCCTGTTCCATGGGCTCGGCTGCCCGATCCTGCTGGGGGTCAGCCGCAAGAGCTTCATCGGCAAGCTGTCGCGGGGCGAGGCGCCCAAGGAACGGGGGCCCGGCAGCCTGGCGGCCGCCCTGGACGGGATCGCCCAAGGTGCCGGCATCGTCCGGGTCCACGACGTCGCCGCCATGGCGCAGGCCCTGGCGGTGATCCGCGCCATCCATTGGTCCGAAACGGTACTTTAACCATGGCGCAATTCGTGCGTGCCAAGCTCTGGGCGAAACGGGTCGACGCGGGTACTATGCGGGCGGCTCGTCGCTGAATTGGAGCCGGGCACACGCTCGGCGCGCGATGGGAGGGGCAATGGCCCGCAAGTATTTCGGCACCGACGGGATTCGCGGCACGGCCAACACGTCGCCGATGACGCCGGATATCGCCTTGCGCGTCGGCATGGCCGCGGGGCGGCACTTCATCCGTGGCGATCACCGCCATCGGGTGGTGATCGGCAAGGACACGCGACTGTCCGGTTACATGGTCGAACCGGCCCTGACGGCGGGGTTCGTGTCGGTCGGCATGGACGTGATCCTGGTCGGCCCGATGCCGACTCCGGCGGTTGCCATGCTGACCCGCAATATGCGCGCCGACCTCGGCGTGATGATCTCGGCCTCTCACAACCTGTACGAGGACAACGGCATCAAGCTGTTTGGTCCCGACGGCTACAAGCTGTCGGACGAAGTCGAGACGGCGATCGAGGCGCTGATGGACGACGGCGGCAAATGCCGCCTTGCCGGCCCGCGCGATCTTGGCCGCGCCAAGCGCCTGGACGACGCCGACGGCCGCTACATCGAGTTCGCCAAGAGCACGTTCCCGAAGCACCGCACCCTCGACGGCCGCAAGATCGTCATCGATTGCGCCAACGGCGCCGCCTACAAAGTCGCGCCAACGGTGCTGTGGGAGCTGGGCGCCGAGGTGGTGCCGATCGGCGTGGCGCCGGACGGGTTCAACATCAACCGGGGCTGCGGCTCCACCAGCACGGCGGCGATGCAGGCGGCGGTGGTATCCCACGGCGCCGATCTCGGCATCGCGCTCGATGGCGACGCCGACCGGCTGATGATCTGCGACGAACGCGGCACCCTGGTCGACGGCGACCAGTTGATGGCGATGATCGCCGAGTACTGGCGGCGGTCCGGCACCCTCAAGGGCGGTGGCGTGGTCGCCACGATCATGTCCAACCTGGGGCTGGAGCGGTACCTGGCCGGGTTGGGGCTGGCGCTGGAACGGGCGAAGGTCGGCGACCGCTACGTCGTCGAGCGGATGCGCGCCGGCGGCTACAACATCGGCGGGGAGCAGTCGGGACACATCATCATGACCGACTACGTCACGACCGGAGACGGCCTGATCGCGGCCCTGCAATATCTCGCCGTGCTGGCGGAGTCGGACGCGCCGGTCAGCGCCAGCAGCCGGCGGTTCGAACCCCTGCCGCAGGTGCTGAAGAACGTGCGCTACAACGGCTCGCGGCCGATGGACGCGCCGACCGTGCTGCGGGCCATCGGCGACGCCGAGCGGCGGCTGGGGAGCCGCGGCCGGATCGTCGTGCGCGCCTCCGGCACCGAGCCGTTGATCCGGATCATGGTCGAGGCCGAGGACGAACGCCTCATGACCGCGGTCGCCGATGACGTCGCCTCCGCCATCACCGAAGCCGCCCGCGCCCACGTCTGATCCGGACCGCCGGTTGCGGTCCAAATGGTCGCGGTTCTAGACTGCGATCGACTGGCCGTCATGCTTCGGCGCACGCATCAATGGCGGCAGCGGGAGGATTCCATGGACAAGAGCGAGCTGATCGACCGGCTGGGTGAAGGCACGATCTCGCGGCGCGACCTGAAGAAGGCGATGGCGGCGGCGGGTGTCGCCGCGGTGACCATGCCTTTGCCGCGGCGGGCGCGCGCGGACGGCGCGCTGGAGGCCATGCGGCGGCGGTGGCCCTTGGCCACGCCGCGACCCGACGCGGATGGCACCGGGCGGCTGGTCGACCAGGCCTTCGGCTGGCGCCGGCGGGCCCCTGTCGCTGCACCTGCGGGGGACCAACTTCCAGCTTCGGGTGTGGGAGGCCCTGCTGCGGATTCCGCCGGGTGCCGCGGCGTCCTATGGCGACGTGGCGTAGGCGGTGGGCGCGCCGCGAGCGGCCCGTGCCGTCGGCGCGGCCGCGAGCCGGAATCCGATCGCGTACCTGGTGCCCTGCCACCGGGTGATCCGCCGCACGGGACCGTTTCACGGCTACGCCTGGGGCCCCGAACGCAAGCAGGCGATGCTCGGCTGGGATGCCCGCGCGGTTCCGGCCCGACGCGGCCTGACTGTAGGCTGGTGCCTCTTCGGGGGGCGTGGTAACGGAGGGTCTCCCGAACCCCGGAGACCGTCGCCGTGAAACTCGCGTTCTATTGGGTCGATGCGTTCACCGACCGGGTGTTCCGCGGCAACCCTGCCGCGGTGGTGCCCTTGTGGTCGTGGATCGACGACGGGTTGATGCAGGCGATCGCCGCCGAGAACAACCTTTCGGAGACGGCGTTCTTCGTGCCGAAGGGCGATGGGTTCCATCTGCGCTGGTTCTCCCCCACCACCGAGGTGCCGCTGTGCGGGCACGCGACCCTGGCCGCCGGCCATGTGGTGCTGCACAGCATCGATCCGGCGCGCAAGGCGGTGCTGTTCGACACGCTGAGCGGCAAGCTGGGCGTGCAGCGCGACGGTGATCTGCTGGCGCTCGACTTTCCGACGCGCCCGCCGGAACCCCTGGCGACGCCGCCCGCGGGCCTGGCCGCCGCGTTGCGGGCCGCGGTGGTCGAGACCCACCGGGCCGGCGACAACCTTCTGGTGGTTCTGGGGTCCGAGGCCGCGGTGCGCGAGCTCGATCCCGACATGCGGGCGCTCGCGGCGCTCGACGAACGCCTGGGCTACATCGTCACCGCCGCCGGCACGACGGTCGATTTCGTGTCACGCTACTTCGCGCCGCAGTACGGCATCCCCGAGGACCCGGTGACGGGATCGGCGCATTGCACCCTGACCCCCTATTGGGCGAAACGCCTGGGCAAGACGCGGCTCGAGGCACGCCAGGTATCGCGGCGCGGCGGGGCGCTCACCTGCACCCTGTTGGGCGACCGGGTCTCCATCGCCGGCGGCGCGGTCACCTATCTGACCGGGACTCTCGACGTTCCCGCGCGGGCCTAGTGTCGTGGATTCAAAGTTCGCCCCATCTCGGGGCAACCCTCGCGAGCGAACTTCGAAACCAGAAACGACACTAGATTCAATAACGTCCTAGCGTCCCTTCGATTCCGGAATTCGCTCGGAGGGTTGCCGCGAGGTTGGGCGAATTCCGGAATCGGGACACTAGACCATGGCGAACGTGGTGGTCGTCGGCGCCCAGTGGGGCGACGAGGGCAAGGGCAAGATCGTCGACTGGTTGTCGGAGCGCGCCGACGTGGTGGTGCGCTTCCAGGGCGGTCACAACGCCGGTCACACCCTGGTCATCGGCAACCGCACGTTCAAGCTGAGCCTGCTGCCGTCCGGCGTGGTGCGGCCCGATAAGCTGTCGATCATCGGCAACGGGGTGGTGGTGGACCCCTGGGCGTTGCTGGACGAGATCAAGCGCCTGGGCGAGCAGGGGGTCGCGATCACCCCCGGCAACCTGCAGGTCGCCGACAACGCGGCCCTGATCCTGCCCGTGCACGCGGCCCTGGACAAGGCGCGGGAGGTGGCCCGGGGCACCCGCCAGATCGGCACGACGGGCCGGGGTATCGGTCCGGCGTACGAGGACAAGGTGGCGCGCCGCGCGGTTCGAGTCTGCGACCTGGCGGACCCGGCCACCCTGGTGGCGAAGGTCGAGGATCTGCTCTTCTATCACAACGCTCAACTGCGGGGCTTCGGCGCCCCGGAGGCGGCGGCGGAACCGCTGCTCGCCAGCCTGGAGGCGGTGGCGCCGCGCATCCTGCCGTTCGTCAAGCCGGTGTGGGAGAGCCTGGACGCGGCCCGCAAGCGCGGCAAGCGCGTGCTGTTCGAGGGCGCGCAGGGCTTCATGCTCGACGTCGATCACGGCACCTACCCCTACGTGACGTCATCCAACACCGTGGCCGGAATGGCCGCGGTCGGGGCGGGTTTCGCGAGCGGAGCGCTCTCCTACGTGCTCGGCATCGTCAAGGCGTACACCACCCGGGTGGGTGCCGGGCCATTCCCGACCGAACTCGCCGACGCCACCGGCCGGGCGCTGGGCGAGCGGGGCCGCGAGTTCGGCACCGTAACCGGCCGCCCGCGCCGCTGCGGCTGGTTCGATGCGGTGCTGGTGCGCCAGGCGGTCAAGATCGGCGGGATCGACGGCATCGCCCTGACCAAGCTCGACGTGCTCGACGGGTTCACCGAACTGAAGGTCTGCACGTCCTATCGGCTGCACGGCGAGGTGCTGCGCCGGCTGCCGCCAGGCGCCAGCGCGCAAGCTGGGGTCGAGCCGGTCTACGAGACCTTCGAGGGCTGGGGCGAGAGCACCAAGGGCGCCCGGTCCTGGGCCGATCTTCCCGCCACGGCGGTCAAGTACATCCGCCGCATCGAGGAGCTGATCGAGGCGCCGGTGGCCATGCTGTCGACCAGCCCCGAGCGGGACGACACCATCCTGGTGCGCGACCCCTTCGCGGTCTGAACCGGCGTCAGGTCGCGAGCTGGCGTTCGACGGCGGCGGCCTTGATCGCGCGCTGCAGCTTGTCGAACGCGCGAACCTCGATCTGGCGGACCCGCTCGCGGCTGATGCCGTACTCGGTGCTCAACTCCTCGAGCGTCTTGGGATCGTCCTTGAGCCGGCGCTCGACGAGAATGTGCTTTTCGCGTTCGTTGAGGCCCTTCATGGCGACCTCGAGGAGTTCGCGCCGGCGGCTGAGTTCCTCGCTTTCGCCGTAAGTCTTTTCCTGATCGTCGGATTCGTCGACCAGCCAATCCTGCCATTCGCCGTCGCCGTCCTGGTGCATCGGGGCGTTCAGGGAGTGGTCGGGGCTGGCCAGGCGCCGGTTCATCTGCACCACGTCGTCCTCGGGGACGTCCAGACGCTCGGCGATCGTCTTCACGGTTTCGGCCGGAAGATCGCCCTCGTCGATCGCCTGCAACCGCCCCTTCAGGCGCCGCAGGTTGAAGAAGAGCTTCTTCTGCGCCGCGGTGGTCCCCATCTTCACCAGCGACCAGGAATGCAGGATGTACTCCTGGATCGAGGCGCGGATCCACCACATGGCGTAGGTCGCCAGACGGAACCCGCGCTCCGGCTCGAAGCGCTTGACCGCCTGCATGAGTCCGACGTTTCCCTCGGAAATCAGTTCGGTCACCGGCAGCCCATAGCCGCGGTAGCCCATCGCGATCTTGGCGACGAGACGCAGATGGCTGGTGACCAGGCGATGCGCCGCATCGACGTCGCCGTGCTCGCGCCAGCTCTTGGCCAGCATGTATTCTTCGTCAGGCTCAAGGAGAGAAAATTTCCTGATTTCCTGAAGATAGCGCGTCAGGCCAGTATCTGACGTTAAGCTTGGAAGCGCCATGATAACCCCTCAAAGTCCCCAGGCCGGACCGTGCGATCCTGCCCTTGTGTTCGCTAGCAATATAGGTCCGGGTCCGCTCTCATTCAATGTCCGACTACCGTAGTCAACTAATCGTGTTGTTCCGGCGAACCGAGAGCCGCGATGAGCCGGACCATGTCATCGGGCACGGGGGATTCGAACCGAACCGCCTGTCCGCCCACCGGGTGGTGGAAACCCAGCACCCCCGCATGCAGGGCTTGTCGTCTGAAGTTCGCCACGACCGTACGGGTCGATTCGGGCAGTTTTGTGGCCCGCCTGCGCCCGTACAGCGGATCGCCGACCAGCGGATGTCCCTTGGCCGCCAGATGCACGCGGATCTGGTGGGTGCGGCCGGTCTCCAGGCGGCAGGCGACCACGCTGGCGACACCTCCGAGATCGCGGATCACGGTGTAGCGGGTCAGGGCCGCCTTGCCGCCATGGCGGACCACGGCCATCCGCTTGCGATCATGGTGACTGCGGCCGATGGCGCCTTCGATCATGCCCGAGGACGGGCGGAGCACGCCCCAGACGACGGCGGTATAGGTCCGGTCGATGGTCCGCGCGGCGAACTGCCGCACCAGGGATTGGTGGGCGTGATCGGTCTTGGCGGCGACGATGAGGCCGCTGGTGTCCTTATCCAGTCGGTGGACGATCCCCGGCCGCTCCACCCCGCCGATGCCCGCGAGCTCGCCCGCGCAATGCGCCATCAGCGCGTTGACCAGGGTGCCGGAGCGATTGCCGGGGGCGGGATGCACGACCAGGCCGGCGGGCTTGTCGACCACGATCAGGTGGGCGTCCTCGTGGACGATCACCAGCGGGATGGCCTCGGGCGTGGCCCGGGCCGCCGTGGGCGGGGGGCAACGGAGCTGGTACATCTGCCCGGATTTGACCCGTCCACTTGGGTCGATTATGGTCGCGCCGCCCGCGCTGAGGTGACCGGCCAGGATCAACGCCTTGATGCGAACACGAGTAAAATCCGGAGCGGCGCGCGCAAGGAACTTGTCGAGCCGCTCGCCGGCGTCCTCCGACCCAGCCAAGATTTCGAGATGACCGACCTGCATCACCGCCATGACGGCCGAGAGATGACCCAGAACGTGCCCGGGCTCAAGGTTTTGGTGATCGTCATGGGGGCGCTGATCGTGGCGGGCCTCGGCGTGCTGGCCGTGACCGTCGTGCAACGGGCGAGCGAATTGGACCTGTCCCCGGAGTACGCGACGGGCGCTATCGCCCTGCCGCTTGGACAACGGGTTCGCGGCATGGTCGCGGACGGCGACGTCCTGACCTTGCTGGTCGATCACGGGGATGGCGGTCAAAGCCTGGTCACCCTCGATCGGCGCTCGGGCCAGGTCCTTGGAACCCTTACCCTGGGCGAAGCACCATGAGCGGCGTCACGGTCGCGGACATCGTCGCGGCACGGGAACGGCTGGGGGACCTGATCGCCACCACGCCGACCCACATCTGGCGCAGCCCGGACGTCGCCCGTCGCCTTGGCGGCGATACGCGGGTGGATCTCAAGCTCGAGCTCCTGCAGGTGACGGGCACGTTCAAGCCGCGCGGCGCGCTCACGGTCATGCTGAACTTGCCCAAGGAGGTGTTGGCGCGCGGGGTGACCGCCGTCAGCGCCGGCAACCACGCCATCGCCACGGCGTATGCCGCGAGCATCCTGGGAACGACGGCCAAGGTGGTGATGATGAAGACCGCCAACCCGATCCGGGTCGCGCGCTGCCGGGG
>SHVY01000082.1 GCA_009694045.1 Alphaproteobacteria bacterium | reverse complement strand
TTCACGTCTGGGAGACGTTGGATCCGAAGACCCAGATTCCGGGTGCAACACCCGAAACATCAGTCACCGAGGGAAGGGGAGTCCCCTCGGCAGACGCGTCATCGACCCACCTTGCCGGTGTCCCGATGCCGCCCATTGCGTATACATATTTTGCCGCGCCCGGATCGGCTAGCGAGCTTTCGGTAACCCAGTCATGCGTCTGATGCATGGCTGGGGATCAGAAGGTCGACTGCGCCACCTTCTCCAACAGGAAGTCGCGGAACGCCGCGATGCGCTTGGACGGCCGCAAATCCCCCGGATAGACGAAGTAGGCATCGATCGTCGGCGCTTCCAATTCGCCGAGGATGCGCACCACGCCCGAGGACTCATCCACGAAGTAATCCGGCAGGGCCGCGACCCCAAGCCCGCTCTCCACCGCGCGCAGCAATCCGAAGCCGCTGTTGACGGTAAGCGCCGGTCGGCGCGTGCGCTTCACGTCCGCCAGCTTGCGCACCAGCCAATCCGCCTCGATCACATTGGCCAGCGGGCCTTCACCGTAGACTACCAACCGGTGCTGCTCGAGATCCTCGAGCGTTTTTGGGGTCCCCCATTCCCGTAAGTACCGGGGCGAGGCGTAGACGTGATAGTGGATTGTCATCAGGAAGCGCGACACCAGGTAGGGCTGCGTCGGCTTCACCAGGCGGATGGCGATGTCGGCGTCGCGCATGGACAGGTCGAGCTCCCGGTCCTCAAGCAGCAGGGTCGTCGAAATCTCCGGGTAACGATCGAGGAACTCGATGATCCGGGGCATCAGCCAGATGGCGCCGAACCCGGTCGTCGCCGTGACCGTGAGCGGCCCCGTGGGTCGATCGCGGCTCTCGCTCAGCTTCGCCTCCGTCATGGCGAGCTTGGCCACCACCTCGCGGGCCGAGCGGGCGAGCATCTCGCCCTGCTCGGTCAGCTCGAGCCCCCGGGCATGGCGGCGGAAGAGCTGGACCCGGAGCGAGTCCTCGAGGCTTGCGACCTGACGGCTGATCGCCGACTGGCTGAGGTTCAAGGCCTCGCCCGCGTGGGTGAAGCTGCCGGCCTCGGCGACAGCGTGGAAGACCCTCAGCTTGTCCCAATCCATGGTTCGACGATCCGCGTGACGCCGCGCCCTGCCTATTCGGCGGCGTGGGCGATCTCGTCGGCGGCATGGGCCAGGAACTTCTCGGCCTCCAGCGCCGCCATGCAACCGGTGCCGGCGGCCGTGACCGCCTGGCGGAATATCTTGTCCTGCACATCGCCGGCCGCGAACACGCCCGCCACGTTGGTCGCGGTGCTGTCGGGGTTGGTCAGGATGTAGCCCTCGCCGTCCATCGCCAGCTGGCCCCTGAAGATCTCGGTGTTGGGGGTGTGCCCGATGGCGATGAACACGCCGTCCGTCGCCAGCTCGGATCTGGCGCCGGTCCGGGCATGGCGCAACCGCACCCCGGTCACGCCTTTCGGCTCGTCCGCGCCCAACACCTCGTCCAGGACATGGTCCCAAACGACCGTGATCTTCGGGTTGCGGAACAGGCGTTCCTGCAGAATCTTCTCGGCCCGCAACTGGTCGCGGCGGTGAACCAGCGTCACCTTGCTCGCGTGGTTGGTCAGGTACAGGGATTCTTCCACCGCGGTGTTGCCGCCGCCGAACACAGCGACCGTCCGGCCGCGGAAGAAGAACCCATCGCAGGTGGCGCAGGCCGACACCCCGAAACCCTTGAATCGCTCCTCGCTCGGCAATCCAAGCCAACGGGCCGAGGCGCCGGTGCAGATGATGAGGGTTTTCGCCACGTAGGTGGCGCCGCTGTCGGTTGCTACGCGGAACGGGCGGCGGCCCAGATCCACGCCGGTCGCGATGTCGGCGATGATCTCGGTCCCGACATGGGCGGCCTGAGCCTCCATCTGCTCCATCAGCCAGGGGCCCTGGATCGTCGCGGCGTAGCCCGGATAGTTCTCCACGTCGGTGGTGATGGTGAGTTGCCCGCCGGGCTGCAGTCCCTTGAGCATGACGGGGGCAAGCCCGGCCCGGGCGGCGTAGATCGCCGCCGAGTAGCCGGCCGGGCCGGACCCCAGAATCAGCACTTTCGCCTGTCGCGCGTCACTCATGGCCTAACCTAACCGGTTCGCGGATGTTCTTCCAGCCAGTCAGAACCCAAACATGTGATCCAAGCTGCCGTGACCGCTCGGCGGCTCCAGTCCATGGTAGCCGAACAGCCGGCAGGTGCGATCGCGCACCACGATGTAACCGCCTCGCGCCCGGTCCCGTTCGACGGTGCTGAAGGTCGCGCGCACGGACCAGCGCAGCGAGCCATTCTGGGCGATCTGGACATCGCGGCGCGCGACCTCCTGGCCCGCCGCATCCCAGAGCGTGAGCGCCGTCGCCGAAACCGGCCGCCACGCGCCCGACGCGGGATAGATCAGATGGCAGATGGTGTCGCCGAGATCGTCCGCCAGCCGTAGGAACAGGCGGGTCGACAGGCCCGGCGGGCGCCCCTGGTAGGATTGCGGTTCGCCCCGGAACGTGACCGGCAGGTTGAACAGGTGCGCACCGAAGCTGGTGTCGGCCAGGCCGTCACCGTCGCGCCGCTGGTAGCGGAAGAGGGCGTGAAGCCAGCCATCGACTCGCGGTTCCAGGCCGAAGTCGTAGCCGACCTCGACATGGCCATAACCTTCGGAAACATCCGGACCCAGCAGCTCGTCGGCCGCGACGACGACCGCGTGATCGCGGGACAGGGGGCCGAGAGGCCGCTCCGCCGCTACCCGTCCGTCCGGTGCACGCACCCGTATGCGCAAAGACAGCGTGCGCGGCATGGTCGCCATGGGTGTTGGCAGAACCGCGGTGCGCCACCCCGCGATCGGCAGGATCGGCGCGACGATCAGGGGCCCCTGGCCGATCGCATCGCCCCGTTCGGCCAGGCCCGTGTCCGGAGACAGGTCGGTACGTTCGACGTTGACATGGGCGATGGCCCGCAGCCGCCGCCGCAGGACCTCGTACCGCGGCCGAACCAGATGGCGGCCCGCATGGATCTCCACCTGCCGCGGCCAGGGCAGGTCGGGCAGCAGCGCGCCCACCTCGATCGCCGCCGTGCCGAAGCCCAGGACCGCCCGCGGAATCGGCTGGATATCGGCGGTGCCCATGGGCGAAAGACCCACCGCGCGAGCGGGAATCGGCGTCGGGTGCGCGTTCTGCAACCAGAGGATCACCCGCTCCCCCGCCGCCGGCGCCGGCAGTCCCCCGTACAGGTCGGCGGGATAGGCGTTGGCGTCGTGAGTGCTCGAGACGCCGTCCTCACTGCCGACGTCGAGGGCGTATTTGATGGCGTCGTGGCCGGCGATGCCGACGGCGTGCAGGAACAGCGAGCCCGCGAACGCCGGCAAGGCGAACCGCTCCCGCACCGCGCGGCTGTCGACGACGATGGTCCGCGGGGCGGTCCCCAGGTCATCCCGCCAGCGGGCGAGCTCGCGGCCTTCGCCGTCGAACAGGCAGAACCACAGTGCCGGAAGGGCGGCGCCGTAGCCGGCCCAGTAGTTGGCGGTGGTAAGCCGCGTCCACAGCCCTTCCCCATCGCGGAACAGGGCGAAGTTGGTCGCGAAGTTGCGGGGGTCCAGATAGCGATCCCGGTTGCTCAGGAACTCCTCCGGCAGCCGGACGCCATCGAGGGTGACGAGGCCGGCGCCCGCTGGCAGCAGGTGGGCGATGTCGTCCGCCATCCGGCCGGCATCGAAGTCACACAGCAGAACGTTCGCCGTTGGGGTTCCGCCGATCTCGGAGACGGGCCTGGCGGGTAGCCCCAACAGATTCGCCCCGATATCCTCGAGCCGCTGGATGAAGAACGCCTGGGGCACCCAGTCTCGCGGCGGGAAGAGCGCGAAGAGATCGCGGGCCTGGCCGACCGGGTCGTACACGGTGACGGGGCCAGCCCGGCCGAGGTCGTCAAGGAAGGCGCGCACGCGCGCGGCGACAAAGGGATGGCCGATCGCCTTGAAGAACGAACTCGGCCCCGTCCGATTGTCGAAGGTGGCGATGTCCAGCGTCATGGCCGGTGAGCCCGCGGGCGGACCAGGCCCTTGAGTCGCGCCGTGATCCGGTGCCGCGCCGTCTCCCGCACCACGACGCGGGCGTCGCGCAGCCAGTTGATCTGCACGACCCGGCGCGGACCCACGAAGGGCTTGTGGCCGTGGAAGGACCGCTCGCTCCGCCGGAAGGCCACGAGGGTGCCATCGTCGGGCGGCACCTCGGCGGCGAAGCGGTCGAGGTCGCGACTGTCGTACAACAGCCGCAACCGCCCGCCCGGCGTCCGCCACGGGCCGTTCAGATAGACGAGGGCGCTGGCGATCTTGTCCTCGGTGTCGGTGTGGATGCGCCCGTCCCTGGCCCGCGCCCGTCCCCGAACGGTGACCATGGTCGGATAGGCGGCGAGGTCGAGCCCCAGTTTATCGCCAAGGGCGCGGCCGAACGCCGGGTCGGCCAGCTCGGCGAGGAAGGCGCGGAATGCCGGCCTGTGCACCAACCCGGCGGCCGGGTAGCTGCCGGGCCGTGCGATCGTGGGAAAATGCTGGGCGAGCGCGGGCAGCACCTCGCGCCGCACGAAACCCGGCACGATCACGAAGTCGAAGGGATCGCGGACCAGCGGCGCCGCCGCCAGCCGATCGAGGTCGAGCGCGGCCATGGTCCCTGGATTATCCCGCCCCGCCCCCCGCGGCAACCGGGGCGATGCCCAGCCGCCGCCGGATATCCGCGGCGACCCGCCCCGTGTCGTCGGGCGGCGTGTAGGTCCAGGCTTCCAGCCTGCCGCGGAACGGTCGGGTGTATCCCTTCTCCTCCAGGTCCGAGTGAAACCGGCGAAACTTGCCGCCACCCCCCCGCATGGGCGCCACCAGGACCGGCTTGGCCGTTGCCAGGGCCTCGCTCGTCAGGTTGACCGAATCGGCGGTCACGACGATGGCATCGGCCAGGGCAAGGTAGCCAAGATAGGGATTCGGCGGCCGGCCCTCCCACCAGGCGTGCGGCACGTCCGCCAGGGCTGCCCGGAACGCGGCGATGACGCTGTCCCCGGTACGGCGCGATGGGGTGACCAGCAGACTTCCCCCCTCAGCACGGGCCAGGCGCGCAAGGTCCCCGGCGAGCTCGCGCACCTGCCCTGCGTCGAAGTTGAAGGCCCGGTTGGCGCCGCCGAGAAGAACCGCGATCCGCGGCCTCGGCAGGGCCGCGAGCGCGGGGTCGATCGTGGCGGCCGCGAGCTTGGCGGCGGTGATCCCGTGCAGCGATCCGACCGTGGTGATGACATTGCCGCCTGTCAGACCGTCATGGGCTGGGGCCACCACCAGTCCGAACCGGGCCGGGTTCACCCGCGGGTCCTGGATCTGCACGGTGAAGGTCCGCGTCCCTCGCCGCCCCGCGGCCAGGGCGGCGGCCACCGTCGGACGCCCGGTCGCGATCAGCAACCGAGGCCACGGTGGATCAAGCCCCGCGAGCGGCGCCGGCCATAGATCCGGCGGCAACCAGCGCCACGGGCCGCGCGCCCGCAGGCGCTTCACGACGAAGGGCAACCCGACCCGCTCGGCCAGCCCGACGACTTGATTCTCCATCCCCGAAGTGCCGTCGGAAAGGACCCAGGTGTCCGTGCCTGCCACGGGGCCTATGGGTCCGCCTGGGCGTAGCTCTGCAAGGGCGCCACATCCAACTCGCTGTCGCACAGCGCGGCGATCGCCGCGACCATGGCCTTCGCACCGGCAAGGGTGGTGGAGTAAGGGATCTTCTTCATCAGCGCCGTGCGCCGCAGACTGAAGCTGTCGTGGATCGCTTGCGCGCCCTCGGTGGTGTTGAACACCAGCTGGATCTCGTCGTTCTTCAAGGCATCGACGATGTGGGGCCGCCCCTCTAGCACCTTGTTGATGACGTCGACCTCCAGCCCGGCGTGGCCGAGGTACGCGGCCGTGCCCCGGGTGGCGACGATCGCGAAGCCGAGCTCGACCAGCCGCCGCACGATGGCGACGCAGGCCGGCTTGTCGTGCTCGCGTACCGAGACGAAGACCCGACCTCCTTGCGGGATCGGCGAGCCGGCGGCGATCTGCGACTTGGCGAAGGCATGGGCGAAGTCGCGATCCAGACCCATGACCTCGCCGGTCGATTTCATCTCCGGCCCGAGAATTACGTCCACGCCGGGGAAGCGGGCGAAGGGAAAGACCGCCTCCTTGACGGCTACGTGGCGTTGCGGCCAGGGCTCCAGGTCGAAATCCGCCAGACGCTCGCCCGCCATCACCCGGGCCGCGATCTTGGCGATCGGCACGCCGATGGTCTTGGCGACGAACGGCACGGTCCGGCTGGCTCGCGGGTTCACTTCCAGCACATAGACGTCGCCATCCTTGACCGCGAACTGGACGTTCATCAGGCCGACGACGCCAAGTGCCCGGGCAAGCTGCACCGTCTGCCGGCGCAGCTCCTCGATCAATCCGGCCGACAGGCTGTAGGGCGGCAGCGAGCAGGCGGAATCGCCGGAATGGATTCCGGCCTCCTCGATGTGTTCGAGGATTCCGGCCACGTAGACGTCGGTGCCGTCGGCCAGGGCGTCGACGTCGACTTCGGTCGCGTCCTGCAGGAAGCGATCGATCAGGATGGGGGAGGAGCCGAACAGCTTGACCGCGCGCCCGACGTAGAGGGCGAGCCCAGCCTGGTCGTGGATGATCTCCATGGCGCGGCCGCCGAGGACGTAGGACGGACGCACCACCACCGGGAAGCCGATCCGCTCGGCGATCGCGCGCGCCTCGTCGATCGTGCGGCAGATGCCGTTGTTGGGCTGCCGCAGCCCATGCCGGGTCAGCAGCTCCTGGAACCGCTGGCGATCCTCGGCCAGGTCGATGGCGTCGGGCGAGGTGCCGATGATTGGCACCCCGGCGGCCTCCAGCGCCGCCGCGAGCTTCAAGGGGGTCTGGCCGCCGAACTGCACGATGACGCCGATCAACGTTCCGCGACTCATCTCCACATGGGCGATTTCGATCACGTCCTCGGCGGTCAAGGGCTCGAAGTACAGCCGGTCCGACGTGTCGTAGTCGGTCGAGACCGTCTCGGGGTTGCAATTGACCATGATGGTCTCGATGCCGGCGTCCTTCAGGCCGTACGCCGCGTGGACGCAGCAATAGTCGAACTCGATACCCTGGCCGATGCGGTTCGGGCCGCCGCCCAGGATCATGACCTTGCGCGCCCCCGTGGGCTCGGCCTCGCATTCCGGCGGGCCCCTGCCGTCGCCCTGGTAGCAGGAGTACATGTACGACGTCCGCGACGGGAACTCGGCGGCGCAGGTGTCGATGCGCTTGTACACCGGGCGGATGCCCATCGCGTACCGTTCCTTGGAAACCACCGCTTCCTCGGCCCCGGTCAGCATTCCGATGCGCGCGTCGGAGAAGCCTAGTTTCTTGAGCGCGAGCAGGCCGTCTGCGTCTCTCGGGAAGCCGTTCAGCGTCAAGTCCCGTTCGGCCTCGACGATCTCCGCGATGCGTTCGAGAAACCAGGGGTCGATCCGGCAGGCGGCGTGGACCTCGGCCACCGACAGGCCGGCGCGGAACCCCTGGGCCACCAGCAGGATGCGATCCGGGGTCGGCACGGACAACGCTGCCCGAATCGCATCCCGGTCCGTGTACGGCGGCTGTTCGTCGAAGCCGGTCAGGCCGGTCTCCAGGGAGCGCAGCGCCTTCTGCAGGGATTCCGCGAAGGTGCCGCCCACCGCCATCGCCTCGCCCACCGACTTCATGGATGTGGTCAGGGTCGTGTCGGCGCCGGGAAACTTCTCGAAATTGAAGCGGGGGATTTTCGTGACGATGTAGTCGATGGTCGGCTCGAACGACGCCGGGGTCACCCCGGTGACGTCGTTGCCGATCTCGTCCAGGGTGTAGCCGATCGCCAGCTTGGCGGCGACCCTGGCGATGGGGAATCCGGTCGCCTTGGAGGCCAGCGCCGAGGAGCGCGACACTCGCGGGTTCATCTCGATGACGACCATCCGCCCGTCCGCCGGGTTGACGGCGAACTGCACGTTCGACCCGCCGGTGTCGACGCCGATCTCGCGCAACACCGCGATCGAGGCGTCGCGCATGATCTGGAATTCCTTGTCGGTGAGGGTCAGCGCCGGCGCGACCGTGATGCTGTCGCCGGTGTGCACCCCCATGGGATCCAGGTTCTCGATGGAGCAGACGATGATGCAATTGTCGGCGCGGTCGCGCACGACCTCCATCTCGAACTCCTTCCAGCCGAGGACCGACTCCTCGACCAGCACCTCGTGGGTGGGCGAGGCATCGAGGCCCGTGGCGACGATCTCCTCCAACTCCTCCCGGTTGTAGGCGATGCCGCCGCCGGTGCCGCCGAGGGTGAAGCTCGGGCGGATGATGGTCGGCAGGCCGATCTCGGCTTGGGCCTCGCGGGCCTCGGCGAGGCTTCGCACCATGTGGCTGCGCGGGCATTCCAGGCCGATCCGCGTCATGGCCGCGCGGAACAACGCGCGGTCCTCGGCCTTGGCGATGGCGTCCCGGCTGGCGCCGATCAGCTTCACCCCGGCCTTCGCCAGCGTGCCGTCGTCGGCCAGCGCCATGGCGATGTTGAGCGCCGTCTGGCCGCCCATGGTGGGCAGCAGGGCGTCGGGCCGCTCGCGGGCGATGATCTTGGCGACGATCTCCGGGGTGATCGGCTCGATGTAGGTCGCATGCGCGAGCCCCGGATCGGTCATGATCGTCGCCGGGTTGGAATTCACCAGGATGACCCGATAGCCCTCCTCCTTCAGCGCCTTGCACGCCTGGGCGCCGGAATAGTCGAACTCGCACCCCTGCCCGATGACGATCGGCCCCGCTCCGATGATCAGGATCGACTGGATATCGGTCCGCCTAGGCACGGGCGTCGATCGCCTGGATGAATCGCTCGAACAGGTAGGCGCTGTCCCTGGGGCCGGGCGAGGCTTCGGGGTGGTACTGCACGGAGAAGACCGGGCGGCCATCGACGCGCAGGCCTTCCAGGGACTGGTCGAACAACGAGACGTGGGTGGCGACGACGCCGGCGGGCAGACTGTCCGGATCCACCACGAAGCCGTGATTTTGGCTGGTGATTTCGACCTTGCCGGTGGCCAGGTCGCGGACCGGATGGTTGGCGCCGCGATGGCCGCAGGCCATTTTCCGGGTCCGCGCGCCGAGCGCGAGGGCGAGCATCTGATGCCCCAGACAGATGCCGAACAACGGCGTCGGGGTGGCGAGCAGGCCCGCGATGGTCGGTACGGCGTACGTTCCGGTCGCCGCCGGATCGCCGGGCCCGTTCGACAGGAAGATGCCGTCCGGCCGGTGGCGCATCACGTCGGCGACGCTGGCGGTGGCGGGCACCACCGTCACCCGGCAGCCCAGGCTCGCGAGGCTGCGCAGAATGTTGCGCTTCACCCCGTAGTCGATGGCGACGACGTGGCGGCGCGGGTGCTCCATCCGGCCATACCCCTGGCCGAGGGTCCAGCGGGTCTCGTCCCAGGTGTAGGTCTGGCGACAGGTCACGTGTTGGGCGAGATCCCGGCCTTCGAGCCCAGGGCAGTCGCGCGCCGCGGCGTGCAGGGCGCGCGCGTCGAGGCGGCCACTCGGATCGTGCCCGATCGCCGCGTTCTGGAACCCTTTCGTGCGGATGTGGCGGGTGAGGCGGCGGGTATCGACGCCGCCGATGCCAACCAGCCCGCGGCCCGCGAGCCAGGGTTGCAGGCGATCGCGGCTGCGGAAGTTGGCGGGCTCGGTCGGGGTCGTCCGTAGCACCAGGCCACGCGCCGCGGGCGTCGTGGCTTCGATGTCCTCGGGGTTCACGCCGACGTTGCCGATGTGGGGAAAGGTGAAGGCGATGATCTGGCCGGCGTAGGACGGGTCGGTCAGGATTTCCTGGTACCCGGTGATCGCGGTGTTGAAGCAGAGCTCGCCGATCGCCTGGCCCGTGGCGCCGAATCCTTCGCCCCAAAAGACCGAACCGTCGGCCAGAACGAGGGCTGCCGTAGCCGTGGGCGGCGGCGGCGGCAGGGGGGATGCGGACTGCGGCAAGCCTTGACACCTCATGCGGCGGCGGCGCGCCACCGGGGCGAGTGGGCGCGGTATAAGCCAGTCGCGGCCCCCCGTCAAGACGGGTAGGCGAGAGCATTATCGCACGATATCAAGGAGTTAGGGGAGGCCGAAAAACTCCCCTGAGGCATCGTACCCGCGTCGGCGATTCCCCCGGGCCGAGCCCGCGCCGCCATCTGGGATCGCCCGAATCGGCTTGCATGCAGCCCGCGGCAGCAACCGTCCGGATCGGCCCCCTTTTTCAGGGGTCCGATCCGGACGGTTGCGGTTGGACCGCGATTCCCTATCGGCTAAGATGCCGACGACGACATCGCCGGTGCAATCTATGTTGCGGTTGGACCGCGATTCCCTATCGGCTAAGATACAGTCCGATTAGAGAAGCGAGGATCGATTGTTGCGGTTGGACCGCGATTCCCTATCGGCTAAGATTGCACGAGATATGCCCTAAGCGCCCGCACCGTTGCGGTTGGACCGCGATTCCCTATCGGCTAAGATAGCCGACAAAAACATGGATGGTTGGCGCGCGTTGCGGTTGGACCGCGATTCCC
>SHVY01000081.1 GCA_009694045.1 Alphaproteobacteria bacterium | reverse complement strand
ACGCGTCGCAGTCGTCGGCGTCCTCGTAGCCGGCGTTCGATCTCGCGCAACAGCAGCACACCGCCGTCCGAGGACAGCCGCCCGCCATCGAAGGCGAGGCTCAACTTCTTGCGCCAAACGCTGGCAGTTCGAAGGGCAGAAGGCTATCGGCTTGCATGGCGGGTGTGGCCCTTCTGTGATCCGTGAAAGATCTTGCTTCGACAACAAAATCCTACACGAAATCAACAGCTTATGCCGCATCCGCCAACCCAAATCAGTGCCGCCATGAATAATCCGGGCTATTCCTGGCGCATTCTCGGGTTGTCGATCGTCATCTCCCTGTTCGCCGCGGGATTCGTGTTCCTTGCCCTGCAATGGCTGATCGTCCGGCCCCTGCGACGCCTGACCGAAGGCCTGGTGGCGTTTCGCGTGGCTCCCGAGGACGCGTCGCGCGAGCCGCCGCCGATCGTTCGCCGCGACGAGATCGGCGTCGCCCAGGCCGAGTTCACGGCCCTGCAACGGGACCTGCGCATGGCGTTGCGACAGCGCGCGCCTGGCCGCGATCGGCGCGGCGGTCAGCAAGATCAGCCACGATCTCCGCAACATCCTCGCCAACGCGGCGCTGATCACCGATCGCCTTGCAGGCAGCGACGATCCGGACGTGCGGCGCCAGGCCCCGACCCTGGTTGCCGCCATCGACCGCGCCGCAGCCCTGTGCGAGGACGCCCTGCGCTTCGCCCGCGCGGACGAGCCGGAATTGCGCCTGACGCGGTTCGGGCTCGCGTCCCTGGTCGATGACGTGCGGGCGGCCGTGGTGCCGACTTTGGGATCCGCCCTTGTCTGGCGCAACGAGGTCGGCGAGGATGTAAGCCTGCGCGCCGATCGTGACCAGATCTTTCGGGTTCTCCTGAACCTCGCCCGCAACGCCGCCGAGGCGATGCCGGCGGCGGGCGAAATCCGCGTCAGCACCGAGCCCAGCGTCGGCATGGTCACCATCCTGATCGCCGATTCGGGTACGGGCTTGCCGTCCAAGGCGCGCCAGAACCTGTTCCAGGCGTTCGCCGGCGGGGCCAGGCCCGGCGGCACCGGACTCGACCTCGCCATCGCCCGCGAACTCATGCTGGGTCACGGCGGCGAACTCGCGCTGGTCACGACCGGCGCGACGGGCACCGTCTTCCGCATCACCCTGCCCCAGGGGCCGGCTCAGTCGAGCTGAAGCACCAGGGCCTTCAGGTACGCCGATTCGGGCAGGGCCGGGTGGACCGGGTGGTCGGGGCCGGCGGCGGCGGTGTGGATGACGCGGCCATCCCGGCGTGCGTCGTGCAGTCCGCGGCGCACCTGGTCGGCGAACGTCGGCACGTCCACCAGATGCGAGCAGGAGGCGATGAACAGGAAACCTCCCCCGTCCACCAGGGCCGCCGCCAGCCGCGTCAGCTTGCGATAGCCGCGGGCGCCGACGGCCAGGTCGCGTCGGGATTTCACGAACGACGGCGGATCGGCCACGACCATGCCGAACCGTTCGCCGTTTCGCGCCCGGTCCTCCAGGTCGCGAAAGGCCTCGGCGCGGACGAACCGGGCGCGGTCGGCGCAGCCGTTCAGCGCAGCGGCCCCGGCGGCAAGCTTCAGCGCCGGCTCCGAGCTGTCGACGAACAGGGCCTCGCGCGCCCCGGCAAGCAGGGCCGTTACGCCGAACCCGCCGCCGTGGCAGTACACGTCCAGCACCGACAGGCCCTTCGCCAGGCGCGCCATGAAGGCCCGGTTGTCGCGCTGATCGTAGAACCAGCCGGTCTTCTGTCCGTGCAGCGGATCGGCGAGGAATCGGGCCGCGCCCTCCAGCACCGGCACGGTTGCATCGGGTGTTTCTCCGACGCAGGAGACCGCGGACGGAAGTCCCTCCAGCGCGCGCACCGGGCTGTCGCCGCGCAGCACGATGCCGCGGGGGGCGAATGTCGCCCGCAGCGCCCCGACGATGGTGGGCATGAGGCCCTCGGCCCCGGCGGTGTTCGCCTGGCAGACGAAACAATCTCCGAACCGATCGATCACCAGGCCGGGCAGACCGTCGGCCTCGGCGTGGACCAGACGATAGTAGGGTCCGTCGTACAGCCGTTCGCGCAAGCCCAGCGCCCGGCGCAGGCGCAGGGCGATGAACCCTGCGTCGATGATGCACTCGGGGTCCGGGTCCAGACGCCGGGCGGCGATCAGGGAATGGGGGTTGAACGTGGCGCAGGCCAGCATCGTGCCGCCGTCGTCGACGATCCGCACGACGCTGCCGGGCGCGATGGCACGGGCCGCCTCGTCCATGCGGATCTCGTTCGAATAGACCCAGGGATGCCCGGATCGGAACCGCTTGCCGAGCCCGGGCAGCAGGCGGACGCTGGCACGTTCGCTCATCCCTGCCTCAATCGCCTTCCGCCACGCCCTCGCGCCGCGGGTCGGCGCCGCCTTCCAGGCCGGTGGCGGTCACCCGAATGACGTGCAGGCCGCTCTCCATCTTCTTGACCGCCACGGTGTGGCCCAGCCCCTTCAGGGCCTCCCGCAGAGTCTGGACCACGCGCCCGTCCTCGATCTCGGTGTTGCCGTTGCGGTTCACGATGTGGGGCAGGTCGATCGCCGCCTGCGGGTCCAGGTTCCAGTCCAGGGCGGCGACCAGGGTCTTGGCCACGTAGCCGATGATGCGCGAGCCGCCCGGCGATCCCACGACCATGACCAGGCGCCGATCGCGGTCGAGCACGATGGTCGGCGCCATCGAGGATCGCGGCCGCTTGCCCCCCTGCACGCGGTTGGCGACGATCTGGCCCTCCTCTTCGGGCGTGAAGGAAAAGTCCGTCATCTCGTTGTTCAGCAGGAAGCCGCGCACCATGAGCCGGGAGCCGAACGGCCCCTCGATGCTGCTGGTCAACGACACCGCGTTGCCCGCGCCGTCGATCACGCTGATGTGCGTCGTGCCGGGCCGTTCGCTGTCCTGGCCGTCGGCCCAGTGCCAGCCTCCCTGGGTCGGCGGGGACCCCGGTTCCACCTTGCCCATGCTCCGCGTCGGATCGATCAGGGCGACGCGGCCGGCCAGATATCCCGGATCGAGGAGCCCGGCGACGGGGACGGGCACGAAATCGGAGTCGGCGAGGTACCGGTTGCGATCAGCGAAGGCGAGCCGGCTCGCCTCGGCGATCAGATGATCGGCCTCCGGCGAATCGGGGGTGAGAGCCGCCATGTCGAAGGGCTCCAGCCCGGCCAGGATCTGCAGCACGGCGACCCCGCCCGAACTCGGCGGCCCCATGCCGCAGACGATCCACACGCGGTAGGGCCCGCACACCGCCTCGCGCCGTTTCGCCTCGTACACCGCCATGTCCGCGACCGTGAGCGCGCCGGGATTGGCCGCGAAGCCCTGAACCGCCACGGCGATGGCCTCGGCGATGTCGCCTTCGTAGAACCTGGCGGCCCCGCCGTCCGCGATCGTCCTCAGGGTCGCCGCCAGCGCCGGGTTCCTGATCGTCGTCCCTGGCGCCAGCGCCTTGCCTTGCGCGTCCAGGAAGGCCGCGGCGGTCACGGGCGTGGCATTCATCCGCTCGGTCTTGGCGATGGATTTGCCGAGCCGGGGCGACACGACGAATCCCGCTTCCGCCAAGGCGATCGCCGGCTGGAACAGCTCACGCCAGGGCAGCGTGCCGTGGTCCCCGTGGGCCAGCTCCAACATGCGCAGGAGCCCCGGCACTCCGACCGAGCGCCCACCGACCACGGCCTGGACGAAATCCATCGGTTGGCCGTCGGGCCCAAGGAACAGCGTGGACGTGGCCGCGGCCGGCGCCGTCTCGCGCCCGTCGTAGGTCGCGACCGCTCGGGTCGTGGCGTCGTAGGTCAACAGAAAGGCGCCGCCGCCGATGCCCGAGGACTGTGGCTCCACCAGGTTCAGCACCATCTGGGTGGCGATGGCCGCGTCCAGGGCGCTGCCCCCGGCCCTGAGGATGGCGAGGCCCGCCTCGACCGCACGGGGATCGGCCGCGGCCACCATGTGCCGCGTCGCCCGCGCCGGGTCGGCCGCGGCGCCCGCGCCCCACGCGAGCGCAAGGACGAGACCAAGGGCCAACCCGAACCTCGACCGGTTGGACGCACGCCTCCTATCGCGGGAGGGGACGTCTTGGTCTTTCCCCCTCCCCTCGCGGGAGGGGGCTGGGGGGAGGGGGCCGCGAAGCACGCGCATGGGTGGGCACTCCGGTTGCGGCCCGGACCATAGCCAACCCGCGCCCGGTGGGCTACGTGCATCGCGCTCCGCGACCGACTATCGTGCGGACGCGCGAACCGGGCGGAGCAGGGATCCCATCATGCTGATCGACATGGCTGCTAGCGTGGTCCTCGTCCTCGCGACCGTGGTGATCCATTACGAGGGATTGCGGGTGACGTCGGATCTTCTTCCCCGCCTCACCATGCCGCCCAGGCAGCGGATGCTGGCCGTGCTTTTCGCGGTGTTTGCCTTGCACACGGTCGAGGTGTGGCTCTACGGCATCGGCTACCTCGTCGTCGATCGCTACGTCGATATCGGTGATTTCGGCGGCGAGGGGCCGGTCACGATTCTCGATTACGTCTATTTCTCGACGGTGTCCTATACCTCCCTCGGGTTCGGCGACATGTACCCCTTGAAGGGACTCCGCTTCGTCGCCGGCGTCGAAGCGCTCAATGGCCTGCTTCTGATCGGCTGGTCCGTGTCGTTCACGTTCCTCGCGATGCAGGAATTCTGGGGTCTGCACCGGCAGATGACCGATGCGCGCCGCACGAAGGGCGACGACTGAATGGTCCGGCCGGGTCCGCGCAATCTCCTCACCGACGTGGATGGCCTGCGCGTCGGCAACGCCGAGGACCATGGCGTTCGATCCGGCGTCACGGTGGTCCTCGCCGATGCGCCCGCCGTGGCCGCCGTCGATGTTCGCGGCGGCGCGCCGGGGACGCGCGAAACCGAAGCGCTCGACCCGACCTGTCTCGTGGACCGGGCCGATGCGGTCGTGCTCAGCGGCGGCTCGGCGTTCGGGCTCGACGCGGCCGGCGGCGTCATGGCGTGGCTCGCGGCCCGTGGCCGCGGCTTCGCGGTCGGCGAGGCTCGGGTGCCGATCGTGCCCGCGGCGATCCTCTTCGACCTCCTGAACGGTGGCCACAAGGCGTGGGGGCACGAGCCGCCCTATCGTCGCCTGGGGCAGGATGCCTGCGTGGCCGCGGCCCTCGACTTCGCCCTCGGCAACGCCGGCGCCGGACTCGGCGCCATGGCGGGAAGTTTGAAGGGCGGTCTCGGCAGCGCTTCCGCCGTGACCTCCGACGGACTCCAAGTCGGCGCCCTGATCGCGGCGAATCCCGTCGGCTCGCCCCTGATCGGCGACGGCCCGACCCTGTGGGCCTGGTCGCTCGAGCAGAACGGGGAGATGGGCGGTCAGGTGCCGCCTCGGGCCAGCGTGACCATGCTGAACGCCGTGGGTCGCGACCTCCCCGCGGGCGGGACGGTGATCGGCGTGGTCGCGACCAACGCCACCCTGACCCGCGCCAGCGCGCGGCGGGTGGCGATCATGGCCCAGGACGGCATCGCTCGCGCCGTGCGGCCGTCGCACACCCCGTTTGACGGCGATACATTGTTCGTCCTCGCGACCGGTCGCGGCGACCCTGCCGCGTCACCCGATCTCGTGGCCCGGATCGGCGGGCTGGCGGCCGATTGCGTCGCGCGCTCGATCGGCCGCGCGGTCTACCTCGCCGACGATCTCGGCGACCAGATCGCCTACCGCACGCGCTTCCGGTGATCGCCTATCTCACCCGGCGCCTGCTCGTGCTGCTGGCGACCCTCGCGGTTGCGTCGCTGGTGGTCTTCGCGGTGCTCGATCTGCTGCCCGGCGATCCGGCCCGCCTCATGCTGGGGATCGACGCTCCCGCCGAATCGGTGGCCAGATTGCGCCACGATCTCGGCCTCGATCGGCCCGCGTTGTCGCGCTACGGCGCGTGGCTGGCCGGTGTGGTGGTCGGCGACTTCGGCACCAGCCACACCTATCGCGTGGCCGTGGGCGGCTTGATCGCCGAACGCTTGGTCGTGACCCTGCCGCTCGCCGGCCTGGCCATGACACTGACCGTGGTCCTCGCCTTGCCGCTTGGGGTGTACGCGGCGGCGCGTCACAACCGCCCCGCTGACGTCGCTGTGATGGTCCTCAGCCAGATCGGCATCTCGGTGCCCGGATTCTGGCTCGCGATCCTCCTGATCCTCGCCTTCGCCGTCGGCCTCGGCTGGTTTCCGGCCGGAGGCTTCCCCGGCTGGGGCACACCGCTGGCCGCCTTGCAAGCGCTGGCGCTGCCCGCCGTGGCCTTGGCGCTGGCGCAGACGGCGATCCTCACCCGCGTCACCCGCGCGGCGATGCTCGAGGTGATGGGCGAAGGTTTCATCCGGACCGCTTATGCCAAGGGGGCCTCGGCGCGCCGGGTGCTGTGGCGCCACGCCTTCGGCAACGCCCTCGTGCCGGTGGTGACGGTGATGGGGTTGCAACTCGGATTCCTCGTCTCCGGCGCGGTGGTCATCGAAAACGTGTCCTACCTGCCGGGGCTCGGGCGCTTGGTGCTGCAGGCGGTCGAGCAACGCGATCTGATCGTCGTGCGGGGATGCGTCCTGGTCCTCGTCGCCATGGTCGCGGCCATCGCCTTCCTGGTCGACCTCGCCTATGCCGTCATCGATCCGCGGCTGCGGGCAGCGCCGTGACGCGCGCCCTGGTCGGGGGCCTGCTCGTGGGCGCCGTGCTGACGGCGGCCCTCCTGTCCCTGGTGTGGACCCCGCATCCGATCACGGACCTCGCCATCGGCGAGCGGTTGCGGCCCGCGTCCGCCGACCATTGGCTGGGCACCGATCCCTTGGGCCGCGACATCGCCTCGCTCCTGCTGGCGGGTGCGCAGACCACGGTCGCGGTCGGGGTCGTCGCGGTCGGCATCGGCCTGATCGGGGGGATCGTGCTGGGGACCTTGGCCGCGACCCGCGGTGGTTTCGTCGATGAGGGAATTTCGCGCTTCTGCGACGTTATTTTGGCATTTCCCGCCGTTATATCGGCCCTGCTCGCCACAATTCTGCTGGGTCCCGGTGCCGTCAATGCGATTCTCGCCATCGGCCTCTTCAACGTGCCGGTGTTCGCCCGACTGACGCGCGCTTGCGTCCGCCAGGTCCGGGTCCGCGACTACGTGCGGGCGGCCCAAGCTCTTGGAAAATCATCGTTTTCCATTGCCTGGGATCACCTGTTGCCGAACGTGGCCGGGGTGCTCGTGGTCCAGGCGACGATCCAGTTCGGCATCGCGATCCTCGCCGAGGCGGGTCTCAGCTATCTCGGCATCGGGGCCCAGCCGCCGCAACCGAGCTGGGGAAGAATGCTCAACGAATCACAGACTTACATGTTCAGCGCGCCCTGGCTCGCGCTCTACCCGGGCCTCGCCATCAGCCTCGCGGTCCTCGGCTGCAACCTGCTCGGCGATTCCTTGCGCGACGCCCTCGATCCCAAGACCCGCGCCATGGTTGGCGCGCGCCACGCTTCGGGATAGGGTAGGGTCATGCCGACAGTCCTGATCACCGGCGCCAACCGCGGCCTCGGCCTCGAATTCGTGAAGCAGTACGCAGACGCGGGCTGGCTGGTTCATGCCTGCTGCCGCGACCCGGCCAAAGCCAAGGCGCTGGCGAAATTGACCGGCGCGGCGACCATCCTGCACGAGCTCGATGTCGCCAACGCCAGGCACGTGCTGGGCTTGGCCAGGACCCTGAGGTCCGAGGCGATCGACGTGCTGATCAACAACGCCGGGGTCTACGGCGGTGAGGCTCAGACGTTCGGCAAGCTGGACGGCACGTCCTGGGACGAGACCTTGCGGATTAACGCGCTCGGCCCGCTGCTGGTTTCCCAGGCGTTGGTCGACCACGTCGCCCGTGGCGGGCGCAAGATCATCGCCTGCGTCACCAGCAAGATGGGCAGCATGGCCGACAACACCAGCGGCGGCGCGTACGTCTACCGGGCGAGCAAGGCGGCGCTCAACGCGGTGGGCGTCAGCCTCGCCCGCGACCTGGCGGCGAAGGGGATCACGGTGCTGCTGTTCCATCCCGGCTGGGTGCAGACCGACATGGGTGGCAAGTCCGCCCCGGTGAAGCCGAAGGACAGCATCGCCGGCATGCGCCGGGTGATTGACGCCGCGACCGCGAAGGATTCTGGCCGCTTCCTGAACTACGACGGCGGCGCCCTATCCTGGTGACGCGCGAAGCGCGTGCTCCAGCAGAACCAGCCGGTTCGTTGCCCCAGAACATCCGTCCGTCCAGGAAGAACGTCGGCACGCCGAAGGCGCCCCTGGCCTTCGCGTTGGCGACGATCGCCGCGGCGGCCGCAGCCGTCGCGGGATCGTCCAACGCCGCCTCGAACTGTCGCCGATCGAGCCCCAGCCCGCTCGCGCGTGCGACGCAGTCCTCGCGGTCGATACGGATCAGGTCGTCCACGAACATCGCCGTGAAGACGGCCCGCGAATAGTGCTCGATCCGGGCCCAGGCGTCCTGCGGCGATGCAAGAACGGGCCAGCAGCCGAGATTCGTAAGCGACCCGGCCGTGGTTGTCGCGGAACGGCACGCTGTAGTACGCGGCCCAAGCCTCGGCGTCGCGGCGCCGGTAGTCCCATTCGTATTGCCCCGAAGGTGCCGCGCCGGCGAACGGGTCCTGCCCGCGCGCGGCCATCAAGTCGGTGCTCGACAGCGGCCACCAGCGAAAGCGGGCGCCCGTCCGGGCCGCGATGTGCTCGATCTGGGTGGACGCAAGATAGGAATAACGGCTGCCAAGCCCGTAGAAAAAAATCGACGACCCGGCCCATGGGCCCGCGCTCAGGCCCCTGCTTCGTCGGCCTTCACAAGGGTGCAGCCGGCGATGCGCCAGATGCCGTCGGCTCCCCGCTCCATGGTGTAGAGCGCCAGCACGACGGTCCCGTCGGCGCCGACGATCAGGACCTGTTGGCGAGCAAGACCACCATCGAGCGCCACGACGTCGCGGAACTCGGCTTCGCGCGAGCGGTAGACTGGGGGATATCCCTCCCGCACCATCGCCATGAAGTTGTCGACCGACGGGAACATGACCTTGATCCCTGGGGCCGCGAAGCTGTAGGCGCGCGATCCGTCGTCGTGGTTGAAGGCGTCGAGCTGCGCCGTGATGACCTTCTGGATCGTCGTCTGATCATCGGTCGAGAGCCCGTCGGCACGAGCCGGCGACAGTCCGGCCAGGACCAACAGCAGACCGACCACGAGAACCCGCCGCATGGCACCCTCCATGTCCGCGTTGTCTCAAAGTACGCCGAAATCGGCCGCCTGGATCACTCCCAGGGCGGGTCAGCGGACGAAGATCCGCACCTCGTTGGTGGCGACTTCGGGGCTGGTCACCGACGACAGGGTGATCCGATTGGCCGGCAGCCCCATTTCGTTGAGCGACCGAAGCACGTCCTCGGCATAACGGCGCGCCGCGTCCGCCGCCAGGGCCACTTCGCTCGCCGTTCCCCGGTTCGGGGCGACGGCGACGAGATCGAAGATCGCCGTCGGCTGCCGGTCGAGAGCTTGGCTCACCGCCGTATAGAGCGCCTGCCGATAGGCGACGTCGGGCGTGTCGAAGCGGATCACCACCAGGGGCGGTCCGCTGGGGGTTGCCGCCGATGCTCCCGTCGACACGGCCGAGAATCCGGGTGCGGTGGCGAGCGCCGGCCCGAAGACCTCGCCGCCGTTGATCGCGAGGGCGAGCTGCCCGAGATGTCGCCGCTCGTTGTTGACGTAGGCGGTCTGCCGCTCGATCGCCGCGTTGACATCGCGCAGCAGCCGGTCGATGGCGACGATGGTGCGATTGACGTTGTCCTCGAGCAGGGCAAGCTGCCGATGGTCTTCGTCGATGGCGCCGGACAGGCGATAGGTCGCCCGGATCGCATCGAGCAGATAGCTGGTCACGCCCGCGTCGGACGCCACGTCGTTGGCGACGGCGTTCAGGCGGCCGATATCGACGGCGATGCCGTCCAGCTCGGTCTGGGCGGTGTTCCACTGGCTGAGGAGCACAGGATTTCCCGGGGTCGTGCCGACCTGGAGCCGGGCCGTGATGGCGGCCACGGTGGCGTAGTAGCGCTGGGCCTTCTGCTCCGATTCGGCCCGCAAGGATTGGATCGCCGTGCCGTTACCGGCGATCGACCCCTGAAGCCCGCCGAGTTCGGCGTTCATGGCCGCGACCTTCGCCCCCACCGCCGTGCCGGTGGTGCCCATGGCGGGGACCGAGGCGGCCTCGACCGTGCCGCCACCGATGGTCGGGCTCACCTGCATCTCGCCGCTCGACGGCTCGATGGCCACGCTTTCCGCCGGATCTTCACCCGACAGCGTCGGCCACAGCGAGTCCTCGCCAAACGAGCATGCCCCGAGCGCCAGGGCGAACGTCACCCCGAAAACGCCACTCCACGACCCATTCATGTCGTCGTTGTCCCCCCGGCTCCGCGCGCACGACGGCGGCGCGATTGATGCCCCGCCTGATGCGACGATAGTACGCAGGCCGATTGTCAGCGACAAGGGCCAATCGCCCCGCCCGCGCTTCCCCAGACCCTTGCGCGGGTAGGGCACATTGATTAGCTTCCGGACTGCCGTTGCCGACACGCAACGCCAGCGGCGCATGCGCGCCCGTAGCTCAGTTGGATAGAGCACCAGACTACGAATCTGGGGGTCGGGAGTTCGAATCTCTCCGGGCGCGCCAATTTTTCT